>JALGUG010000248.1 GCA_029820995.1 Candidatus Zipacnadia bacterium
GCAGATGAAGATCGTCGGCCAGGACCCGGACAGCGACATCTGGATGGGCGACAGCATTGACATCTTCCTGCAGCCGGATGCGAAATCCGCCCGGTACTATCACTTCATTCTGAACCCGCGCAATGTGCACTGGGACGCCGTGTTCGAAGGACAGAACGACTTGAAGTACAACCCGGCATGGAACAGCGCCGCGAAGGTGGCCGACGGCAAGTGGGTCGCGGAGGTCGCGATCCCTTGGTCGGCGCTCCAGGTCAAGGCCCCAAAGCCCGGGGACAAGTGGCGTGCCAATCTGTGTCGCCAGCGGCTCCCGGGGCGCGAGCAGACGGCCTGGTCGCAGACCAGGAGCGGGTTCATGGAAGCGGACAAGTTCGGCACGTGGATCTTTCGGTAGGGGCCCGACCCCGGGAGCGGTTTCACAACCCCTGTAGGATAACATAGAGCGCCTTCAGGCGCGGCCGTCGTTGATCGTTGAGGTTATCAAACCACTTGTGGTCTTGGGGCGACACCAACTGGTCGGCGCGCAATAGAGACGATGGCACGTACGCGCAAGCCTGATGTCCGATAAGGTAGCCACACCCTCTTCCCCCGCACGAGGGGCCGCCTTGAGACAGTTGCTCGAGGCGCGCTTCCCCGGGCTGCGCTGGGCCTCCGCGGTGGCGCAGCTTGTGCGTCGCGACCTGAAGGTGCGATATAAGAACTCCGCCCTCGGGTTCTTCTGGTCGTTCCTTAACCCCCTGATGCAGATTGTGATTCTCACGATCGTGTTCAAGTACATCATGGGGTCCAAGATCCAGAACTTCTCGATGGAGCTGTTCACTTGCTTTCTGCCCTGGATGTTCTTCTCGCAATCCCTCAACGACGGCGCCGTCTGCGTGGCAAAGGACTACCTGCTGATCAGGAAGTATGCCTTCCCAAAGATCGCGCTCCCGATCTCCAGTCTGCTGTCCAACGCCATTCACATGGTCCTGGGCTTCACCGTGCTGTTCGCGATCTTCCTGGTGCTCCCGGTCGCCTTCAACCTGTACTTCTTGTGGGTCATCCCGCTGCTGGCCATCCAGACCTGTCTCACGTTGGGGCTGGTACTTCTGTTCGCCACGCTGCATATGTACTATGAGGACATCAAGTTCCTGCTCGGATCCGGCATCCAGCTCTTCTTTTTCCTGTGTCCCATTGTATACACGGTGCAGAACGTAATGGACAGCGCGCGGCTGGCTCCGTTCTGGAAGCAGGTTTACCTCGTCGGCAATCCGCTGACGCCCCTGTTCATCGGCTACCGCACCGCCCTGCTGCACGGTGGCGAATGGCCGGTGCCGCACTACTACCTCTATCTGGCGGTATCAGCCGCCTGGGCGCTTCTGATCCTCTTAGTGGGGATCCTGGTGTGGCGCCGTTACCAGTGGCAGTTCTCGGAGCTCCGCTAGTGACAGAAACGATCGTCGAGGTCAACGCCGTATGGAAGCAGTTCGTGGTCCGACACGAGCGGCGCCCCAGCGTCAAGCGCTTCGTTACGCGGATGCTCCGGCCCTTTCCGACTGACAAGATCTGGGCTCTGCAGGAGGTGAGCCTCGCCGTCGCGCCGGGCGAAGCCGTGGGCGTAATCGGCCGGAACGGTTCCGGCAAGAGCACGCTGCTCCGGCTCATCGCGGGGATCTACGTGCCCACCGAGGGCACGGTTACCGTCCAGGGCCGGGCCGGGGGACTGTTCGAGCTGGCGGCGGGCTTCCACCCCGAGCTCAGCGGCCGGGACAACATCCGCTTGAGCGGCGCGCTCATGGGCTACTCGAATTCTGCCGTGCTCGAGCGGCTGGAGGCCATTGCCGAGTACTCCGAACTCGAAGACTTCGTGAACGTGCCCGTCAAGTCGTACTCCTCGGGCATGGCTTTGCGGCTCGGCTTCGCCATTGCCGTGGCCTTCGAGCCGGAGGTCCTGCTCGTGGATGAGGTTCTCGCCGTGGCCGACGAGCACTTCCAGCGCAAGTGCTATCGGCGTCTCCAGGAGCTGCAGGAGCAGGGTAGCGCGGTGCTGCTGGTGTCTCACGAGCTGGTGGCCGTGCGCGGCCTCTGCCGGCGCGTCGTCTGGCTGGACAGCGGCAAGCTGCGGGCCGACGGGCCCAGCGACGAGGTGATCGAGCAATACCTGGCCGAAGTGGGTGAGGACAACGAGGCCTGAGGATGAGCATCGGCTGCGAGGCCTGCGTGTGCTGATGCTGGCACCCTCCTATCTGCCGCGGCGCGGCGGGGTCGAGAAGCATGTCCAGATGGTCTGTCGGGAGCTGGCCGCGGCGGGCCTGCAGGTGCGCCTCGCCGCGCCACGATGGGAAGAGGATTGGCCGGCCCGGGAGACGATTGAAGGCCTCGAGGTCACCCGGCTGGACCGCTCGGCCTCGGTCGGTCGCCGTACGCTGAAGCCGCTGGTGGACTGGGCCTCCCTCGTGCACACCCACGATGCCTATCCCTTCTTGAAGTACTACCTGCCGTATCGCTTCCTGCGCCCGCGGACGCCCGCCTTTGTCACGTTCCACGGCTATGAGGGCTACCCGATACCTCTCGAGGCGAAGGTCCTGCGGCGTCTGGTTCAGTGGCTGACGCGCGGCAGCATCTGCGCCGGGGCCTTCATCCCGAAGTGGTACCGCTTCCGCTGCTCCCACGTGACACACGGCGGCGTGGACGCCCCGGCCGAACGCCCGCCGCTCGGCCGGGGAGCCCTGTTCGCGGGGCGTTTGGAGCCCGACACGGGCTTTGTCACCTATCTGGAGGCCTTGCGGCTGCTAAGGATCGAACACAACGTTGAACTGCCGCTGGAAGTCTGCGGCGACGGTAGCCTCCGCGAGCAAGCGGAGAAGCTGGCCGCCGAGGCCGGGCTCGACGTCACCTTCCACGGGCGCGTGCCGGATATCATGCCCTACCTGCGCAATTGCCGGTTCGCGTTCGTCTCCGGCCTGCTCGCGATGCTGGAGGCCATGGCCTGCGGACGCGCAGTGTTCGCGGTGTACGACAATCCGCTGAAAGAGGACTATCTGCGCCTGTTTCCGGGGGCCGAGCACTGCGTCATCGCCGGCACGGCACAAGACCTCGCCGCGGAACTGCAGCGATGCTTGGCCGAGCCCGACCTGATCGAAGCCAAGGGTGCAGCAGGCTATGAGTTCGCGCGGACGCAGACCTGGCGGCGGGTGGCCGAGCTGTACATGGACCTGTACTTGGACTGGCTGAAAGGTCGCGGAAGCTGGTGAGAACAGCACTCGTCACAACCTGCTATCGCGAAGCGGCCGAGATGCCGGCCTTCCTGGACGCGGTCCTGTGCCAGACGCGCGCTCCTGATGAGGTCCTCATCGTGGATGCGGGCTCCGACGACGGGACGACTGAGCTTATCCGGGAGCGCATTCGGAAGGGCGCGCCGATCAAGCTGATCGTCGAGCCGGGCGCGAACCGGTCGCAGGGCCGCAACCGCGGTGTGCAGGAGAGCTCGGCGGAAGTCATCGCAATCACGGACCTCGGCGCCCGGCCGCGCCCGGACTGGTTCGAGCGGATCATCACCCCGCTGGAAGCCGACCCGGAGATAGACGTCGTCGGTGGCTATTACGAAGCCGATCCGCGCACGTTGTGGGAAGCCGCCGTGGCGGCGGCCACGGTACCGGCGGCGCAGGAGGTTGACCCCGACAGCTTCCTGCCCTCGGGCCGATCGGTGGCGTTCCGGCGCGCCGCGTGGGAGCAGGCCGGCGGCTACCCGGAGTGGGCCTGGCACAATGAGGACACGCCCTTCGGCCGGACGTTGCGGCAAGTGGGAGCCAAGTTCCACTTCGAACCGGAGGCGCTCGTGGTCTGGCGTCCGCGCGGCACGGTCGGCGGGTTGTTCGTGCAGTTCTACCGCTATGCGCGGGGCGACGCCCAGGGGCGCATCTGGTTTCGGCATTACGCCAAGGCGTACCTGGTGGTTGGATGCGGGCTAGCCCTGGCGATCGCGGGGTGCTTCTGGCCGTCGGCGCTGCTGGGGTTCCCGGCTCTCGTGTTGGCTTACTGCCTGCGCCACGCCCTCCGAGCCCGCCGTCGCACCGCCCGCCTGGAGGCCGTCATCCTGGCGCCTCTGGCGAACCTGATCGTAGATTTGGCGCACGTAGTGGGCTACACGCGGGGAATGATCGAGGGCCGCCGGAATGCAACTTGAGCGAGTCAACTGCTTGCTCTGTAGGGCGGACGACCCGCGTTCGCTTTTCGAGGCGCAGGATATCAACCTGCTGCGCCCGGGCACGTTCGGCGTAGTGCAATGCCGCAGATGTGGTCTGGTTTACACCAACCCCCGGCCGACGCGCGACGCGATGTCCGCCTTTTACCCGGACGAGTACTGGGCCGGACCACCCCTCGGGGACGCGCAACCGTACCTGGACCGCGCTACGCGGATTGCCCTTGAACAACTGGGCCAGGCGCAGCCCGGGCAGACCGTCCTAGACGTTGGCTGCGGCGTGGGCACCGTGCTCCGCGTGCTGTCTCGGCAAGGCTGGGGCGTCTGTGGAGTGGACGTCTCCCAACACGCGTGCGAGCTGGCGCGGGAGTTCGCCGGCACAGACGTCTTCTGTGGCACCCTAGAGGACGCGAATTTCGCGGAAGAAAATTTCGATGCTGTGACGCTGTTTGACGTCGCGGAGCACCTGCCAGATCCAGTGGCGACCCTCCGGCATATCCGGCGCCTTCTCCGACCCGGCGGGCGCGTCTTCATCAAGGTGCCCAATATGGCGGCGCTCCAAGCGCGGCTCTTGCGCCGATGGTGGTACTGGCTCGATGTTCCCCGGCACCTCGTGCACTTCTCCCCGCGGACCCTGGCGCGGGCGCTGCAAGCGGCTGGCTTCGAGGACCTCCAGTGCCGTGCGATTCCCACCTGGGCCGGTGGTCAGGTCCTTGAGACGAGTGTGCTATACTGGCTGCGCAGTGTGCGATTGAGGCGCAAGGGCATCGAGGTCTTGCCGGCCGAGGGGCAGCCCGTCGGGGAGTCGCTGGAAGGTCACGTCTACCCGGGAGTGCCGTCGCTCGCCAAACGCGCCTTCCGGTGGGGCCTGCGGAATGTTCTGTATGCGCCGCTGGCCGTCGAGAACCTGCTTGGGCGCTCGGCAGTGTTGCTGGCAGTGGCAAAACGGTAAGGCCCAGGACGGCGCGTACAGAGGCCTGTGCCGGGCGGGTGGTATAATCACAAAGCGGCAAGCTGCCGCGAATCCGCAAAGAGACGAAGGCGTCTGAGGGCGTGCCAGGTCATGGCAGAAGCGCGGCGAGCTCTGATAATCGGACTGGATTGTGCCACCCCCCAGTACGTGCTCGATGCGTGGGGCGAGCGGCTGCCCACAATCCACCAACTGATGTCCCAGGGCATCTACGGGCGGCTGGAAAGCACGATCCCGCCGATTACGGTCCCGGCGTGGATGTCTATGGTCTCCAGCAAGGACCCCGGACAGCTCGGCCTGTACGGCTTTCGTAACCGGAAGGACTACACCTACACCGGCCTGTCCATCGGCAGCTCGCTGAACATGCGCGAGCCAACGCTGTGGGATATCGTGGGCCGATACGGGCTGAAGTCGGCGGTCATCGGCGTGCCCATGACGTACCCGCCCCGGCCCCTGCGGGGCTGGCTGGTCGCCAGTTTCCTGACGCCCAGCATGGAGAGCGAATACACCTATCCGGCCGAGCTGAAAGCGGAAATCGCCCGCGTGGCGCCGCAGTACCGGATTGACGTGCGCGACTTCCGAACTGAGCACAAGGATCACTTGCTGCAGCAGATCTACGATATGACCGAGCAGCGCTTCACGCTGCTCAAGCACCTCATCGCCCACAAGGACTGGGACCTGTTCATGTTCGTGGAAATGGCCGTAGATCGCCTGTATCACGGCTTCTGGCGCTACGGAGCCCGAGACCACCGTTTGTTTGAGCCCGGCAACCCGTACGAGAATGCTCTGTGGGAGTACCACGCCTTTCTCGATGCGCAACTGGGGGAGCTGCTGGAACTCGCCGATGAGGACACGATCATACTGGTGGCTTCCGACCACGGCGCCAAGACGATGGTCGGCGGCATTTGCCTCAACGACTGGTTGATCCGCGAGGGGTATCTCACGCTCAAGCAGAGGCCCGCCGAGCGTACCCGGCTCGACATGGAGAAAGTAGACTGGTCGAGGACGCGCGCCTGGGGGGAGGGCGGATACTACGGGCGGGTCATGCTGAATGTCCAGGGCCGCGAGCCGGAGGGGATCGTGCCCCGCGAGGAGTACGAGTCCCTGCGCGACGAGCTCGCAGCGCGTTTGACTGCGCTGGGCGACGAACAGGGGCGGCCCATCGGGACGCGCGTATTCAAGCCGGAGCAGATCTACCGCACTGTAAGAGGCCTGCCGCCGGACCTGATTGTGTACTTCGGCGACCTCTCGTGGCGGTCTGCCGGGACTGTAGGCAACGAAGCGGTTCACATCTTCGAGAATGACACAGGTCCGGACGACGCCAACCATGCCCAGCAGGGCCTGTTCATTCTGTATGATCCGCGCTCCTCCGAGCGTGGCGAGGTGCAGGGAGCCACGATCTACGATGTGGCCCCCACCATCCTGACGCGCATGGGGCTGCCCGTGCCGGCCGATATGATTGGCACACCTTTGGCCGGTTAGCGAGGATGGCCGTGCAACGCAAGGGCTTTACGATCTGGCATACGGGTCTGCCTGCCGCGGGCAAGTCAACCATCGCCCAGGGCGTTGCAGCTCGGCTGCGCGAGCAGGGCTTGAACGTGGAGGTCCTCGACGGCGACGTCGTGCGCACCAATCTCTCCAAGGGGTTGGGCTTTTCCAAGCAGGACCGCGACACCAATATCCGTCGCATCGCCTTTGTGTGTCACCTGCTAACGCGCAACGGTGTTGTGGCGATCGCTGCGGCGGTCTCGCCTTATCGGGAGATCCGGGATGAGGCGCGCGAGCTGATCGGCGACTTCGTCGAGGTGTTCGTGGACGCGCCGCTCGAAGTCTGCGAGGCCAGGGACCCGAAGGGTCTGTACGCCCAGGCTCGAGCCGGTGCGATCAAGATGTTCACCGGCATTGATGACCCGTACGAA
>JALGUG010000480.1 GCA_029820995.1 Candidatus Zipacnadia bacterium
GAGATCGCCGTGCTGCGCTTCACGAGCGGGCAGGAGCCCGACAAGGTCGCCTTTGTCGGCGGGACCGGAGTGTTCAGCGACACTGGCGGCTCAGGCGCGATACCACGGGCCGGCGCGAAGGTGCCGGAGGTGGACCTCTCCGTCAATCGTGTCGAGGTGAAGAGCGATCAGCCGGCAGCCTTCTCGCTTCGGTACGGCTACGGCATGGGCGGCGGCTACCTGTTCGAGACCCGACCCACGGCGCCCGCCACGAGCGCGACGCTCGGCGTGCAGAATCCGCGGTACGACTTGCCCTATGTGTACGAGGTGGTCGCTCACGCCAACGGGGCGCAGAGGGTCATCCAGCGAGGCAAAATCCTCATCCCGGAACCGCGAGCCTTCGATTTCGACGACGGCACGCTGCAGGACTGGGCCGGCCCCAAGGCCCGGCTATCCCCCGGCTTCGGCGGCTCGCCCGGCGCTTTGCACCTTGAGGCTGCGCCTACCACCGACGTGAGATATGTCAGCGCCTGGCGGTCGCAAAAGCTGACGACTTCGGATCGGATGAACGTGCGGTTCGAGTACCGGACTCCGATGGCCGAGGGCGGGAAGTGGTTCTACTTCAAACTGACCCTTCGGGACGAGGACGGTCTGGACTGGTCCGCCTATTTCGCCAAGCAGCCCGCCTCGGAATGGACCGAGGCCAATCTCGGCCTGGCCGACTTCCGCGGCGATATGCGGGACCATCCCCTGCAGGGGAAGCCGATGCCGAGCGGACGGCGCATCGTGCGTCTCACGATGACGCTGCGGAAAGACAAGACCCGAGAGCCCGTAGCGCCGTGTTTTGAGCTGGACAACTTCCGCGTAGCGCCGTGTTTTGAGCTGGACAACTTCCGCGTAGGCGACTGACACCTGGCGCGAGCCAACGGCCGGGTAGTGGGTCAGTTTGGGAGTGAGGACAGCGGCCCTGCCGGGCTTTGTAAGGACCTGTTTAACACTTGGTGACACACCTGTTGCTTCTTCCCTGGCATGTTACTTAGCGGACATTCAATCCGAGTCACGGTACTCTCTGCTGATGACTTCAGCGATTCCGTCGGCTGGTGGGGCACGACGCGCCGGTATGACCTTGATCGAAGTACTGATCGTGGTCGTCGTTGTCGCGATACTGGCGCTGATAGTCATCCCCCGATTGATGGCGGCCGGGCGACGGGCCCGGGAGGCTGCGCTGCGGGCAACTCTTCAGGAGCTGCGGTACGCGATTCGAATGTTCGAGGCTGAGTATGGCGGGCACCCTTGCCGCCTGAAGCATCTCATGGGCGATAAGACTCCCGGCCACTGTCATGCGGATAGCGACGGCCACAGAGTCGAGATCCCGCCGAACACCCCATGGAACGGCCCTTACCTGACCACCTCCGACGGCAAGCTCCCCGTAGATCCCATCACCGGGCGGAGCGACTGGAAGTACGACTCGCACAAGCCAAAGGGGCATGTGAGCAGCAACGCCGCGGGAACGGGGCTGGACGGCACGCCCTATTCCTCGTGGTAGCGCGTGCTACTAAGCACCGGTGAGCAGGGCCGGCTTGACCCGGCATGCTTTGACTCTACGCGAGGATACCTCTGGGCCTTTGCGCGTGCCTCGTGGGCCACGACAGACAGTGGCTCCGCGCCAACAAGCCGGACTGCGCTGGGACGGCGATCCACGTGTTGCGGGGTGTCTCTCGCGCCGGCGACCCACCTTGCGAGAGAGCTCCGGGCTAGAAGTGGTTTCAAAACCTTTTGCGAGCGCGTTTACGCGCGACTGTCGTTGGTCGTCGAGGTCATGAAACCACCTCTAGCCGCCGAGCGCCCGGGCCACGGCGAGCCGCAGGCGGGCGAAGTCGGCCCACGAGAGGCGGTCGAACTGCACCGTGCCGGCGTCGTCGGCCTGGTTCCGGCGATGCTCGCCCTCCAGCTTGACGAAGTCGGCCACCAGCCGGGCCATCTGGTCCCGGTCATATCCCTTGGCGTTCGCCAGCAGGTTGAGGTACTCGACGTCTTGCTGCCCGC
>JALGUG010000032.1 GCA_029820995.1 Candidatus Zipacnadia bacterium
CCAGCTTGACGCCCATCTCCTTGAAAGTCCGCAGGTCGTTCTCCAGCCTTCGCTGTCCGTCCCAGTCAACGAACCCCTCGCGACTGGTCATCGGCGAGCGCCCGCTGGGCATGTCCAGCCAGGGGAAATAGACCTCCTCGATCCGTGCGCCGAACTCCTCCACGATCCGCGTGAGCGGCTCTTCGTCCTCTTCGGGCAGTTGATAGCCGACGGCGAACTTCATGTCGTGTCACAGCCTCCACGGTTTCCGCTTGCGGAACGGGTGTTTGAACACGTTCTTGATCTTGCCGGTCTCCTCCAGATGAATGAAGCAAGCTCGGATGCACCCCCGCGCGCCTTCGAGTGCGCCTGGCAGGTGGAACATGCCGGCTGATGCCTTGTTGTATGGGAGCTCAACGGCCCGATAGGGATGTTTGAGGGCTTCTTCCACGTCGTAGTCCTCGGGCGTGAAGGGCGAGTAGTGAGGATTGGCGCCCTGATAGCCGCTGGAGCACTTGACCTCATCCAGTTTGGCCCATTCCAGTTCTCTCCCGGCGACGGTCACCTTCACGGTCTCATCCGGATCGAGAGCACCCACCGTGCAGTTCTTCACGCAGAGCATACAGCGGTCGCAGATCTCGCCCTCGAAGATGGGGTCGGGCTCCAGGGGCGCGTCGGTGAGCAAGAACACAAACCGCTGACGGGGGCCGAACTCCGGAGTGAGAAACACCTTGCTAAAGCCGATCTCGCCCATGCCGCAGATGAACGCGGCGATTCGGTAGTGCAGCATTACGTCAGGGGCCGGTAGGTCGGGCGCCACAGGCCGGCTCACGTCGTGGGCGACACCGTTGAGCGGGTCCAGCGGATTGAGGAACAGCATGTTCTGGACGGGCACGGCCTCGTAGCCCTGGTCCTCCAGCGCGCTGCACAGCGCCCGCAACGTGATCGGTGCATCGCGGTAGTTGATGCCCGCGTAGCCCATCGAGGGATACGCACCGAAGAACGTGCCCTCCTCAATCCCCCGGAAGCACCCGCGATGAATGCGGAAGCCCAGCCCGACGATCGCCTGCGCCTCCGGGAAGATGTACCGCGGGTCCATCTCCTTGGGCGCACCCTCGAATCGGTCCATCGCCCCGACGCCGACGAGGTCGGCGCCACATTCCCTGGCGTACGCCTTCACTTGGTCTGAAGTCACCATGTTTGCACCTCTTCACGTCTCGATCCATCCGAGGGGCCGGGCGGGCGACACGCCTGCCTCATGCGACTCCCACGCGGCACCTCTACAGCTTCCAGGGATTGCGGAGGCGGAACGGACGGTGGAAGCGGTTCTGTAGCTTGTCCTGCTCCTCCAGGTGGATGAAGCACTCCCGCTGGCAGCCGCGGGCCCCACAGATGGCCCCGGGGTGGTGGTAGCTTTCCCAACCGGCCTGGCAGTACGGCATCTTGCGCCCCAGCCCCCAACCTCCGCCGTACTCCCTCAGGGCTTCCGTACGCTCCGGCCCGGGGGGCATCGAGAGCAGCTTCCTCATGCCTTCAGCAATATCGTCGGGCATGAAAGGGCTGTACTCCGGGCTCCCGGCCTGGAAACAGGCTGAACATCTCTCCACGTCCAGCTTGCCCCACTCGACCTCGTGCCCGGCGATGTTCACCTCAACAGTCTCCTCGGCGCTGATGGCCCCCGCCGGGCATTCCCGCACGCAGAGCAGACAGCGGTCACACAGCGGCGGACCCTCGTAGATCGGGTCCGCCTCCAGCGGGGCATCGGTGATAATGAAGGCAAACCGCTGGCGAGGTCCGAACTGGGGCGTGAGGAACACCTTGCTGTAACCGATCTCTCCCATCCCGCAGATGTAGGCTGCGATGCGGAAATGGATGAACACGTCCGGGCGCGGCAAACCCTCCCGAACCGGCCGGCCCACACCGCAACCGTAGCGCACGGACGTGTTCTGATACAGGCAGGCCTCGTAGCCATTGTCTTCCAGCAGATCGCCGACCTCGCGCAGCGCGATCGGGGCGTACACGTCGTTGATATTGGCGTAGCCCATCGAGGGCAGGCCGGCGAACCAAGTGCCCTCCTCAATTCCGCGATACAGGCCGCGATGCACCCGAAACCCGAGGCCGATAATCGTGGTGGCCTCGGGGAAGATGTAGCGCGGGTCCGACTGCAGCGGCGCTCCCTCGAACCGGCTGATGTCGCCGATCCCTACCAGGTCCGCCCCGGATTGCTTGGCATACTCCTTGACTCGTTCCGAAGTCAGCACCTTATCATGCCATCCCTTCTCCCTATGGGGGCCCTCTCACAGTCTCCACGGCTTGCGCTTGCGGAAAGGCGCCTCAAACTTGCGGGTCAGTCTGCCGGTCTCCTCCAGGTGCACCATACAGGCCCGCAGGCAGCCCCGGCCCCCGCACAGCGCCGAGCCGTATCCCGCCGCCGAGCCGTAGTACTTGCGCAAGACAGCGTGCACTTGCAGCACCTCGGCCGGCGTGAGCTGTTTCTCGCCCGTCATGATCTTGTCGCCGTCCGCCAGCTCATCAAACGCGTCGGGCGGTAGGAACGGATTGGTCTCCTTCGCGCTGCCCAGGTAGCCGTGGAAGCACTGCCACTCGGCGAGCCGTCCCCACTCCAATTCCCGTCCCGCCACGGTCACTTTCACCGTCGCGTCGTCCGCGATGGCGCCGACCGGGCAGTCTCTCACGCACAGCATACAGCGGTCGCAGATCCGGCCCTCAAACAGCGGGTCCGGCTCAAGCGGCGCATCGGTCAGCATAAACGCAAATCGCTGCCGCGGGCCGAACTCGGGCGTCAGGAACAACTTGCTGTAGCCGATCTCACCCAGGCCGCAAATGAAGGCCGCAATCCGGAAGTGGAACATCACATCCGGCGGCGGACGATCCGGAGCCACGGGCTCGGAATAGCGAATTCGCCGGCCGAAGTCGGGCGATTCGTCGTAGCTGCCGGTCACGTCCGAGCGCACCATCCGCGCCCCGGTATTGCGGAATACCGCGCCCTCGTAGCCGTTGTCCTCCAGAAAGCACGCCAGCTCGCGCAAGACCATCGGCGCGTACACTTCGTTGATGCTCGAATAGCCCATCGCCGGGTACTGATAGAAGTGTGTGCCTTCCTCGATGCCCCGCAAGTAGCCTCGCGGAATGCGAAACGCCAGTCCGATGATTGCCTTCGCTTCCGGGAAGACGTACCGCGGGTCCATTTCCTTCGGCGCGCCCTCGAACCGGTCCATGGACCCGATCCCGACCAGGTCGGCGCCCGACTGTTTCGCAAACTCCTTCACTTCCTCCGCCGTTATCACCTGTTCGCCTCCGGATCTAGACAGCCCCCCAACTGCCCACCGCGAGAAGCTGTTTCATAACGCCCGTAGGATAACATAGAGCGCGTTCACGCGCGACCGTCGTTCCCCGTTGAGGTCACGAAACCAGTCCGAGCCTAGAGCCTCCAGGGCTTCCTCCGGCGGAAGGGGTGCTTGAACGCGTTCTTGATCTTGCCCTGCTCCTCCAGGTGGACCATGCAGGCCCGGATACAGCCCCGCGCGCCCTCCAGCGCCCGTCCGTACACGTAGACCGGGCCCACCTTGTACCGCTGGCTCCGGCCCACAGGTTGAGTGAACCCCTGCTCGTCCTCCGGCGTGACCATGAACGGATTGTGCTCCTTGCTCGCGCCGCAGAAGTACCGGCTGCACTTCTCGTAGTCAATCTTCCCCCACTCCAGCTTCCTGCCCGCCACCGTGACCTTGACCGTTTCCGTCGTGCTGATCGCCTCTCCGGTACAGTCCTCGGCACAGAGCATGCACCGGTCGCAAAGCTGCGGCCCCTCGTACAGCGGATCAGGCTCCAGCGGCGCGTCCGTAATGACCGCGGCCAGCCTTTGCCTCGGTCCGAACTCCGGGCTCAGAAACATCTTGCTGTAACCGATCTCGCCCAGCCCCGCACAGAAGGCGGCAATCCTCATGTGGATGAACACATCGGGCGCCGGCCGGTCCGGCGATACCGGACGGCTCCAGCGCTCGTTGAGCCGTCCCGTCGCTTCCGGATCTTGGCCGCTGCTATTCGTGTTTGTCCAGGGGAAGTTGTTGGGAATGGGAACTGCCTCGTAGCCCTCATCTTCAATCATTTTGCAGAGGTTCCACAGAACCATGGGCTGATAGACCCAATTGATCCCCGCATAGCCCATCCCTGCGTAGGCCACAAAGAAGGTCCCCTCCTCAATCCCCCGCAGGCAACCTCGGAAGATGCGAAAGCCCATCACAATCATCGCCTTCGCGTCCGGGAAGATGTATCTGGGGTCCATCTGCTTCGGCGCGCCCTCAAATCGGTCCATGGAGGCGATGCCCACCAGGTCGGCGCCGCACTCCTTCGCGCACTCCTTCACTTCCTCCGCTTTCAACATCGGGGCAGTTCTCCTTTCAATTCCCGGCGCAACACACGGTTGACGAACTGGCACAGCTTCTTCGCCGCCGGAGAGACTCCCTCCCGCAGCCGGCCGCTTCCCGCGGGCGACCGGCGGCTTGCCCTGCACCACGACCGCCGGCCGCACAGCGTCTCGTACGACGATGCGCAGCTTGCCGGCACACCACGTCCGTACACGGAGCGACGATGCCCGATGGCTGGGCTGAGCAGCTACCTCTCGCCCAGCTTCATGGCCGCCGCGGCCACTCGCCACCTGTAGTAGTTCATCGTACTGTTGTCCCAGTTGTTACTCGGATCCATGTAGTCTACGTTCACGGCCGCGCGCAGCTCGTCCAGAACCGCACGGGCCTCCTTCGCAGCCGGGCTCTGGCCCTGACCCGCGTCCTGTGCGGCTTTCAGCCGTTCCTCCAGCAACTGGATGTAGCGGTAGTCGTCTACGCCCTCCCGCTGCACCAGCATGCCGATGGACGGCAGCACCTCCCACTCCGGAGTGAAGTGACAGTCGCAGGAAACGCGGGCGCCCGACGGCAGTGCCTCGAACGGATCGCGTGAGTCGCCGTCGTAGCTGAACGACCACTGGGCGCGCAGGTACGCCCCTACGCGCCAGGGATAGAATCCGTAGCTGAAGCGCGTCGCCCCGCAGTTATAGAGCCCCAAGGTTCTACCATGGTCGCGGATTTCGGCGATTGTCTCCGCGGTCAGCGGATAAGCGCTGTTTGGGATGACAATGTCCGCCTCGTTCAGGTATTCCCGCGCGATGCTCGCCCGCAGCGTGGAAATGCAGGTGCGAAAGCCGCCCGGCACCGCCTCGCGGCACCTATTGACCGCCCGGAGCAGCTCACGCCCGTACCGCGCGCCCTTCGCCCCGTCATTGCCCAGCTCATCCTGTACGTAAAAAGTCAGCTCCGGCAGCCCCCCGGCCCGGAGCTTCGCGTACAGGAACTTCGTCATCACGATCATTTCCTGCACCGCCTCATCGCTGAAGCGAATCTCGTCCAGTTCCATCTTGCGGATGCCCCCGCGGCCCAGGAAGTGCGGGCACTTCGGAAACATCTGCGGGCCGCCGACGTAGTAGCAGAAGATGCGATCCTCGAAGTTGGGGATGGCTGCCGCCGTTCGGAACACGGTGAGCCAGTCCTCCCACACCTGCGTGGTCTCTATTCGCCCGTCCTGGTACTCGAACGGGTACCAGGGCAGGCTGTCAAACAGACCCGTGAAGCCTTGCTCAGCATAGAACTCCATCCGCGTGCGCAGCACCTTGCGCATCAGTTCATTCGGCATGTTTCTCGCAGTGCGAAACGGGCGGAAGGTCGTGCCGGCCAGGTCGCCGGCGTAGACCCCTGCTCGCAGCCGCGCCGTCGGCAGCCTCAGGGGCAGGATCCGCACCTCGACGGGGAGCATCGCCTTGACCCCGGGACCACTGAGCTGCAGTGCGCCGCCGTAGAAGCCCGGCTGGGCGTCCTTTGGGGTGTGTAGGTCCACCCAGAATCCCCGCGTCAGGCCCTTCTCCATGCCCTCCGGCCGCCAGGGCACCAGAAAGTGCGGCCGCACCTTATATCCTCCGGTCACCGGATACTCGTTGTAGCGGATATACCGGATGTCAAACGCCGTCCCCGCAATCCGTGCGCCGTTCGCCCCGCGCAGGTCCGAAGCCACCAGGTCAACTTTGCCCTCAATGTCCCGCAGCGGTGTCACCGCGATCACGCCGGCTTCCCGCTCGCCTTGACTGGCGAACAGCCTCAATGGCCGTCCCAGGTCGCGCTGGACCGGCCGCGTCCCGGGCCGCAGCGACCGTGCATCCTCCCGCACGTACATCACCACGCCTGCCTGCTTGGTCCCTGCCGGCAGTTCCGGCATCGGAAGCTCCGGTTCATCCGACAGGTAGGGATACTGGTCGTTGAACGTGGCCTCTTGCTCGGCCCGAAAACGCTTCACCGCCTTCGGGCCCGCCTCGTTCCCCACCGCGAAGACCCACAGGCCGTTGACCGGAGCATAGCGCGAGGCCGAGACCTCCAGCCGGCCGCCTGACACCTCGACCTGTGCCTCGCCGAACGGTATCCACCGAGCAATGTTCTCCTGATACAAGTTCACCTTTGGATGCCAGGCGCGGTAGTAGTTATGGAAGTAGCGGCCGCGCGGGTCGAAGAACTCCTCCACACTCCCCTGTTGCTCGTAGAGCGCCGTATCTCCCGCCGTTATCGAGTACTGGCGGAAGTGCGAGTCCGGCCGATTGGCGCCGGGCCGAGTGTACTGCCCCGTCAGCACTACAACGCGATACTTGCCGTCGGGCAGATCAATCCGGAACGGCGGTCCACCGTAGATCCCGTCGCGCGTCAAGTCATCCAGTATCAGCACATCGCGCGTGATCCGGCGGTTTTGGTCGAAGGCGCTCCTGTACGCCCGGCCTTTGGTGTAGCCGAATCCCTGCTCCTTGCTGTAGGTCGTCTCCGGCCAGACACGATAGTACCCCGGCTCCACCGGGCTCTTGGGCCCTCCGAAGTCGAATCTCCACACCCCGTCAGGCGGGGGCACCGGCGGCGCCTGATACTCCTCGGTCGCCCTGGGCTGAGCGCAGCTCGACGTCGCGAACAGCAAGCACGCAACCACACCCAGGGACAGTGAGCTGCACCAACGGTCTCTCCGGCAGGCATTGGCCTTCATCGCCGATCCCCCGTTCTGCTATTAGAAGCTGGTCCATAGCTCGTGTGCGATAGTGGCCTACCGCCTTGACAAACCACCCCACAGCGGATCGCCTTCAGGCGCGATGCCTTTGCCCCTGAAGATCTTCTCTCCGTGCTCTCCGTGTCTCGGTGGTTCACACCCTCACTGCAGCCGCTTCCGGAAGCGTGCCGTCCCGGCGGCGAACAGCCCGAGCGACCAGGCGGCCAGAGCCAGAACCTGCGGCCACAGAGCGGCCAGCCCACTGCCCTTCAACATCACGGAGCGAACAATGACCAGGAAGTAGCGCAACGGGATCAGGTAGGTCAGCGGCTGGATTGGCGGCGGCATGTTCGCGATCGGAAAGACAAATCCGGACAGCAGAATTGAGGGCATCAGGATCAGGAACATGGTGAACAGCGCCTGCTGCTGAGTGCGCGACACGGTCGAGACCAGCAGCCCGAGGCCCAGGGTGGAGAGCAGAAACAGCAGAGAGCTGCCTATCAGCAGCAGCAGACTCCCGCGCAGAGGCACCCGGAACCAGAACAGCACCACCGATAATACCAGCGCCAGGTCCAAGCAGCCCACGACGGTAAACGGAATGAGCTTCCCCATCAGCAGCTCCCAGGCGCGCAGCGGCGTCACCATGATCTGCTCCAGCGTGCCGGTCTCGCGCTCCCGCACTACCGCCAGCGCCGTCAGAGTCCCGGCCACCACCAGCAGCACCACGCCCAGCACCGCGGGCACCATGTAGAACACGCTCTCCAGCGACGGATTATAGAGCACCCGCGGCCCGGCTGATGAGCCCCGCCAGATACCCCGCGCCGATGCCTGCCGAATTCGAGTCGCTGCCGTCCACCAGAAGCTGCACCACTGCGCCGCCGGTCCGCTGCTCGCGCGCGAACCCGTGCGGAATGTGCACCCCGATCTCCGCCTCCCCGCGGTCCCCGCGGTCCAGCAGCCCAATCAGGTCCGAGCTCCGCTCCGTCATCCGCTGAACCACAAAAAACCGCGAGGCGGCAACCTCCGCCACCAGCCGCCGCGACGCCGCAGAATGGTCCTCGTCCGCGATCGCGACCGGCAAGTCCTTCACATCCAGATTCACCGCGTAGCCAAACATCGTAAGCTGAATCAGCGGCGCCACGATGGCCATCATCACCATGCGCCGGTCCCGCCGAAACTGGCGGAACTCCTTCTGCACCAGGCTCTTCACTCTCACGCTTCCATCCCGCTGCACCGGGCCCTACAGCTCCTTCCGAAACCGTCTGACGCTCAGCGCCGTCACAATCAGCGCAAAGCCCAGCAAGTACACCAGCCGCCACCACACCGGCTCCGGCCCGATCCCCTTCAAGTAGATGCCGCGGCAAATCACCAGGAAGTGCGTCGCGGGAATCACCGCCGCAATCGCCTGCAGCACCGGGGGCATATTGCGAATCGGAAAGGCGAAGCCGCTCAACAGCAGTGCCGGCAGGAACGTGGTCAAGATTGCCGCCGTCAGCGCCACTTGCTGCGTGCGCGCCAGCGCCGAGATCAGCAGGCCCATGGCCAGCGCGCACCCCAGAAACAGCAGCGTCGCCAGCAGAAAGAACACGAAGCTGCCCGCGATGTACACGTGAAACGCCAGCGCCGCTGCGGCCACGGCGATCAGCGCCGCCACGATTGCGATCACCGCGTACGGTAAGGCCTTTCCCACCAGGATCTCCCAGGTCCTCACCGGCGAGGCCGCCAGCGCCTCGAAGCTTCCGCGTTCCCTTTCGCGCACCACGCTAGTCGCCGTAAGCAGGGCGCCGAGGATGATCATGATGACGGCAAACAGGCCCGGCACCATGAATTGCCGGCTGTCCAGTGCGGCATTGTACAGGAACCGCCGCTCGATTCTAATCGGCGACTGAAGCGCGCTCCACCGAATGCCGCGCCGCTGCGCCGCGTCCGCTTGCAGCCGCTCGGCAAAAGTCCGCAGCGCTCCATCCATGTACCCCCGCGCCACGCTGGCCGTATTCGAATCGCTGCCGTCCACCAGCATCTGCAGCGTCACCGCCCGCCCGTGCGCCAGGTCCGCCTCCATCCCCGGCGGAATCACCAGCACAAACAGGCACTCGCCTCTCTGCAACAGCTTCTCTCCGGCTTCCACAGTGGGCACCGTCGCCGCCAGCGAGAACAGCTCCGTATGCAGCAGCGACTCGCGCAGCGCCCGACTGGCGGCCGAGCCGTCCAGGTCGCACAGCGCAAATCTCAGGTGGCGCAGGTCGAAGTTGATGGCGTAGCCGTTCAACACCAGCAGGAACACGGGCAGCACCAGGATGACGCCCAGCGTCCGCGCGTCCCGCCGGATCTGGAGCCATTCCTTGCGGCTGATGGCGAGCAGCCGCCTCATTCCGGTTCCTCCCCCACCAGCGACAAGAAGGCGTGCTCCAGTGTCGGCCGGACCGCCCTGATCTCGCCCACCTCGATCCCGGCCGGCGCCAGCACGCTCCGAATCAACTCCGCCGGCTCCGACACCGCGTCCGCGACGGCCACGTGCAGCGCCGTGCCGAACAGCGATACGTCCAGCACCTCCGGCCGCTGCGCCAGCAGGTCCAGAGCCGGCATCGAGGGCTCGGCCCGGACCTGCATCAGCCGCCCGGGCACCTGGGCCTTCAGTTCTCCCGGCGTGCCCAGCGCCATGCGCCGACCGCGATGGATCAGGACCAGGCGATTGCAGTACTCCGCCTCGTCCATCACGTGAGTCGTAATCAGGATCGAAACGCCGCTCCGGGCCAGTTCGCCCAGCAGGTCAAAGAACCCGCGACGCGATACGGGGTCCACTCCGCTCGTCGGCTCGTCCAGGAACAGGATCGGCGGCTGGTGCAACAGCGCGCAGGCCAGCGCCAGCCGCTGCTGCAGGCCCGTGGACAGCGTCCCCGCCAGACGGTCCCGCTCGGCCGCCAGATCGAGGCGCTCCAACAGAGACGATGAGCGCTCCGCGAAAAGCCGCCCGACGACCCCGTAGGCTCCACCGTAGAACTCCAGGTTCTCCTGGACGCTCAAATCGCGGTACAGTGAGAACTCCTGCGACATGTAACCAATCTGCCGGCGGACGCGCTCCGGCTCGGCCACGATATCCACGCCGCCAACGCGACCGGAGCCCTCGGTCGGCAGCAGCAAGCCGCACAACATGCGGATCGTAGTAGATTTCCCTGAACCATTGGGACCCAAGAACCCAAAGATCTCTCCGCGCTGGATCTCGAAGGAGAGATGGTCCACCGCAGTGAAGTCGCCGAACTGCTTGACCAGTTCCTCGGCGATCACCGCCGGCTGTCCTGCAGCCGCTTCAACTGCCATGCTCGATCTCTGCCCCCGCCAACGCAACGAAAGCGTCCTCCAGACCCGGCTCCGTGGGCTCTGCCGACGTCACCTCAACGCCGCCGTGCCGCACTGTCTCCATCAGCTCCTCGCGCCGCGTGCCTTCGGCCGCCTGAACGTGCAGCCGATCGCCGAACACTGTCACGCGCTGCACGGCGGGATGCCGCTCCAGCAGCCGCCGGGCCTCATCCTGCGGTCGGCACACCATGCTGAACAGCTCGCCCGCCACCTGCTTCCTCAGGGCTGCCGGCGTATCGCAAGCGGCCAGGCGCCCCCGGAGCATGAACCCGACGCGGTCGCACCGGGCCGCCTCATCCATGTAGGGCGTGCTGATTAGCAGCGTCACTCCCTCGGCCGGCAACCCGTGCAGCAGACGCCAAAAGTCGCGCCGCGACAACGGGTCCACGCCCGTGGTCGGCTCATCCAACAGCAGCACTTCCGGGCGGTGCACCAGTGTGCACATCAGCGCGAGCTTTTGCCTCATGCCCCCGCTGAGTGCCTCGGCCAGACGGTCCGTGAAGGGCTCCATGCGAGTGATGCGCAACAGCTCGGCCCGTCGCTCGCGCAGCTCCGCGCGCGGCACTTCGAACAGGTCGGCAAAGAACGCAATGTTCTCCGCGACGGTTAGATCGCCATACAGGCTGAAGCGCTGCGACAGGTAGCCCAGATGTGGCTTGACGCTTTCCGGATCGCGGGCTACGTCTCGACCGGCAACCAGGACCTCGCCCGCGTCCGGCCGCATGATGCCGCACAGCATCCGCATCGTGGTGGTCTTGCCCGCCCCATCCGGACCGACCAGGCCGACGATCTCGCCGCGGCGCACGGTCAAGTTCAGATCGTCCACGGCGACGACCTCGCCGAAGGCCTTCCTCAGTCCGCGCACGTTAATGCCCGCATCCATGACGTCTCGCTTCCACTCCGTCTTTCCCGATGGTCGCAAGGCCGCCACCTGAGTGGGCCGTGATGGGATCGCGGCCCCATCCGGCCCATCTGTTGTCCTTGGTCTAGAGGAGCGCATTCATGCGCGACCGCCGTTAGCCGTTGAGCACGTGACATCAGTTTCAGGCAATGGCGCTCCAATCACAACCATCCGGCGCAAACTCCTCCCTCTCCTGCGGTGGTGCTGTGGTCTGCGGCCAGGAGAGAGGCCGGAGGTGAGGCAACGCCCTTCGTTCCCTACGGCCCCAACACATCCGCCGGCATCCCCGGCTTCAACAGGTCCCGGCCCCTGCCGAGGCCAATCTTGATCCAGTACACCTGCTTGATCCGCTGGTCCACTGTCTGCACGTCCTTGGGCGTGAACTCGGCCTCGTCTGAGACCCGGATCACGGTGCCCTCGAACAGCTCCGGTACTGCATCGCTCCTCACCTGGAGCTTCTGTCCGAGCTTGATCTTCGTCCAGTTCTCCAGCGACAGGTACGCGCGCAGCCAGAGGTGCTCCAGATCACGCACGACGACAACCGGCGCACCGGCGGCCGCCATCTCGCCAGGCTCGAGCACACGCTCGGTCACGGTGCCGGTGCAGGGGGCGCGCAGGTCGCAGTAGCTCCGTCGCACCTGAGCCGCCTCCAGAGCCGCCCGCGCCTCCTGGACCCGACCGCGCGCGATCTCAATGGTCTCTGCAGTGTTGCCTGCCAGCAGCAGGTCCAGCTCGGCCCGGGCCGCCTTCTCCTGAGCCCTTGCGGTATCAAGCTGGGTCGCCGCCAGGTCCATCTTCTCCCGCGCGGCGAGCCGATCGTCATAGATCTGCTGCGCGTTCTCGAGCGTCACTCTGGCGGCCTCGGCCCGCGTCTGAGCCTGACGCAGGTTTGCCTCCGCCAGCCGGACGCGCTCTTCCCGGGTGCCGGCCAGGAGGATCTCCAACTGCGCCTGCGCGGCATCACGACTCCGCTCGGCCTCGGCCAGCCTGGTTCGAGCCGCATCGCGCTGTGCCGCGGCCTGAGCGCGGGTCAGAGCGATTTGCTTCTCAGCCTCCGGCACGCTCCGGCGGCCGCCGTCCAACCGCGCCAGTGCAATCTTGTGCTGCGCCTGAGCTTGGTCGAGAGCCTGTTGCGTCCCTGCGTCGGCCTCGCGCAACGCTGTGGCGCGCGTCAGCTCCTGGCCGGCGAGGGCTGCGCTCGCGTCGGCGACGATCAACTCGGTTTGAGCTTGCACCAACGGTGCCTCCAGCGCGATCTGGCGCGCGTAAACGGCCTCGGCGTTGCCCAGCGCCGTCTGTGCGGACGCCACCAGTGCCTCCGCCTGCCGTACGGCGGCCCGGGCGGCCTCGATCTGCTCGGCGGTCGGGCCCGCTTCTGCCTCGTCCCGCTGCGCGCGTGCCGCGGCCACGGCCTCGTCGGCCGTGCGTACCGCTTCCCGGGCAGCATCCACCTGCTGCTTCAGCTCCGTGCACTTGTCGTAGGCCTCGCGGGCCAGCTTGAGCTGGCGGGCTGCGCCTTGGCGCCCCGCCGCAGCCTGAGCAAGACGGGCCCGCGCGGCACGAATGGTCTCCGCACGTGGACCGCGCTCCAGCTCGCGGAGTGTCGCCTCCGCGGAAATCAGTTTCCCGTGCGCGCGTTTCATCTCGGCATCTATGTCCGCGTGCTCCAGCACGCCGATGACCTGTCCCGCCTCCACGCGGTCGCCCTCGTCCACCGACAGCTCCGACACGCGGCCTGGAATCCTGGCGCTGACCTCGAACTCATCCGACTCGATCAGTCCGCTGCCCAGAATGCGCGCCGCAGCGGCGGCCTGCCGGCGCGACTGTATGATCAGCAGACCCAGAGCGGCGCCAATCACAACCAGCACCACGATCGGAATGAGCCGCTTCGTCATTGCTCACCCTCCTTGCCTTCTGCCACTAGGAACAGGTCTCGCATGAGGCCCAGGGCCCTGGCCCACTGTAACTTGCCCTGGCTGTCCTGCCACCGCGCAACCCGCGCTGCTGCCTCGGCCGCTCGAGCGCGGTATCGGGCCTGCGCCAGCTCCATTCGGCGCACCGTGCCCGCGTCATAGGCCGCTTGCGCCACTCGCTGAGCTTCAGCCGCCGCGGCGCGGGCACGCTCTGTGGTCGCCACATGCTCCGCATGCACCACGAGGCCTCGCGTCGCCTGAGCCGCCTGCAGCTCGATCACCCGAAGCAGGTCGCTGTGCGTTGCCGCCAGCCGATCCCGATCGGCTCTTGCCTGCTGCTCGAGAGCGTCGGCACGCGAGTGCTCCAGTACCGGCCAGGTAAACTGGAGCCCAATAGCTTCCGAGTGCGGGTGGCCCACGTCGGTCTTCGTCTGCCACGCGCCCTGCGCGACCAGGCTGACGCTCGGCCGCCGTTCCGCTCGGGCCGCGGCGATAGCCGCCTGCGCTCCCGCTTGTCGCTGTGCCAATGCCGCCGGCTCGGGGCGCCGGCGGCGGGCGATGGCGCGGGCCTCAGACTGACCGATCGCCTCCGGCCTCGCCTCGCCCTTGAACTCCAGCGGCTCAGCAACCAGCACCACGGGCGTCTCAGGGGCACGTCCCAGCAGCCGGTTGAACTGCTCCCGCGCGTCCGCTAGCGCCGTCCTGGCCTGCGCGGCTCTCTCGGTGGCCTGTTGCACCTCTTGGCGGGCAGACAGTACCTCGGCGTCCCGGGCCGTGCCGGCCTGCTGCTGCGCCTCAGTCGTTCGCAGGACTTCGTGTGCGTTCTCCAACCCCGCGTCCGCCACCCGAACCAGTGCCTCCGCGCTCAATACCGCAAAGTAGGCCATTCCGGTCTCATAGAGCACTTGCTCGGCGGCCTGGTGTAAATTCGCCTCCTCCGCGCGCAGATTCGCCCGTGCACCCTGACGAGCTGCCTTGGTCCGTCCGCCGGTCCACAGCGGCCAGGCAATCGCCAAGGTCATGTTCGCTTGCTCGGGACGGATGATCTTGATACGCTCCCCTGGGCCCACGGGAATGTTGATGGACTGCACGGGCCCCTGCTTGCGCGCCAAGCCTGACAGCACGAAGGAAGGCTTCGTCTCGGCCCGCGCGACCTGCACACCCGCCCGCGCACCGCGCACTGCGGCGGCCGCCTCCTCGAGCGTCGGATTGTGTTCCAGTGCCCACGCCAGCGCCTCTCTCAACGACAATGTGCCGCCCCCCTGCGCCACAGCGAAGGAAGCGCTGGACACAAGTGCCGCCAGGAACACGCCCACAACCATGCTATTGATTGAGCGTTCACTCGGTAATATCCGCATCAATCTCATCCCTACCCTCCTGGCTTGGCTCGGGGAGCTGCGCTCTGGGCTTGATCCCGTGAAGCAGCACATCTACCAGCGTCCGGGCGAATTTGCCGGGGTCCAGATAGCGCAAAGGGGGCGACAATTGCGTCTGCGAAACCGCGAAAAACAGCACAGAACCGCCCAGAATCCGCGCCAAAACGTGCGCATCAACGTCCCGCACCTCCCCCTCCGCCGCCTTCCTCTCAAAATACCCCGCCACCCTCTCCTGTATCTCCCGAACCAACTGCCCAACTCGCTGCCTTGTGTCGTGGTCTGTACAAGTTCTGCCCATAATGATGGCAAGAAGCTCAGGATTGGCCATGTTTCGCGTCATCGCTTCGTGCACCGCGTGCACCAGTGCTCGCTCCATTGGCAGGTCCTGAGGCAGGGCTTCTGCGCGCTCCAACCAGGATAGAAGCGATGATTCTCGCGCCACAGCGTCCAGCAACGCATGTTTGTTCTCAAAGTAGTGATAGATCAGCCCCTCCGCCACCCCCGCCTCGCGCGCAATCTGCCTAATCGTCCCCCCATCAAACCCATGCCGGGCGAACACCCGCACAGCGGCCTCCAGGATGGCCGATCGCCGATCTGGCTGAGGCACGTGTTGTTGTTCCATAACAGAGGCTTGGGCCTGAGTGAACGCTCAATCAAGGGAGGATGTTACACGCAGCGGGCGTTCTTGTCAAGCTGGCCGCGAAGCTCTGGCCGCGTCCGGAGGGTGCGTTGACGGCTTTTCGTCTGCCCGGCTGAACGTGCGCAGTTCCGACAGCGGGGCATCATCGTCCGCGGTGGCTGGCTTCGCTTCGTCACCTCTCCGGATACAGGGGACTGTTCAGCAGGAGTAGCTTGAGGCGCGCGAGGGGCGCCCAACTTGCCGGATCGCAGCCTTCACGGCTGCCCAGGCTTCGAGGGCGCCCCGACGCGCTGCAATCAATGGCTGTTCGGAGGAAACGGCCATTGGTGGTGCTCGGGTCCTCGGGTCAGCGCAAGGTCGGTGGGGTAGTCGAAGGCGCTCCGGGCGCACCCCACACAAACGCGTTTGCCCTCGTCGCTTACCCGCATGTGGCGCAGCACGGTCAACTCACCGCACGACTCACACCGCATCACCTGGAAGGTGGTCGGCGGCGGGGACCACTGGAATTTGAAGGGCTCGCCGATTGTGAATAGACCCTCATCCGAGGCTGCGACTATGCCGTCAAACTGCTCTTGCGCAATATCCTGTGGCACGTTCGACGGCAGTACGCCGGCCAAGCGCTGCTTGAGGAAAGGCCCCTCCAGGGCTCTTTCCATCGCCTCCGGTCTCATGCTCGCCCTGATTGCTCGGGACGTGCGCTTGTCCACGAGGGTCAGGGCCCATTTGCCCCAAAACAGCTTGTGAATATTCCCCTTGCCATAGGTGCAACCAGTGGCCAACATAATCCCGTCCACCCATCAACCGGCTAGGTGATACTCTCCGGTCTCAACCAGGGCAATAAGTTCGGAGTCCGGCTCTCGGGAAACGCCGAGCCTCTCTAGAGCCAGGATGCCGGCACGGAATCCCAGAGGCATCCCTCCGCAGAGATGACCGTGGAACTTCAGCCCGATAGACAGCCATTCTTGAATCTCTTGATCCGTCATCACTCTCCAACCTCCAGTTTGTAGGATTGACGGGTGCCGACTGAGCACATGCGGTTGGTTTTGCCCTCCTGTTCACGTCGCCCGCGTGTCCTTCTTGAGCGACGCACTGAGAATGTGGCACTACAGCTTCCCGTGGCCCGCGTAATAGGCCAGCAGTTTCCAAATCATCTTGATCGCCACGCCGTAGAGTACGACCCCGATGACCAGTTTGACCTGCTGCCGGTTGAGCTTCGCCGTCATAAGCCAGGCCCCGACGATGGCGCCGGCGGCGGAACCGAGGGCGGTGAGCCCCAGGAGGCTCCATGAGATGTGCCCCAAAGTGGCGTGCCCCAGGAAGCCGGCGAAGGAGGAGAAGATCACCACGAACGAAGTGGTCGCAGATGCCTTCTTGGGATTGAAGCCTAGCCACACGAGCACCGGCACGATAAAGTTGCCGCCCCCCACGCCGAGCAGGCCGCCCAGGAATCCGGCCAGCGCCCCGACGCCTCCCCCATAGGCCCAGAGCTGGCGGCGCGTGGGCACTCGATCCCGCTCACCGGGACGACGGCGAATCATCATGGTGGCGGCGAAGACTAGGAACCCGATGAATAGCCACAGCAGGATGTCCTTCGGGACATACTTGCTCACATAGGCCCCGAGGGGCGAGAGGGGTGTGGCGATCACGATGATCGGGAGCGCTACGGCAAACATCACCAGCTTTCCCCGCACGAATCTGGGCTGAGCGCAGATCATGGCAACGGAGTTCAGCAGCAGCGCCACCGCCATCGCCACGCGCAGGTCAATGCCCAGGGCGTAATAGACCGGGATCAAGACGAAGGCGGCCCCTACACCTGCAATGGTGAGCACGGCCGTCAGGACGAACGTGATGACTGCGGCGATTAGGTAGGTTTCCATGGTCTCACACATGTCTCCGTGTTGCGGACGGCGCCTTGCTCTTCTGAGCGTCTGGGCGAGCCGGCGCCTTAGTGCCCCGGCGCCTCAGTTCGGACTCTGTGGCTTCCTCGTTGTACGTATCGGGCACCGACAGGGCGACAATCTTACGCAGCGGTGCCAGAGGCACCCCATGCGCGGAGTCGGCCAGCTCGTAGCGGACAAAAGCGCGACATTGCTCCCGCTTAACGACCCCGGCTCGACGCAAGATGGCGAGATTGCGCGAGATGGTCGGCTGGGGAGTATCCAATGCTGCCGCAAGCCTGGAGACGCACATGGGATAGTGCATTAGTGTGCGCACCAAGCGGAGGCGCAAAGGGTGACTGAGGGCACCGAAGATGTCGGCAAGACGCTCTAGTTCATTATCTCTATTTCGCATATGCGAATATGATATTGCATCGGCTTTCTCATGTCAAGGCCTCTGGACATTCACATGCGTGTCCGCAGAGCCTCGGGGCTCGCCGAGCTGGGGCACTGGGTCCGCCCGGATGGAGACGGCTACACTGAGGCCGGACCAGTCACAGCCGGCCTTGGAAAAGAACGCGGGAACTTGAATATGGCCTTCCGGCTGTTTGAGCGTGGCGCCCGACAACCTCCGCAGGTCGATGGGTATCTGCTCAACAGACGATCCAGGAGCGAGGCAAGGGGGTAGGACGCGACGCAGCAGTGCACGCAGGAGCTCCGCGCACTGCGCGCAGCTACGTCGGTGAATCGTGCCAACTGGACACGAGTGGCGCAGGAAACAAGGGAGCGCGCGCTCAAGGCCAATACTTTGGTCGTGCCACGCCGGAGGCTGTGAATGACCTGTAATGCTTTGGGGTGAGCCTACGGATACCACGGCGGGACCGATTCCGAGAACGGTCCCTTGCCCAGCGCCTCATACAGCTCATCTGACATCCACCCCGCGTCGAAGAAAACAAGGCCCTTGCATCCGAGTTCGCGGGTTCTGGCAACCTGTTCCAGCACCAGGTCGGTTGAGCGTGATTTCGCCTTGCCGTCCTCGCCACGAACGTACGCGCAAATCCCGTTGAAGACGCGCTGCGGCTCGGTGGTGGCTGCCAGACAGTTGCGAAGTCTGTCGCACATTTGCTCCGTGTTGCTCGTGTAGTTCATCGGCGCCACGACGTCAATAATGCTCTGTTTGACCCACGCAGGCCAGTCCTGACCCACGTTGGTTCGCGCCGAAGCGGGATTCACGAACACGGCCGCCGAGATTCTGAGGTCAGCATCCAGCTTCCGGGCCCGATGATAGACATCGCGCACGAGCGAAGTGATACCGTCGCAGCGGAACTGTACCCACTTCTCGTATAGCTCGGCTGAGACAGTCCGCTCCCCGGCAGGCCCCACAAGCGGATGCTCGGCCGGGACGACGATTGTCGTCGCGTCGTGAAAGTACGCGCCCGCCCTCTTCATCCCGTAGGCGCGTTGCAGGTCCGGGAGCTTATTGATCGTGGGGGTGGGGCCGTCAATCACCAGCGCGTTGCCCCCGCGCTCAATCAGATCCGCGAGGTCCTGGGCCATCTGCTCGTTGAATAGGTAGACGTAGGGGATCAGGAGGAAGGCGTCATCGGGAAGCCCGGCGATCCCCTCGTCGGGAATGTCTTTGCCGTCTAGCCCGTGTGCCTTCAGCCACGCGACGCCAATGTCGTGCTCGCGGTAGCCGTAGCGGGTCGCGTTGGTCGCCGAGCGGAGCACAAACCGCGGTCTGGAGACCGCCTCCAGGTACTTCAACGCGCGGCCAAAGACGTTGTCGGCAAAGCCTGCCGCTGCGCGGGGCGGACACCAGTTCAGCATCACCACCGTTCCTTTCCCGAGCTGATTGAGCAGAACGGCGGGCACACCGTCCCCGAACTTTGCGAGAACCTTCGCGGTACCCGGCTCAACCAGAGGGTTGCCGGCATAGGCGCTCGGTTCCATCGGCGGCTCAAGGCCCGTGAGCTGCTTGAACTTCTGGCGGCAAGTCTCGCAGAAGCACCACTGCGAGCCCAGGTAGCGGATATAGTCGAAGTGTAGTCCCTCGACCTTGTACTTGCGTGCAACCTCGAGCATCAGGTCGGCCTCGAGCTTGCGCACGTCGTCGCGCTGTGGGCAGATGGAGGCCCGTCCCTGTGGCCTTCGGCCTGCGGCATCTAGGACGATCCACTCCGGGTGTCGCGCCATTAACGAGTCACTCTTCGGGTCCGTGGGGCCGGAGATGAAGTTGGCATACCAGGGATGGACTTGTATCCCGGCCGCGTGTGCTTTCCGGATGAGTGTCCCCAGTGGATCGTAACCCTCAGCGATGGCAGGATTCATGGCCAGCAGATCGCTGCGGTAGTACACGTAACCGTACTCATAGGCGATGGGCCAGAGCACGTTGAGATGCGCCCTGACGCAGTTGGCAATCAAGCGGTCGCAGTCCTCCGCG
This sequence comes from Candidatus Zipacnadia bacterium, assembly GCA_029820995.1. GTDB lineage: Bacteria > Armatimonadota > Zipacnadia > JALGUG01 > JALGUG01 > JALGUG01. Next base: position 19,570 of record JALGUG010000032.1, read on the forward strand.
GTGCGGAATGAACCGATATTGACCCAGGCGCCACGGAACTCCGGCTCAGCCGGGACAGCAGTTGTGATAGCAGCCGCGACACTCGCAGCTAACATCAGGCGGATCACTTCGCAACCCTCCTTTGGAGATACACGCCCTTCCGTCGCGGCCGTGCCCGTAGTACCGGGCAATCGAGCCGCGGGACTGCTCGGGTCAATAGCGCTTAGGCGACACCGGTGCCGGCCACGCGAGTACTGCCGTCCCAACTCGCACGAGACAGATCAGAAGTAGTTTCATAACCCCAGACCTCTGTCGGTTACTGCCGCTTGTTCAGCAGGCGAGCCCCCGAGATTGAACCGGGGGCTCGCGTTTCTGATCGCACAGGCCCTACTGCGGCGCGGGCACCGGCGCCTTCGGCTCGGCCGGCTTGGTCGGCGCCTCTGTGGGCTCCTTGGCCGGCCCTTGCTGCTCGGCGGGTCCGCTCTGAGTCGCGCCCTCGCCGCTCCGGCGGAACATGCGCTCCTGTCGGTACTGTTCCATGTTGGCCAGCGGCACCTCCAGCGGTTGCCCACCGCGCGATTTGCGGGGGTCCACTGTGATGCGCGCGCCCTCGCCCTCTGCGATCGTATCCAACTGCTCATCGTTGATCACGATATGCGGCGTGAGGAACACGATCAGCTCGCTCTTTTGCACTTCCGTCTTTTGGCTCTCGAAGAGCTTGCCGATCCAGGGGATCCGGCGCAGAACCGGTACCCCGTTCGTGACGACCTGCTTCCGGTCCGAAATAATCCCACCGATCACGATGGTCTGGCCGTCCCGCACCTCCACAACGGTATTAGCCTCTCGCACCGACGTCCGGGGCGCCAGAAGCTGGGGGTCAATCTCGATCAGACTGTTTACCGTCTGCTGCACATCCATCGTGACGTAGTCCCGCTGGTTGATATGCGGCGTGACCCTGAGCTGGATGGTCACGTCCACAAAATCGGCGACCTGCTGGATGCTCCCGGCTGCCGTCTCGTTGGCGCTCTTGAGATAGGGAATGCTCTCGCCGATGGAGATCATCGCGTCTTGATTGTCCTTGACCATGATGTGTGGCGTGGAGATGACCTCGACGTCACGCTTGCTCTGCAAAGTGTCCAGCAGGGCTTTGAGGTTGTTCGACACGAAACTGTACTGAAAGCCGAGCGTATTCTTGGCCAGATCGAAGGCCGTCTTCGCCTGGCCGGTCCCGCTGTGGCTGCCGAAGGCACGCCGGTCAATGGCCGACCACTCGATGCCGAACCGGTCATCATCGCCTAGAGTAACATCGGCAATGACCACCTCAATGAAGGCCTGTGGCACGCGGCGATCCAGCGTCTTGACAATCTCGCGGATCGCTTCAAAGGTCTGCGGTGGTCCGGTGACCAGCAAGGTGTTGGTCGGCTCGTGCGACACGACATTGACTTCTTCCAGCAGGTCGAGGCTCGTCTTGCCCGGCTCGTTGCGCGATGAGCCGAACAGGAAGAAGAAGAAGCCCCGGTAGCGCCGGCGGCCGCCGGAGAGCAGATCGTATAGCGTATCGGCCACGTCGCTGGCTACGGCATTCTCCAGCTCGAACACCTCGGTGACCTGATCCACCTTGCTCTCCACGTCGAGCTCCTTGATCAGGTCGGCGATGGCGGCCATGTTCTCTTGGTCCGCGGTAACGATCACGCTGTTCGTCCGGCGATCGGGCACAACCTTATTGGGCGCGAAAGTCTTACCCCGCTCCGGCCCCCGCGAGCCCCGGCGGAATATCCGGCTGAAGAAGCCGCCGCGCGTGGTGGGCGCTTGGGTCTCGAAAAGCTGCTCTAGTTGCTCGGCCACCGTCGTGGCCTCCGCATGTTGCAGCTCGAACTTCCGAGCCTGGATCTGCAGCGGCACCACCTTGTCAATCTCGCCCACGATCTTCTTGACCAGCGCCATGTTGTCCTCGGCGGCCATGACGATGACCGAATTCGTCCGCTGGTCGGCAACGATCTTGACTTGCCCCTTCAGCTTGGCAAAGCCTTGCGGTCCCAGCAGGGCGCCGGGGGCGCCCTTGCCCGATTTGGCCGCTTCCAGCAGTCGCTTGCGCACATCGGAGGGAAGACCGGCCCCGGGAGCTTCGGCCTTGAACAGCTCGTTGAGCTCCTTGGCCACCTCCTCCGCCTCGGCGACCTCCAGCTTGATGACCTCCACTTGCTGGACCTCGCTCACATCTCGGTCCAGCTCCGCAATGATCCGGGCCAGTCGCCGCACATTGCTGCTGGTGTCAATCAGCACGATCGTGTTCGTGTCAGCGTGGGCCAGCATGATCCCTTGCTTGTCTGCGACCAGGGGCTTGAGCGCCGCGGCGAGTGCGACCGCATCCACGTTCTCGATCAGCATGATCTGGGTGACGATCTCGTCCGTCGGGGGGATCTCTTCGACCTCTTTTCCAAGCCGCACCTGTTGCGCCTGGCCGAGGGCCTTCTCGCGCGGCATGATGCGGATCACATCATCGTCCTCCAGCATCGAGAACCCCTTGACCTGCAAGAAAGCGCTCAAGATGTTCAGAGCCTCGCGAACCGTCACCTTAGCCATGCTGACAATGGTGACTTTGCACTTGACGCTTGGCTCCTTGATGATCGTCTTGCCGCTGGCCTGGCTGAAGAACTTCAGGACCTGGTCAATGTCGGCCTGATCGAAGCTCAACGAGACAAGCTGTTCGCCGTCGGGCTTCTCCGGCACCACAACGAATACGGGCCCCTCCTCCTTCGTTTCTTTCTTCTCTTCCTTGCCCTTCTCTTCGGAGGGCTTTTCTCCGGGCTTGCCTTCAGGCTTTTTCTCCTCCGACTTGCCCTCGGCGGACGGTTCCTGCTCGGCTGGTTTGCTCTCGATTGCGATCCCTCGCCCCTGACTCCTCGGAGGGCGACCCGGCCTTTGAGCAAAGGCAACCTCGCCCATCAGACAGATCAGCAGCACCACGCAGCACAGTGCTGGCCCCTTCACTCGCCGGTCTTCACGGCCGCGCTCACCTGTCCCACGCATGAGCGTAATCCTCCCTTGTGTCCTTGCCCTCGGACGGGTCCTGCCGCTTTGTTACCCGCCCTCCTCACGCTCTCTCTGCTGGATGTACTCCTCGGCCTGCTGTCGCTGTTCGGGCGTCAGCAAGTGCTTGTACCGGTTGTACATCTCCCGCAGCTTGGACGATCCCAGTCCCCGCGGAACCTTGCTCAGGTCCAGCGCGCCCTTGGGCACCTGGGGTTTAGGTTCAGCCTTCGGCTTCTCAACCGCGGTCGGCTGAGCCGCAGCCTCCTCCTGAATCTCCTTGGCGCCCTTGACCAGCTCGTACGTTTGTCCCTGGCCCACCAGAGTCACGCGGTCCAGCGCGATACCGACCAGCTTGAGCCCCTCGACCTCCTCACCGATGGACAGGTATTGCCCTGCGCCCGTCTCGATGTTCTCGATCAGCGCCTGCAAGCCGTCGGGCCCCTCGACCACGCCGGTGAGCGCCAGATCATCGGTCGGTCCCTTCTGCGCCTGTTCATCCGCCTGGGTCCTCGGCTGCGTCGGCGAGGGGAAGCTCTCGGGCGGCTCAGCCTCGGCCTCGGACTCGACGAGTGGCTGGAAGATGTCTCGCTCCTGGATCACCTTGTAGCGAGCGTACCTCTTCGGAGCCGGATTGTTGCTCGCCGTGGGCCCATGTCGCACGGTCTTCTTGGGCCGCGGCCGAACGACCGCAGGCTCCGGCGCTGACTGAGGCTGAGCCGGGCCGGCAACATGCGTGCAGCCCACCAGCCCAAGGATGATGAGCCCGCCGAGTCCTACTCCCATCGCCGCCGGGGCCCAGTTGCCGTGACCTCTCATCGCTGCCGGCGGACTAGAGCCAGTGTCATAACCCCAACGACGGTCGCGAACCAATGCGCTCCTACGTGGGCTACGACACCTTTTCTAGCCGACCAGACCCCCTTCCGGTCCCAGAATATCCGCTTCCACCACATACGAGGTTACGAGCATCTGCACCCGCAGCCTCCCCCGTCCCTTCCGCTCCTGCACCACTAGCAGTCGCTCCACATTCAGCCGCGGCTCGGCCTCCTGCAGGTCGTACAGCACCGCTTGAAGCTGTTTGAGGTCGCACCGGAACATCACCATCACCGAGCAGGCGGCATACTGCTCCTGCTCGTGCGAGGGCACCGGATCATACCGCTCGACGCCAATGTTGCGGAAGCTGTCCAGGTCCTCCAACTGCGCGATTATCCGGGGCGCTTGCTGAGCCGCGTTCTGCAAATTCGCCACAGTCGTGAACTGTCGCCCCAGGTCCCGCTTTTGCTTCCGACGCGCCTCCGTTTGCTCGGCGATCCGGACCAGCAGTTGCTCCTGCTGGCGTGCCTTCGTGAGTCTCTCACTGGCCGACTGCCACCGGTCCTTGAGCGGTGCCGCCACCAGTGCGTACACGAGGATACCCGCCGCCACGAGGGCGCCCACGATGATGGTTTTCAGATCCCGCGCACTCAGTTTCAGCGCCTGTTCGCCTCCTTCTCCGACGGGAAGTGGCACGCCGCGACGAATGAATACACGGTTTCGCCGTCAATCTCGTCGCGCGTCACATCATCCAGCACCACGTCGCCCAGCTCCTCGTGGCGCGCCAGCTCCAGCACCGCGTCCTTGACCGCCGCGCTGCTGAGCGCCTTGCCCCGCAACCGAAGCAACCGGCCCTGCTCGTAGTTGAACTCCTCGATCCATACGTCCTCCGGCATCACCGTGCTCACCAGCCGCAGCAGCTCCAGTACTCGGTTCTCCGGCCGATCCAATTTCTGTGCCAGGTCCTCGATCCCGGCCAGGGCCTTGCTCTCGGCCTTTGCCGCCGCTACGCCACCGGTCTCCTTGCTCAGGCGCTCCACACGCGCTTCGGTGCGTTCCAGCTCCTCCTCCACGGCCCTCACCTTCGCAGCCCCCAGCCAGCTCAATCCGCCAACCGAGATCATCAGCAACCCCAACAGGAGAGCAGCCAGTTGGGTGCGCTGTCTCGTCCGTTGCCGGACCTCGACCTCCCGCGGAACCAGGTTCACCGATACGGCCGCCGCGTGCCCCGCCTGAAGCGCCAAACCCACCGCGGTCCCGTATAGGCCTGGCTCCGGCGCCTCGCCCTTCACGCCGTACGCCTCCCAGCCCTCAATCACGCGCACCTTTACGCTCAGCGCCGTCTGGAGAGCTTCGGCCAACCCCGGCGTGCACGCTGCGCCTCCCGTGAGCACCAGCTCCCCTACTGCCCCGTGCGTCGCCTGACCCCGATAGGACTCCAGCGTATGCCGGATCTCCTGGCAAAGCTGGCCCAGCCATCGCGCCACCTGAGGACGCTGCTCGCTGGCCTGCTGCCACGTTGTCAAGTCCGGCTGGTCACTGACGCCGCGCACCAGCATAACGCCCTCTTGACGCTTGGCTTGCTCGGCCTCGACCAGGTCCACACTCAGGTCCTCGCTAAACGCTTGTGTGAGGTCGTGGCCTCCAATGAGTGTGGTGCGGGCGAGCTCAATCTCGCCCTCGCGCGTTACAATCAGATCCGTCGAGGCGCTGCCAAGGTCCACGATAGCCACCGTGGTGTCCGCGGTGAGCCCATCGCGCAGCGCGTTGAACAGCGCCACGCTTCCCGGCGTCGCAATTGGCATCCGACACCCACTGTCGCGCGCCAGTTGCGCCCGCTCGGCCACGACCGACTTGCGCGCGGCAACGATGAGCGTCTCAGAGTGGGCTTGCGCCAGGCCCTCCACCAGGTGATAGCCCAATTCTACTTCGTCCACCGGCAGGGGAATGAAGCGCTCGGCCTCGTACCGGATCATGCGCTCCATGTTTTCTGCGCTCGAGTGAGGGAGCCGCACCTTGCGCACGGTCGTTGCCATCATCGGCAAGCTGACCGCCAGGTGGCTGCCCCGCACGCCCAGCTCGTCCAGCGCTCGCTTGACGGCCAGCCGCTCCTGGCTGAGGCGTTCCTCCTCGCTGTCGTCCAGACCGCCGATGACCGGCACACCGGTAGCACCCTCCACGGAGGCGGCCCCGTCGTTCAGGCTCAGTGCCACCACCTTCACTGCAGCCGAGCCGACATCAATCCCCACAAAGACCTGGCCTTGAGCCATGTCACAGGCCCTCATACTGTGCGGCGGACACCGAACGGTACCCCGTTGCCATGCTGTCGCCGCGCTTGAAATAGATGATTCGTGGAGTGCTGGAGCCGGCCTCAATGATTGCGGTCAGCTCCGCTACGGCTCGGCGCTGCGGGACCTCGCCCCGCGCCACGCATCGGAAGGACCGCGACCGGACGGTCACGTAGTTGGCGATCGCCTGAAACAGCGGCGGATCAATCTGCTCAACCTCGAGAACCTCGCCCAGGTTGGTGAAGGGCTGGGACTCGCGCGCGGACACGATCGCCTGCGCTGCCTCTTCGGTCATCTCCGGCAGTGTGAGCAGCACCTCCGCGGGCGCCGTATTGAGGTTGATCAGGCCGCGTACTAATGTCCCTTCACCGGTGCCGCGTTCCTCCCCCCCGGCGGGCGCTCCCTGCTCTTCCGTCCCCATGCCTTCCGGAGACAGTCCCTCCGGGCCCATCGGCATCCCCGGCGGGGTCAAGCCTCCCAGCAACTCCGGCGCCTGCCTTCCGCCCACCGGTCCTCCCGACGGCCGCCCCGGTGCGCTCGGGGCCCCGGGCCCACCCGGCAACTCGGGCAGTTGAGGCAGTTGGGGCTCTTGCGGGCCCCCGGGCTCCACTGACTCCGCGGTTTGCTCGCCGCCTCGCACTGTGACCCGATCCACCACCTGCTTCATCTTCTCCCGATCCATGCCCGGCACGTTCCAGAGGTGCCCCACACTCTTGAACTCCCCCGACTGTTCCCGGTATTGGATGATCGCCTGAATGGCCTGGTCCTCCAGAACGTCGCCCAGCCGCTCCTTGAGCTGCTCCTCCGAGGCCGAGTTGATGTTCAGCCGAGCCTGTCCCTGCGCGTCCACATCGCGATCAAGTGAATAGATCGTTACCAGGTCCGCCAGGCGCGGCGTCTCCTGCTCGACGCTCGTCTGTTCCTGCGTGCCGTACATCAGCTCCGGCGTGACGCCTTTGACCAGCAGCAGCTCTTCCACGGTGAGGAACGGCCGGTTCGCACACGCGTATCTCGGGTTCAGCGTTGCGTAGTAGTCCTGCTCCGCGCCTTCGGGCCGCGGCTCATCGTCGCCGTCCCGCCAGTCGAGAATACCGTCCACAATCTCCGGCGTCATGCCCGGCAACTTGGCGAGCATCTCCTCCGTAGCGGTGTTCAGGTTCAGCTTCGCACATTCATCGGTGCACCTGACTTCGAACCGCTCGTCTTCGAAGGGCCACTCTTCATCCTCCGACGTAATCTCCACCCAGGTGCCGTCCGGGGCCGTGTAGCTCGCCGAGTTGGCCTCCAGTTCCACCAGCATCCGCTCCAGACCGGCCTCCGCCATATAGGACGCCCGCGAGCGTTGGTAGTAGTTGTCGGCCAGCCGGCCCTCCACGCGCGCCATATGGGCGAAGGACAGGCAGATGACGCTCAGGATCACCAGCACCCAGAGCGTGACGATCAAGGCCAAACCGCGATGCCCGCTCATCGCCCGCCCTCCACACTTGGTGACGGAAAACTGCCGCCTCCTGGCAACAGCGGCATTGTGGGCGTCTGTTCTTCCTCCGCGCGCTCCGGCTGCTCTTGCGCCGCCACACCCGGCTCGGTCCCGATCCCCTGGCTGCGAGCGGCCGCGAGGTCCACGTCGGCCAGCCTCGGCCGCACGATGGTCTCAAACCGCCGCGTCTCACCTTCATAAAGCGGGTCCCGCAGCACAAGCGCCACTCGCACCGCCCCCGGCAGTCCCTCGCGCTCTTGCCACTCCGGGAGCCACTCATCCTCGGTCGGATCGTAGTACGCCACATCCAGTCCGACGACCAATCGCCCCAGTTCACGCGTGGCCGCCTCCACTTCCTCATCCCGCAGGTCCTCCGGCACCGGCTGGGGCAGCGCCACCCGTATCAGACCCTCCTCGGGCGTGCGTTCGTCCAGATCCACATAGTACTGCACGCGGCACAGATCCGCCTGGACCCGGTACGGATCCTGTGGGTCGCCGCTGAGACAGGCAAACTCGAGCGTATCTGCGTCGAAGTCGTCTTCGACTGCGTCCGTGCCTGTGAACACGTAGTTGGCGTCTTCCGAGACGGTCACTGCGCTCTCCAGGTCCTCTACGATCCGGCCCTGTGTGATTCGGGCGATCTGCAGCAGGTCCGCGGTCGCCTCGCCTCGCCGCCGGCTGTCATAGGCGGACCTCAAGATGCTGTACACGGCCGATACCACCACCGTCGTCAGCGTGAGGGCGATCAACAGCTCCATCAGTGTTAGGCCGGCCCGCCGCCCTCTCATCGCACCCCCTCCGCGGTCATCCCTCGCTCCCCCTGCGCCTGTTCCTGCTTCTCCTGCACTGCCTCGCCGCCGCGCAGCAGCGTCCGTATCGAGAGCTCCGTCTCCTTGCCCCGCTCGAGCCAACTCACGGTGACCACCACATACACCAGCCCCGGCGTGCCGCTTTCAATGACCTCGACGTTCCAGCGATAGTCCTCAAATTCCTCGCCGAAGTCGCCCTCGTCCTCCCCGGCTGTCACCAGAGGCTCCTTCTTGAGCTCCTCCAGCTTCTCGTTCAGCAGCATCGTCGCGATTGTCCGGTTCTCGGCGGCTCCGGTCGCGGCCATACTAGCCGTGAAGGCGCCCAGCACCGCGACCAGACCCGCGGCCAAGACCACTAGCGAGACGATCACTTCCAGCAGCGTGAAGCCCCCTGTGCCACGGAGCCTCATTCCTCAGCCTCCTCGGCTATCTCTGCCCGACCCGTCGCGGCATCCAGGAAGATGGCCAGTCGCTCCTCGTTGTTATTCTTAAGCAGCATGCGTGCCCCGTCGCAGGTGCCATCGGGACGAAATTCGATCACGGGATAGCCCTCCGCACTTACCGGCGCTTCGAGCTCGGCCCCCGGCCCGGCAAGTTCGTCGCCAATCAGAAGTTCCTCGATAGTCACTCCTTCGGGCAGGGAATCCCGAGCTCCCAGGTTGCTGCTATCCGGGCGAAAGGGCTCGGCCAGGTCCTCCGTCTCCTCCTCATCGTAGACCGTAATCCAGTACCGCTGGCCGCGGTCGTCCATGTTCAGGCGATACGGCACCCCGCGCAGGATCGCCTGGCTGCGCGCATAGCGCATGTAGGACACGATCTGCCGGCAGCCGCTGGTCAAGCGGGCATATTCGAGCTGATGGATAAAGGTCGGCGCCACCAGGCCCGCGATGAGCGTGATCACCACCAGGACCACGATCAGCTCGGTCAGCGTAAAGCCGGCTGCAGCCTTGGGCACGTGTGCCTACCCCTTCTTGGACTCCGGATCCCAGCTCTTGATGTCCGCGTCATCGCCTTCGCCGCCGGGCTCACCGTCTGCCCCGTTGGACCACAGGTCATAGTCGCGCCCGTCGCGCCCGGGCGACTCATAATGGAACGGGTTGTCCCAACTGTCCAGGGGCAGTACCGCGTTCTTCAGATATGGGCCCCGCCAGTTCTTGGCGCTCGCCGGCTCCCGGACCAGCGCCTCCAGACCCTCATCGGTGGTCGGGAACCTCCCATTGTCCACCATGTACTTCTCGAGTTCGCCCTCGATAATCGTCAGTTGGGCGATAGTCGCCGCGCGCCGGCCCTGCTCAGCCCGACCGACCAATCGCGGCATGACTAGCGCCGCCAGCAGCAACAGAATCACCATCACCACGATCAGCTCGATCAGCGTGAACCCGCCGGTGCGTCTCGATCTGCCCTGCATTCTGCGTCACCTCCGCCCGACTACTGAGCGAATACGTTCATCTCAAAGATCGGCAGCAGCATCGAGATCACCACCGAGCCCACGATCACACCCATGACGAGAATGATCAGCGGCTCCAGCAGTGAAATGAGCTGCAGCGTGATGTTCTGAACTTCGAGGTCGTATGAATCCGCAATCTTGTTGAGCATACCTTCCAGGTCGCCGGTTTCCTCGCCGACCGCGATCATGTTCGTGACCAGGGGCGTGAAGGCTCCGGTTCGACGCAGTGGTTCGGCGATCGATTCCCCCTCCCGCACGCCACCGTAGACGGCATCAATCGCCGCCGCGATGGGCGCACAGCCGATAGCACCCTTGACCACCGTAAACGCCTCCAGCACACCCACACCGCCGTGCAGCAGCGTGGCCAACGTGCGGCTAAACCGCGACAGGGCCAGCCGCTGGGTCAGCTTGCCCACGGCCGGCATGCGGAGCTTGAGGCTGTCAAACAGATATGTGCCCCCGGGCGTGCGGATGTACGCTCGCACGAGTAGCACGAGCGCTACCAACCCGCCCAGAACCGCCCACCAGTAGTGCCCCAAGAAGTACGAGACAGCAAGCAGGACGCGGGTCGGCGTCGGCAGCGCCTGACCGAAATCCTCAAAGATCTGGCTAAACCGCGGGATCAGAAAGGTAATCAAGAAAAACACAGCCGCCGAACCCACCGTAATCAGCAGAATCGGGTACGCCATCGCGGAACGAATGCGCGCCCGCTGCTGCTGCTGTCGCTCGAGGAAGTCCGCCAGCCGGTCGGTCACGGCCTCCAGTTCGCCTGAGGCCTCGCCGGCCCGGATCATGTTGACATACAACTCGGGGAAAGCCCGCGGGTGCTTGCCCAGCGTCTCCCACAGGCTTCCGCCGGCTTGCACCTCGTCGCGGACCTCCTCGAGGATCTGCTGAAGCCGCTCGTTGTCCGTGTTCTCAATGAGCACATTCAAGCTGCGCAGCACTGTCATGCCCGCGCCCAGCAGGTTGGCCAGTTGTCGGGTCATGACCGTGACGTCGCCTGCCGTCACGCGTGTCCACAGACTTGGCCGGCGCTTCTGCGTCGCCGCGGCCGCCTGAGCCTCCTGGATTTCGGTCGGGAAATACCCCAGTTCGCGCACCCGCGCTGACGCCGTACGGGTGTTCTCCGCGTAGATCGTACCTTCAACCTCCCGGCCCGAATCGTCCACCGCCTGGTACGTGAAGTTCGGCATGGCAGACATAGCCCCCATCGGCCGCAGGGCCGATCGCGGCTGCACTCCTCCGCTCTAGGATGCTATCGTTCTTCGGCCTGGGTGACTGCGATTACTTCTTCGATGGTTGTGGTGCCGTCAACAACCTTGCGCCAGCCGTCCTGGCGCAGGCCGCTCATGCCCTGAAGGATGGCGCGCTGTCGGATCTCGCCCGTTGAAGCGTGCCGGAGCACCATGTCGCGTATCTCGTCGTTCATCACCAGGAGTTCGTAGATTCCGGTACGACCTGAGTAACCCGTATACCGACACTCCACACAGCCCCGCCCACGCCACAAGCGGGCAGGCGGCTCGGCGCCGAGCTCTTGCTCGATGAGCTGCCTGAACTCCAGCGGCGGCTCATATTCTTCTTTGCAGTGTTTGCAGATCCGCCGCACCAGCCGCTGCGCCACAATGCCCTCCAGGCTCGAGGCCGCCAGATACGACTCCACGCCCATGTCCATCAGCCTGGTAATCGCGCCCGGGGCATCGTTCGTGTGCAGCGTCGAGAACACCAAGTGCCCCGTAAGCGCCGCGTGGACCGCAATGTCCGCCGTCTCGTGGTCGCGGATCTCGCCGACCATCAGCACGTCCGGGTCCTGGCGCACGATGTGCCGTAGGCCCGCCGCGAAGGTCAGACCGATCTTGGTGCGCACGTGAATCTGGTTCACGCCGTCCAGACGGTACTCGACGGGGTCCTCGATCGTGATGAACTTCCGCTCGCTGGTGAAGATCTGGCGCAGCGAGGCGTACAACGTGGTGGTCTTGCCGCTGCCCGTGGGGCCCGTGGCCAGGATGATGCCGTACGCTCGGTGAATGACATCATTCCATTGCTCCAGATCCTGCGGGCAGAACCCGAGCTCCTCCAGTTCGAACATGATGCTGCTCTGATCCAACAAACGCAGCGCCACGCTCTCCCCGTGCAGCGTGGGCACGATCGAGACACGCACATCCATCTCCCGTCCGGAGATCAGCAGCGGGATCCGGCCGTCTTGAGGCAGCCGGTGCTCTGCGATATTGAGGTCCGCCAGAATCTTGATACGGCTAACAATCGCCGGGAGCAGGCGCTTGGCCGGAGCGGGTACCTCGTGCAGCACGCCGTCAATGCGGTACCGGACCTTCATCTCGTTTTCGAAGGGCTCGATGTGGATATCCGAGGCCCGCTCCTGAACCGCTTGCCGCAGAATCATGTTCACTAGCCGTACCACCAGCGCTTCTCGGGCCATGCGCTCCAGGTCTGCCACATCCTCCTCATCGCCCTCAAGCACCTCCACATCGTCCACTTCCGCCGCGTCCAGCACCTGCTGCATGTAGCTCTCTTCGACTACGCGCTGAACCTCGGTGCGGTCTGCCAGCATGGGCCGCACGTGCTGCCCCGTGATCATGCGCACGTCATCCAGTGCCTCGAGATTGAGCGGGTCCGCCAGCGCCACCGTCAGCGTGTTGTTCTCCTGTTCCAGCGGAACGACCTGGTGGCGGTAGGCCAGCTCGGCAGGCACCAGCGACGTCACCTCCGGCGGCGGCGTTACGCCTCGCAGGTCCACCGTCGGGATCCCCAGGGCTTTGCCCATCGCTTCGCGTGCTTGCTCCTCGGTCACGTACCCCAACCGCACCACGATCTGGTGCAAGGGGTGACCCGTTCGAACGTGCTCCGACTGGGCCCGCCGGAGCTGCTCGTCGGTGAGCGCTCCCGCTTCCCGCAGAATGCTCGTCGCCCGATCTAATTGCGTCGTTTCCATGCTCTCCGTCCACCACCATTTGTCTTGCCGGCACTCGGACGCACAATTCCCTGTGAACCCTTTCTTCCGCACATGGAGAGCGGAAGTCGCTCAGACCGGCCGGCTCGATGGTATCCTAGAAGGTGGCCCCCGCCTTGCGCAGCGCAGCGAGCACATCTTCCTCGTCAGCCACACCGACAAAGTTCTCTACAATCGCTCCCTTTGCATCCAGCACGAACGAGGCCGGGATCCCCGTTACGTTATAGTCCTCGGCCACTCGTTGCAGCTCCGGCCCGCTTGGCTCGGACCACACCACGGGGAAGGTGTACCGATTCTTTTTCAAGAAGCGCCGCGCATCCTTTAGCTCGTAGTCCAGCGAGACGGCATAGATGCCGATCTCCGAGCTATGGTGCTGCCACAGGTTCTGCACCGACGGCAACTCCATCCGGCAGGGCGGGCACCAGGAGGCCCAGAACACCAGCAGCGCCGGTTTCCCCCGGAGTTCCGACAACCGGCGGATGTTACCAGACAGATCGGGCAGGGCGATTTCCGGCGCCACCGGGCCGGTGCCGGCGCTCGGCGGCGGTTGCTCGGGTTGCTCGATCGGCGGCGGGGCACGATGGGGCTCCAGCTCGGCTAGACTGACCTCCTCCGACGGCTGGAAAGCCAACGTGGTCGGCTCGAGCCCGGTGTCGAGCTGCATGGTGCGAAAGGCGACCGTCGTCACCTCTCCACTCTTCCGCTCGCCCTCTTCCGTGCGCCTGATTGTCTCGACCTTCCTGAGCAGGTGCGTCTCCGGGTTGACCCAATACCGGACCCGGGTTCCGCTGCGTCGCGTGATCTCCGCGACGACCACCGACGGGGCATCCTTGTCTTCCGTCTCTCCTCGAACCAATCTTACAGCAACCGCTCTCGCTGTCGGATCATCGCCCCGTAGGAGCCACGACAGCTCCGTGGGATCGTCCTGCAACTCGACCGCCTTCGCATACCAACCGAGTACATCCTCCGGAGCCGCTTCACGGCGGCCCTGGTCCACATCATTGTAAACCACGAAGGCTCCCGCCTCGTTTACCGCGTAGGTTGCATCCAGGCCGGTGCCTTTCCACGTAGCTAGAAGGAGGCGCGGCCGTACGAACTTGAGCTGCACCTCGAAGCTTCGCTCCTGATTCCCCCGATTCGAGGTGACCTGGTGGCGCACGCTCGCCTCCGCTGTGAGATCCCGGGCGCCGGCGTAGGTGCGCGCCATCGCTTGCAGCACTTCGCGCGGATCCGTTTTCGGCCAGAGCGCGTAAATCGCGAATCCAACCGCGATGACCAATAGCGCCACCAGCGCTGCGATCACTCCCCTGGCAGCGAGAGCAGTTGGACCTTGCTCGTGCGGATGAGAGGACATCGTGTCGCTTCCTTTAGAACGGCATTCCCATTCCTGCCAGGCTGCCGGCCAGTGCCCCGAAGTCCAAGGCCTCTCCGACTCGCACCTCGGTGGCCTGCAAGTAGTTGTCCGGGTCCGGCACCCCGAACGCGACAATCGGCTGGCCCACCTTGAGGTCTCCCAGATCCGCGGCCACAACCCTTTCGATCTTGGTTTCCGCTGCCGCGTCAATTGTCACGGTCAGCGTGTCGGAGATCTGAAGCACCAGTGGCTGCAGCGACTTCACGATGCCTGTGACCTTAGTGGTCGGCGGCCGGCGAAAATGCGGGACCTCCACGGCCTTCGGCCCGGCTTCCTGCTCCGCTTCGGGCGTGGGCTGTTGCCCCTCGGCCTCGCGCTCCGCTTCCTCCTTTGCGGTCTCGGGCTTGGGCTCTCCCTCCTCAGGGTTGCTACCGGCTTTCTTCTCCGTCGCGGGCTTCGTGGTCTCCGATTCCGTGGACTTCTGCTGAGTGGCGGCCGAGGCTGCCCGGGCCTTCGCCATCAGCTCTCGTAGCCCCCAGGGCGCACCGACACGAATGCCTTCGGCCTTGAGCTGCAGCGGAATTCCTGACACGGTGACCTCTTCCCCCACTGCTAGATCCTCGCTCGTTCCTTCATCCAGTTTCTCTAGTTCCGTGTCTTCGCCGATGATGACGATCCGGCTTGTGCCGGTCGGCATCGTCCGCACCTGCACGTATCCCTTCACGGGGTTTAGGTCGGTGATTCGGCCCACCACCACATTCTCCATCAGCCGCTCCATCAAGCCGAAGCCGCCCGAGTGCCTGCCGTGCGGCCGTCGGCCCGGACCCGGCCCACCGACCCGCCACGCAGGTCTCGAGCCTTCGGGAGAGCGCGCGGCCCCCGGCGGACCCGCTTTGCGCTCCTCCGGGAGGCGCTCCTGCGCCAGCACGGCAGCACCGGCGCTGACTGCCACTGCAACAACCAAAACCGGCACCCTACACGATCTCCACAGGCAATCTCGCCGACGCCGTTGTCCCCCGGTCATCTTGCGCTGTAACCTCCAGTTCGTACTTCCCGCGCGGCGCCAGGAACGGGATCGTTTCGCGCCGCGAGTAGATACCGTCTCCGGCCGTCGCGTCTCCGTGGGTGCCGTCATCATACAGGTCGAAATCTCCCAGGCGTGGGATCGTCACCTTCACGGAAATCACTCGGCCCTCGTCCGACACCACTCGGCAAGAAGCCGTCAGGACTTCTCCTGCCGGGCAGGGGGACGGCTCAGTCTTGCATTCGGAGATAGTGATAGGCACAAATAACCTCCTGTTCCCGCGGGCCACGGCTATCGGCCCTCGGATGGTTAGAGGCCCCATATGTCCTGTCTAGCATAACGTCCGCCTCGGTCCAAAGTTCACTCCCGCAGCACCCTTGAGACCCCTAAACGCACAACTTCAACGTCACCAAATCGTGCCCCAACCGCGCAGCGGCGTGATTGAGCAGCGCCACGCCCCGGCTCAGCTTGGCAGATGACGCCAGTGCCGCACTCAAATACGCTTTCGCAGCCCAGGCGGCCTCCAGTACCTTCCGTCCTTGCGCCAGATGTGCCGTCAAAGCGGCCGACAGAGTACAGCCTGTTCCGTGCGCCTGGCCCACCGGGTGCCACGCGCTTTCCAGAAGGTACGTCTCGTCGCGTTCCGTACGTACAACGTCTGTGGCCCGCGCCGGGTTGCTCAGATGTCCACCTTTGACTACAACATTGCGGGGCCCGAGGTTTTGCAGTTCGGCTGCTGCCGATACCATATCCTCTATCTGCTCTATGCTACGCACCTCGCGCCCCAGCAATCTGGCCGCTTCCGGCAGATTGGGCGTCAAGACCCAAGCCAGCGGCAGAATCCGCCGCGCCAGGGCCTCGCAACCATCGTCGTCCAGCAGCACGTCGCCGCTCTTGGCCACCATTACCGGATCCACCACCAGTTTCTCGACCCCATGCCGCTGCAACGCTTCGGCCACCCTCTCTACGATCCGCGCATTGGCCAGCATCCCCGTCTTGGCGGCATCTGCGCCCAAATCTTCCAGCACTGCATCCAGTTGCGCGCCCACCAACTCGGGGGACAAGGCCGCAGATTGCCGGACTCCCAGAGTGTTCTGAGCCGTGACGGCCGTGACCACGCTCGCACCGAATACGCCCAATTGGTGAAATGTCTTCAGGTCGGCCTGGATCCCTGCACCGCCTCCGGAATCCGAGCCTGCGATAGTCAGCGCCGTCCTCATTTCGGCGCTCCCAGTGCGGCCGGTGGAGGTGGTGGAGGCTGTGGCGGAACGCCCTCCGGCGCCGGCCTACGGCCCACAAAAAGGTCGTCAATCCAAATCGTGCCCAGTTTGGCACCCTCGTCTTCGAACTTGGAGATTCCGATCTTGAGCGCGCCGCGCACCGCCGTGGCCGGCGTCACAAAGGACCCCTGATAGCGTTTCCAGTCG
>JALGUG010000033.1 GCA_029820995.1 Candidatus Zipacnadia bacterium
TAATCAGTTGGGGCACGGGGATTCAGTCCTGGGTGGCACTCGGACTGGCCGCAGTCTTGGTGGTGGTCGGGATTGTGGCCGTTGTGGGGAGCCGCCGGCGAGCCCAAGCGTGGCAGGAGCGCCGCACCGGCATTCTCGGCGACCTCGAGCAGAGGATTCAGGACGCCGAACAGGAGGCCGAACAGGCCCAACGGGAGGCCGAGGGCCGACGCGCTGCACTGCGACAGGCCGGCGAGGTGCTCGGGCAGGAGATCGGCGATCTGCAGGCCGTGGAACTGGCCGCGGAGCAGGTGCGCCGCCAGGCCGAAATGCTGCAAGAGCAGCAGCGGGCCGACCAGACGCTGGCCGAGCGTGAGCAGGAGCTGGAGCAGGCGCAGGCGGCCCTGCATATCGCTGAGCAAAGGCTGCAGGCAGCACGCGAGGAACAGGATAGGATTGCAGCAGAATGGCGGCACTGGCTGGAGGAGCACCAACTGAGGACGGGCCTGACGGCTGACGGGGCGCTGGATACTTACCATGCGCTGGAAGAGGCGCGAGCTACATTGGATCAACTCGGCGAGCTCCGAAGAAGGCGCGAAGGGATCGAGAGGGATATCGAAGAGATCGAAGAGCGGGCCCGAGCGGTTCTCACGGCATGCAGGCGGACCGTTCCGGCGAGAGAGGAGCTGGTGGGGGCTCTCGCGCGGCTGCAGGAAGAGCTGGACCAGGCCCGGGCCATACGGCAGCAACGGGAGGCCAACCAAAAGGAGTTGACCAGGCTGCTGGGTGAGCGGGAGCGCGCGGAAAGGAGGCTGGCCGAACGAACCCAGGAACGCCAGGACCTGCTGGACCGTGCCGGTGCGAAGAACGAAGAGGATTTCCGGAAGCGGGCGGAGGTATTTGCTCAGCGCGAAGCTCTGAAGCAGAGCATTCGCGAGGCGGAGGTGAAGCTGCAAGGAATCCTGGGCAGCGGGGCCGAGTTGGAGGCCAAGCAGAGGCGGTTGGCGGCAACGAACCTGGACGAAATCCGGACCGATCTCCGCCGGGCGAAGGCGGATCAGGAGCAGCGGGAGGAGGAATACCGGGAAGCCAACACAGCGCTCGGCGAGCTGCGGCAGCGCCTCGCGGACATCGAGAAAAGCGAGGAGCTGTCACGACTATTGCAGCAGCGGGAGGGGCTGCGCGAACAGATCAGGGCCGGGGCACGCGAGTGGGCGGTTCGGCAAACATGCCTGTTCCTGCTGCAGCAGGCGCGCGAGCGGTACGAACGAGAACGTCAGCCGCGGGTGCTCCAGGAGGCAAGTAACGTGTTGCCGCGTCTAACAGGGCAGAGCCTGGCCCGCTTGTTGTGTCGGCCTGGGGAGCAAGAGATCACCGTTGAGCGGCCGAACGGGACGCGGTTGAATGAGGTGCAGTGGAGCCGAGGGACCAAGGAGCAGATCTACCTGGCGGTACGCCTGGGACTAATCCGGGACTTCAACCAGCGGCCCGGCGCGGAGCCGTTACCGGTGATCGCCGACGACATCTTCGCCAACTTCGACCCCCAGCGAGCACGGGCGGCGGCGGAGGCCCTGCTGGAGTTGTCACAGCAGAACCAGGTTCTGTTCCTGACGTGCCATCCCGAGACGGCGCAAACCTTCCTGGCCGTTGACCAGGGCCTGGCGCACGTTCTGCTTCGCGAGGACGGCGTCCAGCGGGTGCAGTAGGCGCAGTTCGGCCCCTCCTGCTAGAGCTGCGCGAGCACTTCGCGAGCTGCGGCGACCGTCTGCTCGATGTCCTCGGGCGTGTGAGCCGTGGAGACGAAGGCAGCCTCGCAATAGGAGGGCGCGAAGGCGATGCCGCGGTCGAGCATCCCGTGGAAAAAGGCGGCATAGCGCTCGGAGCTGCAGTGCGCGAGATCGTCGGCGTCGGTCACGGGGTGCTCGGTGAAGAACAGGGTCATCATCGAGCCGGCGCGGTTGCACCTGACGGGCACACCGGCGCGCTGGGCGGCCTCGGACAGGCCCGCTTCAAGCTGCGCCGCACGCTCCTCGAGCAACTCGTAAACGCCGGGCTGCTGCAACGCGCGCAGCGTCGTGACTCCCGCGGCGAGCGCGACCGGGTTGCCCGACAAGGTTCCCGCCTGCACCATCGGCCCGAGGGGCGACACCTGGTGCATGATCTCGGCCGACCCTCCGTAGGCCGCAGCCGGGAACCCGCCGCCGATGATCTTGCCCAGCGTGGTCAGGTCCGCCCGGACCCCGTAGCGCTCTTGTGCACCGCCGAGAGCGAGGCGAAAGCCGGTGATCACCTCGTCGAAGATGAGCAGGATCCCGTGCTGAGTGCACAGGTCGCGCAATCCCTGCAGGAAGCCGGGCCTCGGCGGAATTACGCCCATGTTGCCGGCGACCGGCTCGACGATGATCGCCGCGCAATCGTCGGCCGAACCGGCCAGTACTTGCCGGACGCTGTCCAGATCGTTGTAGCGGGCCACCAGGGTGTCGGAGGCGCAGCCCTGGGGCACGCCCGCGCTGTCGGGCACGCCGTACTGGAGGCCCGTGGAGCCCGCGCGCACGAGGAGGGCGTCCACGTGGCCGTGCCAACATCCGTCGAACTTGAGCACCTTGCTGCGGCCCGTGTACGCGCGGGCGACGCGCGTGGCGCTCATCGCGGCCTCGGTTCCGGAGCTAACCATCCGCAGCAGTTCAATGCCGGGGAAGCACTGCTTGACGAGTTCCGCCATCTGCACCTCGATCTCCGTCGGTGCTCCGAAGCTGGAACCGCGGCGCGTCGCCTGGCACGCTGCCTCCACGACGGCTTGGGGCGCGTGGCCGAGGATCAAGGGCCCCCACGAGCAGACGTAGTCAATGTACTCGTTGCCGTCAACGTCCCAGATGTGGCTGCCGGCGCCGCGCTGCAAGAAGCGCGGTGTGCCGCCGACGGACCCGAAGGCTCGCACAGGGCTGTTGACGCCGCCGGGCATGGCGCCAACCGCGCGCTGGAAAAGCTGCGCTGAGCGATCTGTTGGCCTATTCATCCGCAGCGCCTCCCGGTTTGAGCGGCTGCCTCTATTGGGCTTCACCCTTGCGCAGCAGCTTTCCCAGTTCCCGCCAGGTGACGAGCTTGATGCCCTCGGCCTTGATCAAAGCCAGGGTCTCCGGCTCGCACATCACCTGGTAGTCGGCGTCGCGTTGCACTGCCGTTCCGGTGATCGAGCGCAGCTCGTCGGACATCACGGCGGGATGGATGATGATCTGCGTGATGCCCGGCTTGAGGTTCCGAATTGCCTGGTGATAGGCCTGGCGGCGGGAGGGCAAGTCGTCGCCTTCGACGCCGCGGATCAGCGTGTCGAGCGTCGGCATGCCCTGCGCCATGAGCGCTTCCACCGTCGCGCGCGGGTACTGGAGGCCCATCTCTCGCGCCATGGCGACGTTGGCTTCCGTGGGGCCCGGAATCATGGCCGGGATGTGCTCTTCGAGAGCCACTTGACAATAGGCCTTGATGTACTCGGGCCGGGCAAAGCAGGTGCCCATGTGGGTGTCCAGGTGCGTGGGCTTGACTCCGGCGGCCCGCGCTTTGGCGACCTGCGCGCGGAGTTCGGCCTCGAATTCGGCCGGACTGGCATGAGCCGCCACCTGCTCGACCTCGTGCCAGAGAAAGCCCGCCGGGTCCAGTAGGCCGGGCACCTTGTCGCGGGGCGCCACGGGTCCCCAGCGGTACGTTTTCCACTCGCTGGTGAAGGTCAGGTGCAGGCCCAGGTCCGCTTGCGGGTGCTTGACGGCGTACGCGGCCATCTCGTCGAAGGCCGGGCATGGCACCATGATGCTGCCCGAGGTGACGGCACCGGCCGCCAGGACACGCTCGCCCGCGAGGTTGGCCGAATGGCACATGCCCAGATCGTCGGCGTGGATGATTAGCAGCTTGTCGGTGGGCGCGTAGCCCAGGCGCTCGGCAAAGCTCGCAGCCTGCGCCTGGCAAGACAAGGCCAGCAAGGCGATCGCGCAGCACAGGGGATACAGGATCGAATGTCTCATGCCGGAAATGCCTCCGTAGCAGAATTGGCGGTGTCAACGAGGGAGTTCGCCACGTTGCCGCGAGCGACCTTTTGCGGCGGCCCCGGAGCCGACCGTCACCCGTGTGTGCTACTGCGAGCCGTGCTGAGGCTGGCGTTGGGGGTCTGGCGGCAGCTATAATGGCGGCGCAGTGATACGAGGTCTGCGAATGCGGAAGGGCAAGCCATGAGCGCGAGGCGTGAGCCATACTACGAAGCTGAAGGCGTGAGGCTGTACTGCGGCGACGCGCGCCGGATGCGGGAAGTGCCGGCCGAATCGGTTGCCCTGATCGTGACCAGTCCGCCGTACTGGGACATCAAGGACTACAAGTCGTCGCAGCAGCTTGGCCTGGGGCAGTCGTATGAGGAGTACCTGGTCGAGATGGGCCGGGTGGCACGAGAATTCCGGCGGGTGCTGCAGCCGGGGCGGTTCCTGGCCTGGGTGATCGGGACCCGGGTCTCCGACGGGGACCTGAAGCACATCCCCGCCGATTCGATCGGCCTCTTCGCCGGAGCCGGGTTCACGCTGAAGAAGGAGATCATCTGGGTCAAGCCCAAGGGCACGCAAGGCTTGTGGCAGCGCGGCACGACGCAGTTCCTCAAACGGAAGCCCTTCCCGTGTTGCGCGAACATCAACATTCAGCACGAGTCCATTCTGATCTTCCAGCGCGAGGGTGGCTTTGACCCGCCGCGGACGGAGCCGCTGCCGGAGGACTTCATCAAGGAGACGGCCTGGAGCGTCTGGCAGTTGCCGGTGTCAAGGACCAAGGGCCATCCAGCACCCTTTCCGGTGGAGATCCCGCGGCGGCTAATCCGGCTGTACACGTATCAGGGCGAGAGGGTGCTGGACCCGTTTGTCGGGACCGGGACCACTCTCGTCGCGGCCCGGGCTCTGGGGCGCGAAGCCGTCGGCTATGACCTCAGCCCCGAGTACTGCGCACTGGCGCAGCGGAAGCTGGAGGGAGACTTGGCGTCGGCTGAAATGTGAGCCAAGCGGTACTGTAGATGGCGCGGCTTGACGTGTGCGAATGAGGGGGTAGAATCACACAAGCTCGTGTTCGGCACCTCGTGACCGGGGTGGCTCGAGGTTCAGAGCGCGAGGAAGGATGAGAAGGAGGTGTGGTGGTGTCTCGGCGGCATGCGGGCTTTACGCTGATCGAGCTGCTGGTCGTGATCGCGATCATCGCGATTCTGGCAGCCATGCTGTTTCCCGTGTTTGCGCGGGCGCGGGAGGCGGCTCGCAAGACGGCTTGTGCCTCCAACCTGCGTCAGCTTGGCCTGGCCTCCCACATGTACGCCCAGGATTATGACGAGCTGTTCCCCTGCGATTACTATGCCTGCAACAGCAGCACCACGCACGCCCGGCTAGTGGGGCAGATTCTCCCGTACATCAAGAACATGCAGATCATGTACTGTCCCTCGGGTCGCAAGATAGAGCAGTGGATGCCGGACTTCACGCCGACGGACGCCAACCAGGCAGCCGGCAATATCGGCTACTACTGCTTCAGCTACGACCAGAGGCCCAGCACCGTGACGCCGCCGAAGCCCAGCTACAGCACCTGGATTTCCTGGGGCTTCCTGGTCCAGCGGACCGGAGACACGCCGCGGATCATGGGCGAGCAGTGGGACAGCGACTGCTGGCTGTGGTCGGACGGCTGGTGCAAGTTGACGCGCCTAAAGCACGGCGTGACGCTGCACGGTTCCCACAAGGGCTCGATCAACATCTGTTACCTCGACGGTCACGTGAAGTTCCAGGGCGGACCGGCCAAGCTAGTGTTCAAGTAGTGCTGTGGGGCACCGCTGGGGGAGAGGGGTAATTTAGGCGTGAGAAGAACCCGGAGAAGAAAGAGCCTTCTCAACAGGAGGGCAGTGGGCCCGACGAAGTGTAAAGGCTAGAGGGCTCAAGTAGTTGTGGGCCCAAAACTGGTGGACGGTAACAAAAAGGAGGTCGTGCGAATGTCTCGTCGAGCTGCAGGTTTCACGCTGATTGAACTGTTGGTCGTCATTGCCATCATCGCGATCCTAGCGGCGATCCTCTTCCCAGTCTTTGCCCGCGCCCGCGAGAAGGCTCGACAGGCGAGCTGCCAGTCCAACTTGAAGCAGATCGGCCTGGCGCTGGCGATGTATGCCCAGGACTATGACGAGAAGATCTGCATGATGTATCAGTACATGCCGCAGCCGGGAGCGACGATGTTGGCTTGGTACATAGACCTGACGCAGCCGTACGTGAAGAATTGGCAGATATTCGTCTGCCCGAGTGGACAGTTGAGCTATACGTACATGCGGCCGCCCGGTCATCCGAACCCGTTGGCATACAGCTACGGGCGGGCCTCTTGGCTGTGCCGGAATTCCGGTTCGGCCTCGGCGGCCACGGCCAACACCCCGCGCTCTCTGGCCGAGATCGAGGACCCGGCGGGGACCATTGACGTACTCGATGCTGCCTCTCTGGAGCTCTGGTCCTATCCCGCGCACACGGATTTCGGGACGCCGGGGGCGTCGTACCCGCCCGGTGGGCCGCGGACCAGCAAGCGGCACAACGAGACGATGAACGTGCTGTTCTACGACGGCCACGTGAAGGCCTTGCGCCAGAGCACGCTGGGGATGTGGACCCTGGCGGCCGGCGACTAGTGCTGCGAGGGGACGTTCTTCTGGAGAAAGTGCGAAGGATACGTCGCCCGCGCCTTCGGGCTTTCACACTGAGCGCGGCGTCGAGGTTGGCTCGACGCCGCGCGAGGGGCATATGACCTGGTAACCTGGTCGCACCTATTGAGGCGCGTCCGGCTGAGCCCCGATCCTCTCTCGTCGTTTGCGCTCCGGCCGTTCTCCCGGCGGTCCCTGCAGACGCCGACGATCAAGACCGCGCAGCCACTGTCCGCCGCGCTGCATCCCGAAGGACGGAAGCCGGATACCGTTGTCTAGGATACCCATTCCCAGCAGAATCACACGTATTCGCGGCGTCATCTTGTCGGCCCAGCGTTTCTGCAGGTCCTGCACGGCCTTCTGGCGCTCCTGCAGAACCTGGTCGCGCAGCTCGACGAAGGCCTGAAAGGCGGCCTGGATGTCCTCGTCCTTGGCGTTCTCGTCTTGGATCAGCACGGCCAGCGATTGGAGCTGAAGCCGGAGCTGGGACTGGTCTTCCATCAGCGTGCGGCTCAGCTCCCGCAGCTCCTTCAGGTCTTGCTGCGTCAGTCCGGCCTTCTCGAAGGCCTGGAGCTGCTGCTTCATCCGCTCCATCATCTCGCCTCGGCGCCTTTGGCGCAGTGCCTCCGTCTTCTGTTCCCGTTTGTTCGGCTCCGGCAACGCAGGCGCCCGGGCGGGCGGAGGCGCCTCCTGGGCCGGCAGCGTGGTCGCGAGGATGACGAACAAGGCAAGAGGGCAGAGAAGTACAAGTCGTGAGCATGACATCAGCTATCACACCTTGTTGTGAGCCGGGATGTGTTGATCCGTTTCCCTCCTTGGACGCAGTAGCGGCTTGGTTGTTCGGTGCCTCGGCGACGGGTCGGGCCAATTGCAGCAGCAAGAGGGCACGACAAAGGGGCCGGGGGCCCGAACGAGGAAGCAGCCAAGGGTCTTCGCCGGGGCTGCAGATGCAGGTCGGACGGGGGCCGCAGGCAACGCAATCTTAGGGAGGTCAGTGTCATGGCGGTACGACTGGGGTTCATCGGAACGGGCGGCGTGGCGCAGGGACACATGCGACGATTCGACGGATTGCCGAACGCCGAGTTGGTGGCATTCTGCGATGTGGTGAGGCAGCGAGCCGAGAAAGCGGCAGGAGAGTTCGGCGGGAAGGCGTACGACAAGTTCGAGGAAATGCTGGCTCGGGAGGAGTTGGACGCAGTGGTGATCTGCACGCCGCCCTTCGCCCACGGGGAGATTGAGGCGGCCTGTTGCGAGCGCGGGCTGCACATGCTGATTGAGAAGCCCGTGGGGCTGGACCTGGATACTGCGCGCGGGGTCGAGGCCAAGGTAAAGGAGGCCGGGGTGGTGACGGTGGTGGCATACAAGTATCGCTGGGACGACCATGTGAACAAGGCGCGGGGAATGCTGACGGACAAGACCATCGGGCTGGTGCACGGGTCGTTCTGGGGCGGGCTGCCGGGGACGCCCTGGTGGCGCGTGATGGCGCAGTCGGGCGGCCAGTTCGTGGAGCAGACGACACACATCGTGGACCTGGCGCGGTACCTGGTCGGCGAGGTGCAGACGGTGCAGGCGTACTATGCCCTGCGGGCGATGCACAACGTCGAGAACCTGGATGTGCCCGATGTCGGTACCGTGAATCTCCTGTTTGAGAACGGGGCCGTCGGGAATATCTCCAACTGTTGCCTGCTGGAAGGTTGGGGGCAGAGCGGACTGCGAGTGATGGCCCACAAGTTCACGCTGCAGATTCTGGGCGCGTCACTGACCTGGGCCGGCGCCGAGGGGGCCGGGGAGTACCAGCTTGAGGAGGACGGCTACCTGGGCGAAGACAAGGCGTTCTTGCAGGCCGTCGAGACCGGCGATCGTTCGCCGATCCATTCGGACTACTCCGACGGCGTGAAAACGCTGGCGGTCACGATTGCGGCCAACCTCTCGGCGGAGCGTGGCGGGGAGCCGGTGGATGTGGCCGGCGTCTAGAATCCGTGCACCGGTCCGGCCGCTGCGGAAGAGGTGCCCGGGCGGTTCCTCGAGCTGATGCGAGGTTAGCTCGCGGGTTCGAACCAGACGCGGAGCCGATCGTAACGGAGCAGGGTCCTACGCGGCGGGAGGTCCGCGACGCCCAAGGCCAGGCCGGGTCCTACAGGTACGTTGCGAATCTGGGCCGGACCGGCGAGCACGTGGGTTCGGTGACCGAAGAAGACGACGTGCCGGATCTCGGGTCCGAGGACGATGGGCTTGGGGGGCCTGTTGGTAGCCACCCAGAAGCCGCGGAGCTGCTCGCGCCCGTAGCGGCTGGGGCAGGTCTGGGTGCGGTTGGCCGGGATGTCGGGGCGAAGGTTCAGAACCTGGAGCCAATACACCTGAAAGTCGCGCAAGTAGTACATGGCGGGCCGATATCCCCAGCCGGAGGTAACGATGATCGTGTCAGTAGGATCGAAGTGGGCCTCGATGTAGCGGATTTTGCGGTCGAGCTCCCGGACCCAAGTGCCATGAGCAGGCAGAGACCAGAAAAACATCAGGAGATTGGCAAGCACGCATGCTGAGGCCAGAGCTGCTCCCGCGGCGCCTGGGCGGGCGGGGAAGTAGCGGTCGGTCAGACGGACGGTCCCGCGGGCGGCGAGAATCAGCAAGCAGGGCAAGTAGACGAGAGCGTATCCCGCGTTGGGCATATGGACGGTCAGACAGAACAGAAGAGGTGGTGCGGCCCACAGCAGGAGCAGGACGCGCCGCGGATCGGAGCGCACGCCGGGGGGCCGAAACCAGTGCGCCAGTTCGAAGGCAAGCGGGATAGTGGCCAAGAGAACCCCACGGGCGAACAGGGAGATGGCCACGGCGCGGGCCAGCCGGCTCGCCGCAAGGAGAGCCGCGGGGGCGCCCTGGTGTAGCGCGTTGAAGATTGAGCTGTGCCACAGCACTGTGGTGTAGAGGGCTGTGGAGCCGGCCCGGTACTCAGCCCAGGAGGAATCGGAGAAGTACAGCAAGCCGACAATCCACAAGGCGATGGCGAGCGCGAGGGTTGGAAGGACATAGAGCCACGAGCGCCGAGGCAGGCGCCAGAGGGCATAGAGGTAGGCGGGCGCCAGAAAGACGAGCAGGCCCTGGCGGATGCCGCCGGCCGCGGCGTAGAGCAAGGTCGGCAGCAGCCAACCGCGGCCTTGACGGCGGGTGCGGTAGCAAGCCCAGATGACCACGGTGGCGGCGCAGGCCTCCGCCGTATACGAGAGGGCGAGGGTGCCTTGCTGCCAGAACACGTTGGAAGTGGCCAAGAGCAAGGCAGCGATGAGAGCGACCGCCGGCCCGTACATGAGGCGGGCCAGGGCATAGCAAGCGATCAGGCCGCCCGCGCTGAATAGGGTGGAGGTGACTTGGACGGCGCGGAGGCTGTCGGGCACGACTAGGTGAACGGCCTTGGCCGCGACGACGAACAGGGGATAACCGGGCGGATGTGGGCGATGGCGGAGGACGTCGTAGTCCTCCACGGCCAGGGCGTACTGGTACTCGTCCCAGGCGGTCCCGCGCGGCAAGAAGAGGGGTGCGCGGGTCGCGCACACGAAGGCGGTCAGGAGGACGAGAAACAGCAGCTCCCACCGTTGCCAAGGGCCGGCGTCGGTTTCAGGGTCGGTGGTCGGGGCTCGGGGCACGGACCCCAGGGGCCCGCGTTCGCGCATCTTGGGATCAGCCAAGGCAGTCTCCCGGGCTGTACGGACCGGTGGTCGTTCGGGACGCAGAGGTATAGCTCTGGGCGGGACGCCAAGAACAGACGTCGGGATCCTGGCGGTTCCCGACGTGACCGGTTGGGCGAAGCGTCGGCGCTAGTGCTTTTTCGAGGAGCGCGACCTCCGGCGCACGCTGCGCGCCATCATCACCCGGTTGCCGCCGGCGGCCTTGGCGGACGTGAGCATATCATGGGTCAGGCGGAGCAAGGCTTCCTTGTCGCTGACCTCCTCACTGGGGAAGCTCGCGCCCCCGACGCTGACAGTGACGCTGATCGGCTCTTGCTCTTCGTGGATGCGGAAGGGATGGCCCTCCATGGTACTGCGCACCCGCTCCGCGGCCCGAGCAGTGTCCTTGGCCTCGCCCTGTGCGATGATGGCGAACTCGTCCGCGCCCCACCGGGCGACGAAGTCCGTTCCTCGCAAGACACCGGAAACCAACATGGCGACCTGGCGCAAGAGGGCGTCACCGAGGCGAAAGCCGTGTTCCTCGTTGAACTCGGCGAAGTTATCAATGTCGGCCAGCAGACAGGAGAAAGGCAGCCCGTAGCGCTTGGCGCGCTCCACCTCCTCCGACAATCGCTCCTGGAAGTGGCTATGGCTGTGCACTTGTGTCAGGGCATCCTTGCCCGGCGCGAAGTCTTCGCCGGCCTCAATGACGTCGAGCAAAGCCTCCAGCGAGGACACCATCTCCTGCTCGCCCGCCGGCGCTTCCGCCGGCTTATCGGGGATCTCCTCGGATAGAACGTCGCTGAGCCGATCCATGATGTTCTCCAGAGGCGGGTTAACCAGTTCCCCCTCCGGGCTCACGACAACCTCAGCGACCTTCTGCGTCTTGCCGGCGACCGCGCACATGACCGGCACGGTCCATCCGCCGCCCTTGTTCTTGCGCGCTTTGCCCCCATGGAGCATCTTGCCCACGTTTTCCTGCAGAAAAGCTGTAACCTGCGCGGAAGCGTCCACCAGCCTCACCCACATGCCCACGTTCTGTGCTGCTTATGCCACAGTTCGAGGCCATTATACCGGGCAGATTGCGGCGTGTCAAAGCACTGTGTTGCGTGGCGGGCGATTCTTGACATGATGGCGGGGATTGGGTATAAGTAATGGTGCTGGCACCTGTTCCGTGGTGTCGGTTTTCGGCCCCTTAGTCTAGCGGTTAGGACACCGGGTTCTCAGCTCGGCAGCAGGGGTTCGAGTCCCCTAGGGGCTACCAGCCAGGACAAGAACGGCCGCCGACAGAGGCGGCTGTTTTGCTTTGATGCGTAGATAGGAACCCGGCGAAGGAATAGAGAAGAGAGGCAAGGAGCGAGAGACACGATAGGGGTGACGGTATGAGCAGCAGCGTCACGTGTTCGTCGTGCGGTCAGCCGGTCCCGGCGGGTGAGAGGTTCTGCCCCCACTGTGGCGCCAGGGTGCCTCCGGCGCGCGAACGGGCGCCGGCTCCGACACCCGCAGCGCCGCCGTCGGCTCCCGCGGCAGCCCAGGTCCGGTCCGAACCGACAGCACCTTCGGCCAAGAGTGGTGAGCCGCGAGTTGCACCGGCGGAGGCGGCGCAGAAAGAGGAATGGCGGATCGTGCGCATTGACACGCTCTTCCAGTGTCTGCGTGTTGCACTGCAAGGGCGGTTCGTGGTGACGATGCTGATTGGAGTAGTTGTCAGCGGGTTGCTATACGGGCTGGCCGGTCTGCTAATCGGTTTGAGCGCGGGCTCCGGGATTATGGGAGCAGTCTCGGGCTTGGCCGGGCAGCTTGGGGCGCATGGCGGCGGGAGGGGGGCCGGCTTGGGGGTTGCCGGGATGCTGTTGTTCGGTCTGGCCGCGCTCGTGCTGTGCCTCTTGGGCGAGCTGGCCTGGCTCTGTGGCATCGGGGCAGTGGCGAAGCTGGGCCAGGAGCAGCTCGTGAACGGCCGGAAGATCACTGTCGGTGAGGGCTTGAGCTTCGGGGCTCGGCGGCTGGGCAGTCTGCTGGCCTCGCCGGTGATGATCGGTCTGGCGCTGACGATCGCCGTGATCGTGCTGGCGCTTGTAGTCGGCGTGCGGCAGCTTCCCGGACTGGGGCCGGCGCTGGCGGGGCTGATGGTTCTTGTGGCGAGCGTGGTGGGAGCGTGTTGCTTCGTGGTGGTGCTGTTCTCGGACTTCACAACTGCTTCGCTGGTAGCCCTGGGGGACGGAGGCTTCGGGAGTGTTTTTGGCCGCCTGTGGAACATCTTCTCCAAGAAGACCCTCAGGCTGATCGCGTGCGAGGCGCGGGTTTGGATGATCGGGGTTCCGCTGGCGGTACTCGTCGCGGCTGTTGTTGGTCCGCCGGTGACCTGGGCGATGAACGCCGAACTGATGGGCGAGGTGTTCGCCGGCGGCCCCGGCGTGTCGCTGCCCGACCTGGACGACATCTTCGGAGGGCGCAGCCCGTTCGCGCCCGGGGACGAGGACTCGGAGGGTGAGCAGGAACCGTCGTTCCCCGGGCTCTCCGGACGCGGCGGGGGCGGCCACGGCATGGCGGGCATGGTGTTGGGAGGGTTGCTGGCCGGGTTGGTGCTGCTGGCGGCGGGCTGTATCCCGCTGGCATACTTCGTTCTGGCGCATCTTCCGATCTGCGGAGTTCTGTGCGAGCTCGATCTGGGCGCGTTGGAAGCGGAGGGCGCGCCCGCGGCGGCCGCGCCTGCGGTGCCGGCGACGCCCTCGTGCCGCCGGTGCGGGACCGAGGTGGCGCCCGGCATGACCCTGTGCGACGACTGCCGCAAGATCGTGACGGAAGAAAAACGGGAGGAAGCCGAGCGTCTGTTGGACCGGCGGTTTGCGTTGGCGCAGGAGCATCTTCAGGCTCACAGACTCGCTGAGGCGGTGGAGGAGTTGCGGGTAGTGGTGGAGGGGAGGCCGGAGGATATGCAGGCCTGGGGGTATCTGGGGCAGGCACTGGCAGCCCAGGGGCTGCGCAAAGACGCGGTCGAAGCCTATCAGAACGGCCTGGCGCAGGACCCCAACGCGGTGCCGCTGCGGATCGGGCTGGCGCGGGTGCTCGAAGGGGCGCGGCGCCTGCCGGAGGCGCGAGACGAGTATATCCAGGTGCTGCGGATTGATCCGAACTCAAAGGAAGCGCGAGAGGGGCTGGAGCGCGTGCAGCGGGCGTTGGGTGGGGCTCAGTGACTCGCCGGTAAACGGCGGTCGCGCCTGAATGCGCTCCTACGGGTGCGGGACGAGCAAGCGGTCCGGTGATTCGGCCAAGTACGGTGGGATCTGGTCGCTGAAGGAGACGGACACGTCCTCAAAGACGCCGGTCTTGGCTTTGTGTAGGTCCAGGCGCCAGGGCTTGCCGTCCTGGCCGGCCGGAACCGTGATTTTCATCTCCAGGCCGGTTGGAAAGCCGCCCGCGCGTTCGGCGGCTATTTCCTGGACGGGCGTGACGACGCTGAAGTGGACCGTCTCAAGCTCGGCGCCGGTCTTGAGCTTGAAGGTAAACTCCTTGGTGCCCGCGGGAACGAGGAAGTATAGAGGCGCGGCGCGGCCGCAGAGAGACAGTGCAGGGTCGGCCTGGTAGACCTCGGGTCGGCCGTGGATGTTGACCGAATAGGCATTGGCGCCGCCGTCGAGCTGCAAGATGAACAGGCCGTCGTGCGGCGCGGTGAAACGAAAGGTCTTGGTCTCGCGGAAGGATACATGGCCTTCGGCGAGCCGGTTCTCCTGCTCGTCCAGAGCCACGAAGGCGGCGGCGTCGCGGTAGCGGCCGACCTGGTGACAGGCGAGGTCAAAGACGACCTCCTGCCCCGAGTTGGCCGAGGTAATGACCAGGGCGGGGCCGCGCAGGTGGGTCGGTTCCCACTGCTTCTTGCCGGCAGGAGGCTGGGGGCCAAACATGGTCAGGTTCTCGACGTGAAACTTGCGGCGGCGCACGGGCCTGAGAATCGGACGCGCCGGCTTCAGCTCGCGGCCGGGGTCGAAGTTGGGATGCTCATCGCGTTGGGTGAGGTCGCTGTTGGCGTTCTTGAGGGCCAGGAAGTACTCCTCGGCGCTGTCGGGGCACCAGTAGTCGCCGCCCTTCTTCCGGGGGTCGCCGTCGAGGCTGGAGGTGGTGAAGAGCCAGTAGCCGTCGCCGGCGCAGGCGCAGAAGTAGGCGTTGTTGGCCAGGTCTTCAGCGTGGAACTTGCCGATCCACAGGCCCGGGACGAAGGCGACGTAGAGGCCGGCTTGCTGGAAGGCAGCAACCTGCTGAGGGATGTACTCGGTGTAGCCGGTGGCATAGGTTTTCTCGCTGCAGATTAGCAGCGGGCGGTTCGCCTCGCCCAGGGCGGCGGCAAAGGCGCGATAGGCGAAGGTGTCCACGTAGTGGAAATGGCCGAGGATGACCTCAGGGTGGGACTGGCGGAAGGTGTCGCGGAGCTTGAGCAGGATGGCCTTGAGACTCTCTTCCTGTTGGGCCAGGTACGCAGTAAGGTGGCCATTGGCCTGCAGCCACGCGTGGCGCTGAGCGGGCTCGAGGTCGGCGGGCGCCGCGATCTTCCAGGCCTTCAGGAACTCGCCGAAGCACTGGTCGCAATAGCAGCCGTCGGCGGGGAAGCTGCTGGTGTCGGCGCCGTACATCTCCGGGTCGAAGATCAGGCCTGCCAGCGGCAGGTTCCGGGCTTTCAAGTGGTCCGCCAGCGCGGCAAAGCGGTCGCCGATGACGCGCTGCCAGTAGGCGGCGTTCAGCGGGCAGGGCGTCTTGGAGAGGGATTGGCCGCGCGATGTTACCACTGTGCGCGGCAAGGTCTTCAGCAGCGCGACCTCGGGCGAGCCGCCCAGATTGAGGACCGGGAAGAACCGGAGTCCGTTGTCGCGGGCGTAGGTGGCGAGCGTGGCGATCTGGTCCAGATGGTCGGCGTCGTGAGTGGGATCGGCGGGCGAGAGGGCGCACTTGACGAAGACGGCATTGAAGCCGCTGTTGGCGAGTGTGCGGTAGTGGTCCGCCTTCTGGCCGACGCCGAAGTACGCGGCTCGGATCCTGTGGCGGGCCAGCCAGTCATACGGACCGGCGTTTTGGCCCCAGAGTGGCGCAAGGGTGAATGTGAAGGCGAGGGCGAGAGCTGTCATGGTGTCCTCCTGGATTGGCGCGAGAAGGATTGTGCGGCCTGCCGCGTGAACACGCGCCACGGGCGACCGGGGGCCATACCGGAGCACGCGAAGAGGGTTTGCCTGGATGCTGTGCAAGATCGAGCGTCGGGAGCAACTGCGCGGCAGCGCGCCACAGCTTGCGCAAGTCTACAACGAGACGTACGCCGGCACGCCCAACTACCGGCCCGTAACGGCTGAGGAGCTGGTGGCGAAGGGCGAGGCGGACCCGCGCTTTGCCGAGCAGCCGATCTACGCGTGGCTGCGGGGCAATGAGGTGCTGGCGTGGTGCAGCGCGGAGCCGGCGCGCGAGGCGAACACCGGCGGGGATATCTATCCGTACGTGGGCGGGGAGATCGTGTTTCAGCCGAGCCTGATCCCGACGCGCGACGGATGGCAGGGGCGCGGACTGGAACAGGAGCTGCTGGACCGCGTCAAGGGGGACCTGGCGGCGCAGGGCCAGGCCGTGATGCGGGTGGTTGTGACGGATCACGACGCGGACGTCCGAGAGCTGTACCGGGAGGCCGGGTTCGCCGAGGTGGGGCGAATGGTTTCGTTGCGTGCCGTGCCGGCCGAGGTGGGGCCGCCGCTGACGCCCGTGGCGACGCGACATCTGCGCGAGGAGGACACAGCGGCCCTGCTGACGATCCATAACGAGGCGTTCCACGAGATGACGGCAGCGCACGGCTGGGAGCCGATGAGGGCGCAGGATTGGCGGCTCCTGCGGGACACGGTCGTCGGCTATGACGCTCGCGGAGTTCTGTTGGCTCACCATGAACGCGAACTCGCCGGATACGTTGTCGCCATGATTGACACGGCCTTCAACCGGGCGCATGGCGTGAAGCGCGGCTGGATCCGTCTGGCCCGACTGGGCCTGGCTGTGGGCCGCAAGTTCCAGGGCCTGGGCGTCGAGACCACGCTGATGACGGCGGCCATGGTGTCGCTCGTGGGCCGCGGGATGCGCGAAGTGGAGCTAATCGCGGACCGCAACAACGACCGGGCCCTCGACCTGTACACCGCCGCCGGATTCGAGGAGGTGCGCGAATGGGCCGTCCTGGAGTGCCCCCTGGGTTAGCAGCCCACCTGCAGGCACCTTTCGCGAGCGGCAGGTGTGAATCCTCGGAGCCTGCGGACCCGGTTAGGCGGGCGTGTGCCGAGACGCGGCGACGAGGGCAGCAGGGCACAAGAGGCGAAGCACCCCGGCGGGTTGTGGGCCAGGGGCTCGACACGGGCGGGTTGCGCCGTCGCACCGTAGGATGAGAGAGCATTCAGATCTTGTACTCCGACCAGATGGATCAAGGAGGGCTACCGATGCGACCGGAGGAGGAACGAGTGGAAAGTCACGCCAAGGGCACGATTTCGCGACGCGAATTCGTGCAGCAAAGCTCGGGCCTGGCGGGCGGCGTAGCGCTGCTAGGCACCGGACTGTTGGGCTGTGGGCAAAGGGAATCGGCAGTGGCGGAGGAGGCGTCGGAGCGGCTGGCACAGGCACCGACCGGCGGGCGGGCGGCGGAACGCGCTGCAGGTGAGCGACCGGCGGGGCCGACTTCGCACCGGGTGGTGCGGGCCCACAGTGCCAAGGCGACGCGCAAGGAGGAGATTGACGCAGCCGTCGTGGAGAGGATGTTTGCGGCGGCGATGCAGAAGCTTACGGGCCGGGGCGATCTGGGACAGGCGATGCTGGCGTGCTTCCCGGGGCTGCAGGCGGATGACGTGATCACGCTCAAGATCAACTGCATCAACGGGCAAGGCGGACTTTCGACCAATCTGCCGGTGATCAATGCGATCATCAAAGGCCTGCTGGCGATGGAGCTGCCCGGCGGGCTGAAGTACTCGGCGCAGAACATTGTGGTCTGGGACCAGAACAACATCCGCTACCTGGCGGGCGGTCTGCCGGCGGGTGTGGCGGTGAAGCAAACGGGCGCCTCGGGCTGGGACCGGGACGAGCTGCCGCCGTACAAGCATCCGCCCAGCGATCACCTCAATGCGCTGGCGAAGCTGCTGACTCGGGACACAACCTGGCTGGTCAATGTGCCGGTGCTCAAGAATCACAGCACCGGGATCACCGGGTGCCTGAAGAACCACATGGGCTCGGTGGAATCGCCGGGCCAACTGCACAGCCATGGCGCCGAGGCCTGGTCGCGGACACGGGAGCCGTATAAGTTCGCTGCCGACGCGACGCTGCAAGTGAAAGTGGACGGTGGAGCAGTACAGAACGTGACCATCAAGGCCGGGGAGTACACCGGCAAGCAGCTTGGGAAGCTGGTCACGCCGCAGTTGCAGGGCGGGAAGTGCGATCAGCCCTGGGGCAAGAAAGTGCGGATCCAGAGCGAGGGAGACCGGGAGGGCTCACTGGAGATTGTAGGCGGAACCGCCAACGAGGTGCTCAAATTCCCGTCCGGGCGACAGTACTGGACGGACCTGAACCAGAACATCGCCGATCTGAATAGCCACCCGGCAGTGATCCGTAAGACGAAGCTCTGCGTGATGGACGCCTTGTGGGGGATCTACAACCGCGGGCCGGGCGGCCAGCCCATGGATTGGCTCACCTTCCCGGAGCGGACGCCGAACAGCCTGCTGGTCAGCGTAGACCCCGTGGCGATGGATTCGGTGTGCTTTGACTGGATTGATAAGGAGCGGCGACGGCAGGAGCACGGGTTCAAGTGGCATCCGCCGCACGTGCACCTGAGGCTGGCCGCCAGCCAGGGCTGCGGCGTCTTCGAGCAGCCGCCCTTCCGGGTGATTGATTATGTGGAGGTGGAAGCCTAGAGTTGGTTTCAGAGCCTCAACGAGCAGGGACAATCGCGCTCCTACAGGGGTTTTGAGACCGCTTATGGGGTTCAGGGGGTGCCGATGATGAAGGCACGCTCCCGGCGGCACGCGGGGGCTACGGGACGAGGGTTCACCCTGGTGGAACTGCTGATCGTAATCGCCATTGTAGCGGTTCTGGCCGCGATCCTGTTTCCGCTCTTCGCGCGGGCCCGGGAGGCGGGACGGCGGACGCGCTGCCTGGCGAACTTGCGGCAGATTGGCGTCGCGTTCGAGATGTACACGCAAGACTACGACGAGTGCTTCCCCAACACGGGGGACCCGTACCTGTGGATGGGCCGCCGCTGGCGCTGGCCGGTGCAGCCGTATTTGGGCTACGCGGCGTGTCGCGATCCCGCGGCTCCGGATGATCCGAATCGGTCCGTGGCGGCAGGCGCGCACATTCTCAACTGCCCCAGTGACCCCCAGGCGGCGACCAAGTGGGACTCGACCTCGTACGGATACTCCGCGGCGTTCTATCACACGCCGGATCAGATCGCCGCGATGACGCTGCCCGACCTGTATCAGCTCAATCGGTTCCCATGCGTCAGTCAATCGGTGGCGCAGGTGGCCTGGCCGGCGCGGAAAGCGCTGTGCGCCGAGTGGTTGACCAATCATGCGCCCCCGCGGGTGGGTTGGTGGGACTGGAGCGGGGCGCGGAACTATCTGTTCGCCGACGGCCACGTAAAGTGGCTGAATGCACGGCAGATTGCCCCGGCGGGCGACGGCTTTCCGGATATCAATCTAACGGTAGGTGGAGTGGGCGGGAAGGATTTGCTCTAGGACTACCACAAGACTTCGGCGCAGGGACGAACTGAACGCGGCCGGGAGGGGCCGAATGCGAGACTCCGGCGATGGCCGGAGACGAAGCATCCGGTCTGCCTGAGGTTGCGAATGAAGGCGCTCTACAAGGGCGGCCCATTGGCGGAAGGGGCGGCCATGATTGACAGCACGAGGTTCACGGAGTGACGAGAGAACAGGCTATCACCGCAGAGCAGCAACAGAGGGTGCAGTCGCTGAGTCCGCGCGCGCTGATCCTGGGACTGGTGCTGGTGATCGCATTCACGGTCGCCGGGTGCTTTTGCGTGTTCCTGCGGTACGAAATCATTGGAACGGGCTACCTGCCCCGGGGCGCGGTTGCGATTCTGCTCCTGCTGCTGTTGTGGAACGCCGCGGTCCGACGAGTGGCACGCCGACTGGAGCTGAAGCCGCCGGAGTTGGCGCTCATCTTCGTGATGCTGATGGCCATGGGGGCAATCCCGGGGCAGGAGTTCGCACAGCACGTGTACCTGAACCAACTGGGCCTGGTGCACTACACGTTGCCGGAGATCGCGCCGCCGGACCTATATCTGGACCAGCTTAACCCGCTGCTGGTCCCGGACGTCAACCGTGAGGCGGGAGTGATCAAGTGGGCGTACGAGGGTTTGCCGCCGGGCCAAGAGGTGCCGTATCGGTCCTGGGTCCGGCCGCTGCTGGTGTGGACGCCGTTCTGGTTTGCGCTGTACTGGGTGATTCTGTGCTTCACGGCGATCATGGCGCCCCGCTGGGAGGAACAGGAGAAGGTCCTGTACCCGCTGGTGCAGGTGCCGGTGGAGCTGGCGGAGCCGGTGGCCCGGACCGGCGGCCCGCTGCTCAAGAACAAGCTGCTGTGGGGATGCTTCGGCTTCAGCGTGCTGCTGTACGTGATCAAGGGGCTGCACACGTACTTCCCCGGCGTGCCGGACCTGAACTTGCAGCGAGACGCGGGGATCGTCATCAGCGGGGGACCGCTGTCGGTGTACAACCGCCTGCCGCTGCACTTCTATCCGGAGATGGTCGGGATCGCGTATCTGCTGACGGCCGAGGTCGGGTTCAGCATCTGGTTCTTTTACCATTTGCAGCTCCTGGAAACGGCCGTGCGGCAGGCCTTTGGGATCTGGACGAATCACTACCAGTTCTTCGAGTTCCAGACGGCGGGCGGATATGTCGTGCTGGGCCTGGCGCTGCTGTGGTCCGCGCGGCGCCATGTGGGGACCGTCGTGCGAGCGGTTGTAGGGAGCGGCGAGGACCCCTCGGACCCGCGGAACCCGCAGCCGTACCGCCTGGCGACGTTCGGCCTGGTGCTGGGTCTGATCTTCATCTTCTACTGGTGCACCGAGATCGGACTATCGCTGGGCTGGGCGATGGTGCAGTATCTGCTGTTTCCGCTGGTGAGCATGGTGGTCGCACGCGTGGTGTGTGAGGCGGGGATGTTTATCTACTCGAGCCCGTTTCGGCTGAACGACATGATCTTCAACGTGTTCGGCGCGCACCGCATCGGGGCGCAGAATGTCACGCTGATGACCATGACCAGTTGGGCCCAGATTCGCAGCACGGCGACGCAGAACATGCCGGCGATTTTCCAGGGCTTCAAGATGGGCTCGATGGCGAAGCTGAACCGGCCGCAGCTTTTGGGGGCGATGTTCGGCGCGGTCTGTCTGGCGATCCTGGTGAGCCACGCGACCTCGCCGTACGTGATCTACAAGTGGAGCATCCCGAAGCTGGGCTGGTGGCCGCGGGGGTCGTCGCTGGGGACCGTGACGCGGCTGGTGTCATTTCTGAAGAGCCCGCACGAGATGACGTGGGGGAACTGGGGGGCACTGGGTCTGGGCGGCGTGATGACGCTGTTTCTGGTGGGGATGCGGCAGCGGTTCACCTGGTGGCCGTTCCATCCGCTGGGCTTTGTGGCCTGGATCGGTTGGCCTACGAGTCGCTATTGGCTGAGCATCTTCATGGGGTGGCTGGCCAAAGTGGTGGTGGTGCGGTTCTTCGGCTTCGCGACCTTCCGCAAGCTCCGACCGGGCGCCTTCGGGCTGATCCTGGGGATCTGCTTCATCCTCACGGTCTGGATCGTGCTGCACTTCGTCTGGGAAGGGCCGACATTGATAATTGAGTGAGAGGCCGGCTGGGGGCCCGGGGCCCCGCGGTCGCCAGGTCGCGCGTGAAGGCGCGACCTCAGGCGGGCCGGATACCTGCGACCCCTGCGGGGTCGCTTGGTAGTCCGGCTCCTCCTCGTTGTGTTGTGTGCGTGAGGACGATCAGTCGAAGACGACGCCCATCTTGATGGATCTCTCCGGATGTTCGTCAATGTCGCGGTAGGCTTGTGCGCACTCGTCGAAGGGCACGATAGGGGTCACAAGGCCCTCTACGGTAAGGGCGCCCTCGCGCAGCAGGCGGAAGGCGGTGTCCTTGATGCGGGCGCTGTGCCACATAGGATGGTCCCGGTTGGGGTCGCTGATCGAGCGGCTGGAGCGTATGGTGATGCGGTTGAAGTGCCACTCCTCGCCCAGGCGCAGGCCTTTGGCCTCGCCGGTGTAGAAGGCCAGCGCGACCACCAGGCCGCCAAGGTGGGCGCAGCGAATGGCCTCGTGCAGAGCCGGGTACGAGCCGCTGGCTTCGAGGGCGACATCCACGCCGCCGTCCGTGGCTTGGCGCAGGGCCAGGCCGACGTCCTGGGCGACCGGATCGTACGTGACATCGGCGCCGGTGCGAGCCGCGGCTTGGCGGCGGATCGGGAGAGGGTCAATGGCGGCGAGCCACTCCGCGCCGGAGAGCTTGGCCATTTGAACGGCCATCAGACCGATGGCGCCGAGACCGAAGACGGCGACGCGCTCGCCGAGGCGGATGTTGGCGTCGCGGACGGCACCGAGGGCGAACTCGGCCGGGTCCCAGTAGACCGCGGCCTCTGCGGACATGCCCTCCGGCAGGAGCGTGACCCGCGAGGCGGGCACGGTGTGGGTTTCGCGGATCGGTAGATGGCCGAAGACGCGGTCGCCGACGCTGAAAGCACTGACTTGAGGGCCGATTTCTGTTATGGTACCCACGGTCATGTTGCCCAAAGCCATGGGAAAGCCGTTGGAGGGTTGAGCTTGGCGGGGCAAGAAGATGCGCTGGTCGTTATCCCAGCGAGCGGCGTTCAGGCTGGAGATGGCGCGGTACATGGCCAGCTCGGTGCCGTGTTTGGGGCAGGCGAACTCGGAACGAATCCGCACGTGGTCCGGCGCGAGGTCCGGCTCGTCGTACTCGCGTAGGACAGGATTACGAGGGGCGATGGCGATCAATTCGCGAGGCACTGGTATCATCTCCCGAGGGCCGGAAGCGATGCAAGTACGGTTTCCCCGCACGACGAGGCAATCCTACCCCAAGCCGACAGGAAAACAGGCCAAGAGAACTATCGCGGTCAGGGAGGCGTGCGGGGGCCGAAGCGAGAATAGGCCACAGGTTGCTGAAACGGTCAGAGCATCCAGCACGGGTCCGGCGTCCGGGGCATGTTCGTCTGTACGAGCGGCGACGGGCCGGTATGCTGTCTGGGGCCGGCGTTCAGTGGCAACACACAAGCGCGGCGACAGAAGGGAAGGTCGAGCGATGATGACGAGGCCTTGCGCAGGACGAAGCCTCCGGTGGTTCGGCGGAGCGTTCCTGGCAATCGCAGCACTGGCGGCAGGAATGAGCCCGGCGGCGGTGTTGACGGTGAATGCCGGCGGCGGCGCGGACTTCACGAGCATTCAAGCAGCGATCGCTGCCGCGGGCACCGGCGACGAGGTCCAGGTCGCCGCGGGGACGTACGCGGAGCAATTGGACTTCCTGGGCAAGGCCATCACCGTGCGTGCGGTGGGCGCGGCAGTGATTAACCCCGACGACGTGCAGGCGGCTGTCGGCGTGCGGTTTGAGAACGGGGAGGGTCCCGGCTCGGTTCTGGAGGGGTTCACGATCCGGCGCTGCCTCATCGGAATTCGGGGCCAAGACAGCAGTCCCACAATCCGCAAGAACTTGATTGAGGACTGCAATGAGTACGGGATTCGGTTTGAGATTACCGGCCCGACGGGCAACTGCGCGCCGGTGATCGAGCAGAACGAATTGCGGGGCAACCGCAAGGGGGGCATGTGGCTGGCCAGTGCTTCCACGTCCACGCGGACTCAGCTCCGGCACAACATGGTGTATCAGAACTGGACCGATGGCGGGCTGACGCTGAACGGAGGCCCGGGGGGAGCCATTGGCGGCTTCGATCTGTTCAACATGCTGGTGGTGGAGAACCTGGGATGGGGGATTCGGCTGGAGGGGCCGGCGGAGGTGAACATCGAGAGCACGACGATCTCCGGCAACAGCAGCGGCGGGGTACGGCGGGGTGCGCCGGGGCCGGCTACCGTGTTGAGGGACTCGATTGTGTGGCAGGTGGGAACCGTGGACCTGGGCCCCGGCGTGGAGTTCGTGCCGACCTTTTGCGATATCGAGGACCCGGTCTGGGCCGGCGGCGCGCCGACGTACGTGCTCAACGTGGACCCGCTGTTCACCGTGGGCCCCGGATGGCCGTTTGTTTACTATTTGAATAACTTTGCGGCCGGGACGCCGCCCACGAGCCCCTGCGTGAATGTCGGTTCGTGCCGGGCAGAGGAGGCGGGCGACCTGACGGCGCGGACGACCAGGTCCGACGGGCGTGGGGACGGAGGAGTGCTGGACCTGGGGTTTCACTTCCCAATGATTCCCGAGAACCACCAGCCGGCGGCGCCGAGCAATCCCTCGCCGGCGGATGGCGAACCCCGGTTCGACCAAGACGGAACGCTGACCTGGACCGCGACGGACCCGGACGGTGATCCGCTGATCTACAATCTGTACTTCGGCACAATGCCGGATCCCCCGATTGCGGCTCAGGGGCTGACCAGCGCATCGTATCAGCCGTCCGGCCTGATCTACGGCCAGCAGTATTGGTGGTACGTGCGCGTGTTCGATCCGCGCGGTGCCGAGCGGACCGGGCCGGTGTGGACGTTCACGGTGCAGGAAGCGCCGACGGATTACCCGCTGAGCTTCGCTGCCGGGCTGCACATGATTGGGGCTTCGGCCGAGCCGGTCAACGTGGACGCTCAGGCGGTCTGGGGCACCACGGCGATTCAGCGCTGGGACCCTGCGACTAGCGCCTACCGCAGCTATCCCAACGACTGGACCCAGGTGCGTTTGGGGCGGAGTAACTGGGTGTTCTTTGCCGGCGCGACGAACCCGACGGTTTCCGGTCACCCGGCCGATACGGGCGAGGACTTCAGCGTGGAGTTGACGCGCGGCTGGAACCAGTCGTGTGTGCCCTTCCTGACGCCGATGGACTACGGTGCGCTGACCACAAACCCGAGCGGGGCGCTGTCGCCCTTCGCCTGGGCCTGGGTATCCGGGGCCTATCAACTGATCACTGCGCTGCCGGGCTACCCGGGGTCGCAGGCGACGGTGAATCCGTGGGAGGGTTTTTGGG
Organism: Candidatus Zipacnadia bacterium; assembly: GCA_029820995.1. Lineage (GTDB taxonomy): Bacteria > Armatimonadota > Zipacnadia > JALGUG01 > JALGUG01 > JALGUG01. The sequence continues at coordinate 24,502 of JALGUG010000033.1, forward strand.
CGCTCTGCCTGGTGGATTCAGCGCAACTGATCTTCCCCGGACCGGGAGCCGGCGGGAGCTCCGTGGCGGAGGCGTCGGCGGCCGAAGAGGATGGTTGGGCCGCTCGGATTACGGTGGAGTGTGGCGGCAGTAGAGATGAGGCGAACTATTTCGGAGTGCGGTCCAGCGGAGCGGTGGCCATTCCGAACCCGCCGATGCCGGCGAGGCTGGTGGACCTGTGCTTTGTGCGCGCCGAGGGCCGGCCCCTGGGCGGGGACCTGCGGGCGCCCGGCGAGCCGCTGTCGTGGGAGTTGGCGGTGAGCGGTGCGCTTGCGGGGGAGACGGTAACGCTGCGCTGGCCCGATCTGTCCGGGGTGCCGAGGAATCTGTCGCTGATCCTGACGGACACGGCGACGGGCAAGCGGGTTAGCCTGCGGACGGCGCAGCAGTATGCGTACCAGGCGGGTGAGGCGGAGACGCGGCGGCTGCGCCTGGAGGCCACGGAGGGCGGCGTCGGGGCGATGACCGTGGCGGGCCTCTCGGCTGTGCCGACGGCCAACGGTGGGATGACGGCGCAGTACACGCTGTCGCGGTCGGCGGCGGTGGAGGCGACGGTGCTGAACATCGCGGGCCGGACGGTGCGGTCTGTGGCCCGTGGCGAATTGCATGAGGCGGGCGTGAATACGCTGTCCTGGGACGGCCGCTCCAGCGACGGCGTGAGGGTGCCGTCGGGGCGCTACTTGGTCCGCATCCGGGCTCGCGCGGCGGACGGCCAACAGAGCAGTGCGGTCACTTCGGTGGTCATTCAGCGCTAGTGAGAGCAACGATGGAATCGTGCGCAAAAGGCAGCACACCTGCAGGATGGAGGTAGTCCGATGTCAGGCGCAAAGCTCACAGTCAAGAGCGCGGTAGGGATGACGCTGGTGGTCCTAGTGCTGGCGGCAGCTTCGGCCAGCGCGCAACCGACGTGCAGCACATACCTGTTGAGCTACCCGACGCTGACGCCGATGGGGCCGCGGATTCCGGTCACCTGGGTCGTGGAGTCAACTGGCACGGTGGAATTGACCGAGATCCGCTATCGGCTGGCGACCGAGATGCCGGAGGCGGAAAAACGCGTGGGCCAACGCACCGGGACGGGGGTATTCTCGACGACCGTGCCTACCGCGCGCTCTCCGGAAGGCGTTGTGCTGCTGCTGCGCTCCTATGCGCGTCTGGCGGGCGGCATCGAGTGCAGTTCGGGCTACCGCACGGTGCTGCTGCTGCCGAACCCGGAGCCGGTGTGCACCGTCGACTTCGTTGACCCGGAGACCACCATCCCGGCGACGATTGACCGGGGCACGCCGCTGCCGGTAACGTACCAGTTTACGTCCGGCGAATCCGTTACACACACGAACGTTCATGTGATGTTGGTGCCCGGCGGGTCGTCCGTGGATGCTACTCCGCCGCGCAGTCGCCCGGCGGGGACACACCAGATTACCGAGAACATTGACACGACATGGTATCAACCGGGCACCGTACTCTACCTGCAGGGCCACGTGCGTACTGACCACAACAACGAATGCTATTCGGAGATCGTGCAGGTCGAGATCACCGGCACGCCGATTCCGCCGCTCGTGGTGGAGATCACCGACGTGCCGGCCGAGGTGCGACCCTTTGAGACCGTCCCGGTTCAGTGGCAATGCAATTCGCCGAGCCCGCTAACGGATGCCCGACTAGAATGGTGGCTGGATAGCGAGCCGCCGGGAACCATCCACTATGGGCCGCAGAAGGCGCCTCAAGGCGCGGGCCTGCGGCAGTTCACCGATGACCTGACCATCAGTCCGATGACGCCGGGAGACGTGATCAACATTGCAGCGCGGGTCAGCAACTCCACGGGCGACGAAGTGGTGACGGCGACGGAACGCGTGCCCATTGTGGCCTACCCATTCGATTGCCGCATTGAGATCGCCGACGGACCCACGACCGCCGGCCGCGGCGAAGTGCTGGACTTCACCGTGGACCTCGTGTCGTCCTCGCCCGTGGACCAGGCCCGCTTGCTGTGGCGGTACGATAGCGAACCCGTCGAGGCTGAGCGCCCCGGCCCGTGGTCGAGCTTCCCGGCCGGTGTTCAGACGGTGCCGCTGCAAGTGGGACCGGTCGGGCTGGAGCAGGGCGGCACGGTGCTGGTGCGGGCCTGGATGCAGAATCAAGCCGGGGAGTGCTTCTCCACCGATGTGCAGCCCTATTGGCAGGTCAGCTTGACCGCGGCCTGCACGACGGACATCTCGCCGGCCCCGCCGCTGACGCTGGAGCAGGGGGACCTGGCTACGATCCAGTGGAACGTCACCTCGGCACTGGACATCACCAAGGCGGTGCTGCAGAGGCAATGGTCCACCGAGCCGGGCGTGTGGGTGGACGGGCCGGTCAGATCCGCGGCTGCGGGCAGCTACGGGTTCCAGGACGACGTCCTGATTGACAGTTCCCGCGAGCCGGGGACCGTGCTGACCCTCCGGACGTACGTGGAGACCACGCTGGGGATCACCTGCCAGTCACCGGAATACGCGATCACGATTGAGGCGCTCAGCGGCGCAGATGAATATGAGGAGGACAATAGCTGCGACGACGCAACCCCGATCACGACGGACGGACAGCACCAGACCCACACCATTGCGCCCAATACGGACGTGGATGCAGTGGCCTTCCCGGGACTGAGCGGCGAGACGTACGTGGTCGAGACCTTCCCGCCGGCGACCGCCGGCGCCGATACGATTGTCGAGGTATACGACCCGGATGGCCTGTTGGTGGGCAGCAATGACGATAAAGCCCAGGGGGAGATCGGCAGCCGGGTGCAGTTGACGGCGGCAAAGGACGGCACCTATTGCGTCTTGGTGCGAGGCAAGACGCGCGGCGAGTACGACATCAGCGTGACCAACATCAGCACGCCGCCGCCGCCACCACCGCCGCCGGAGAGCACGGGAGCCGGGGCGAAGGGCGACGACACCAGCTCCGACTCGACTGCCTCGTTGCCGGTTGCGCAGCCCTCGGACGGGGCGGTGTCGGTGCGGATTGTATCGGCGCTGATTCGCAAGGACGATGTGCTGGTCGTGGTGGCGGTCACGGCACCGGCGGAGTTGCGGTCAAAGCTGACGGTCCGGTGGCAGGGAGCCGACGGCGGTGCGGTGCGCTCTACACCGGCGCAGACCGGCGCCGGCAGCTACCGGGCGACATTCGCCGTTCCGAGCCGGGCCCCGGTGCGGCTGCAGGCCTGCGCCTTCGTGAACGGGGCCGAGCGGTTCTCGAATGCAGTAACGGTAGGCGGAGAGCACTGAGTGCAAGTCCGGCCCATTGTGACGACGGAACGCGGCGGAGCCTCCAACCGGCTTCGCCGCAATCTTGTACGGGGCGGGAGCGTTAGGGACTGCGGGCGGCCTTCTGGTCCCTCCAGGCCCCGCGGGCGATGACGCCGGTTCCGGCGAACAGAATCAACATGCCTCCGAGCTGGCGGGCCGAGGGCGCCTCGTGGAACCAGAGCATTCCGATCACCAGGGCGAACACCGGCACGAGGAGCTGAAATCCCCGGACCTGCCAGGCCGGCAGGCGTTTCATGGCCGTATAGTAGAACCAGAATCCCCCGAAGCTGGTCAGGGCCGCTCCAACTGCGAGCAGNNNTGGCCGGCCAGGAGGGTCATCCCGCCGCAGAGCACGACCTGAGTGCCGGAATTGCCCAGAATGATGGTCTCATTCCGCAGGCCGGTCAAGGTGCCGCGAATGAGCACGGCATTCACGCCGAGCGCGAAGGCGGACAGAACTAGCAACAGGTCGCCCCGTCCCCCGAACTGAAACCCGGCCAGCCGAACGTTCATCACGCAGATTGCCCCCGCCACCATCGCTGCCAGGCCGACGTAGTCCACCGGCCGCAGGGCCTCGTGCAAGATCAGGGCGCCCAGTAGGCAGGTGAAGAACAGGTCGAGCCGCCGGAGCAGCGCCGCGGTCGTGAGCGTGGACAGGCTCAGGCCGGCCAAGAGGCTGACGAACAGCACGGAGGCGATGCTGCCAAGCAGGAACAGGTTGAGCAGCCGTGACCGGATGGCCGGGACCTCGCGCCGGACTCCGCGCGCGACCAGTATCGGGAAGGCGACGGCAGCGACCAGCGCCATTTGCGCCGTGTTGGCGGATAGAGCTGAGACCTGGTGGACGAGGGCCTTCTGAAAAGCGAATGCGCCCGCTACGAATAGAGCGCACAGGACGGCAGCAGCATAACCCACAGGCAATCTCCTCCGGCGAACTTTGCGCCTTTCCGCACCTCGCCGGCAACCTCCTCCCGATGGCGGCACGGCGGAAGGACTCCGGCTTCGATGGGGACAAGTACCGCGGGCCAGGACGCATAGCATAACCTCGAGGAGGCCCCGAGGCCATGAGCGGAACCCTAAAGCAGCGATTGTTCGATTGGTTGTGCGCTCTCCCGACAGTGGACGCGCACGAGCACCTGGTCGCCGAGAGCGAGCGGCTCAAGCGACAGGTGGACGCCCTGTACCTGTTCGCGCACTACAACAAGGGCGACCTGATCTCGGCCGGGATGTCGCAGAAGGACCTGGACCATGTGCTCGACACGGAACGGCCCCTCCAGCCCCGGTGGAAGAAGTTCCGGCGGTACTGGCCGGCGATCAAGACGGGCGCGTACTCGCGCGCCGTGCGGATTGTCATCCGGGACCTGTTCGGGATTGAGGAGCTCAACGATCAGACCTACAAGGAGCTCTCGCGGCGGATCGCGGCCCGGAACAAGCCGGGGTGGTATCGGGAAGTCCTGCGGGAGAAGACGAATCTGCTGGTGTCCATTCAGCACGTGCACAGTACGAAGGTGGATCCCGAGCTGTTCGTGCCGGTGATGCATGTGGCGGCCTTCACGGGCTCGCGGACGCGGCAGCAGATGGACGCGATCGCGAAGGAGTTCGATTGCCCGGTTGACTCGCTGGATGACCTGGTGGCGGCGCTGGAGAAGGCAGTGGCGCAGTGGAAGCAGGAGGGCTGCGTGGGGCTGAAGGTGGGGGACGCCTATTGGCGCACGCTGGAGTTCGGGTCGCCGACGAAGCACCAGGCGGCGGTGGCCTTCAATCGAGCGGTGGGGCACACGGGCGGGCCCGGCTTCGCGGAGGTCAAGCCGCTGTTCGACTACATGATGAACGAGGTCTGCCGCGTGGGGGCCGAGATGGACCTCGTGGTGGTGATCCACACGGGCCTGCAGGCGGGCAACTATGGCCGGATCACCGATACCAACCCGGTGCTGCTGTGGAACATCCTGCGGCAGCACCCGCAGACGCGGTTTGACATCTTTCACGGCGGCTACCCGTACGTCAGCGAGTGCGGGGTGATGGGCAAGTACTTCCCGAACGTGTGGCTAAACATGGCGTGGATGCACATCATCTCGCC
>JALGUG010000034.1:0-4547 GCA_029820995.1 Candidatus Zipacnadia bacterium
CACCGCGCCTGGGGCCACCACGAGCGTCCCAGCGCCTCGGCGGCACAGCGAGGTGTGCCGCGCTGCCACCTCAGCGCCAATCCACCGCAGCCCACTCCAGCTTCCGCCACGTCCAAACCACCACCGGGCACATTGGACGGCAGGCGGAGGTATTCGGGGTCCCGTGTAGCTTGTGGGTCGCTAATAGTGCTCCAGCGCGTGCGCTGATTCTTGCGCTGGCGACGACTGAGGAGGCGCTGCGCAAGACCTGCCGCGCGCAGGCAGGTCCTGGTGACTGTGGCACCGGCAGCTCGGCGGCCGCTGGGCGCCCAGGAGTACGCCGGGAGGGTTGCCAGTCCCACACATGCCCCGCTTCCGACCCGACTATAAGCGGGCTTGCCTGCAGGCTGCCTGGGTCGGCGTGTAGCTGCTGCGGGGTCTGGCGGAGGAGCGGTGGCGCGAGTATCCGCACCACCGGCCAGCCCACATCGTGGTGTAGCGCCGGGCGCAAAGCGTCGTCGACAGGGCCGCTGGGGGAGGATATGCACGCACCGCGCTCTGCTCACCCGAGAAGCGACCAGTCTGCTATGAGAACATCGCCCGCAGGTGACCCTCGACCAACTGATACGTTATCGTTCGCGGACCCACGCTGCAGATCTCTCTCAGGCAATAACCGAGGCCATCCTCGTGAAGTCTCTGTTGCAGTTCAACTGACTCAGGATCCTGCGGATCATCGTACTGTAACGCGTAGGCGATTACCGTCGCGATGTTCGTGGGTTTGACGCCATGCTTCTCCGCGAGCAGAGCGGCGCCGACCATACGCTCGTTGGGAGCGAGTTTCCTGATGGGCGCTCTCGTGAGCCTTGTGACCTTATCATCAAAGAGAGGATTGAGTGTCCTCGTCAACATCTCGTCGCGAAGGTCGGCGAGTGCAGTGACGGCAAACTCAGGATACTTAGCAGCGTACTCGCCGGCTAGGCCGCGAATGGACTCGTCGGTCGCCCTGACTGCAAGGTCCGTGACGTCAGTGTGAGTCCCAGCTTCGGTCACACTTGCGATCCGGCGGGCATAGGCGGGGTAGCCGATGGCGGCGTGTAAGAGGTTATGTGTGAACAGCTTGCGCTGGTCCATTCTGCTGAAGGCAGAATAGGGCCGGAGGTGGGGAATAGAAGGCATCGAGCCCCGTACAGCGTCGGCATCAAAGGGAATGTCAGCGTAATCCTCGGAGAGGAGGATGTCTTCCTCGCGTCGGCTCATGATATGAATGACCGTATCAACGAGTCCGATACGTTCGGCGGCGTCGGGATAGTTTGCAAAAAGGTCGGAGAGGAATTGGTCCCTGAAGAGCCGGCCCGAATGAGGCTGATTCTCGCAGAAGATAAGGTTCTTGGTGCCAGTATCAGTTGCGAGAAAGACTTGCAGGGCGCGGCGGATTAGTGGAGCATAAAGGGGATGGTAGGCCCGGCCCGCGGCAAAGAATACGGCCTCACTGCGAAGGACGGCGTTGACGACGGCCTCGTCTGGGGCGGTGCCGACGAGGTACGCTTCGACGTCGTTGACTAGAAGGTCTGTGGAGTGGTCTAGACCCACGCTCTTTACCGTGTAACCATCACGCACAAACTCAGCAAAGGGGGAGTAGGTTTCAAGAAAGACGACGTGGTACCCTGCCGCGTGGGCGCGAAGGCCGAGGCAACCAGCGCCATTGGCCCCCGCTCCGATGATGGTGACTTGTTTGAGCATGGGCGTTCATCTCACCGGGAAGTGGGAGATCCATGAATGGTAAGGGTGGTTTGGCGGTCTATTCGTACCCCTTGGGACAGACGCAAATGAAGCCCAGGGGGATGGTGCCTTCATTGAGGAACTGATGTTCCTCGTTGGGCGCAATGTATACTGCATCGCCAACTGTGACAGCGCGCTCCACGGACTGCCCATCAAGTGTTCGGCCCTTGATGAGGCCGGCTCCAGCTATAATGAAGACCTCGTGCTCCCAGGGATGCTGTCCGTAACTTGTGTGCCCTCCCGGCGGGACCTCGAAATACCTCAACTCGAAGTTTGGAACGCCGATCTCCTCCGGGAGCAGGCGCCAGAGGGCGTTGCCACTGGGAGTCTGTTCACGTTTTGTGGTATTCCTATTCGTGAAATACATATGGGTCACCTTGAGTGAAGTCTCCCGGTCAAGTTGGGTAGATGTCGTGGTGTGCGCCGGCCATTCCGGCCGGAGGCTATCCCACCCAGGGCACTGGCGTGAGCTGCATACACTGGAGGTCCGGGAGGGGCGCTGGAGGGTCCTCCTGGGCTAGGTCTCGAGCAGTATCTAGGTCGGCGAGGAGGGCCTCGACGAACCGGCGGATGAGGCTGAGCTCGCGCAGGGTTTGTGGGACTAGATAGTGGGGGCGGTGGTGTTCGATATCGGCGAAAAGTGAGTCGAAGGCAGTGAGCATGGCGGCGAGTCGCTCGAGCCCGATCTGGAGAGCTGGGACGACGTGGGACGGTTCGAGGTCGGCGTTGGACAATTGCTCGTAGGAGCGGAGTATGGTTGTCAAACCGTGGAAGGCGGAGGCGATGAGTTCGATACGACGACACTCGATCAGATAGGTGCGCTGCTGGTCCTGATTGAGCCAGATGTCGCGTTCCCAGATCTTGCGAGCGCGTCGGACCTCAGCGCCGCAGGAGGCGAGACTGGCCGTGATACGCTCCGGGGAGTTGAGGAGCTGTTTCAGGAGCCACTGGGGATAATTCTCGCGGATATTGGCGGCCTCCTCATTTTGGGCGTAGTTGTACCCGTACGAGAGCATCCCGAATAGGAGATTGATTGCGGGCGGGGAGTCCACAACGGAGTCGAAGTAGCGGAAGCCTTCGAGACCTTCGCGCCAGTGATCGCCGAAGAGTCGACGGGCGTACTTGTCCCGGAACTGCGGGAGCGGGCCGGCGCCGCGGAAGTTCCAGGCGTACTCGGCGAGGGCGCAGTAGTTGCGGTCGAAGGCCGGGTCAAAAATGCAGTATGATTCGGCGCCTTCGGCGCCTTGCTCGTGGCCGGTCTTGAGGGCAAGAAATGTGTTGTCGAGGTAGCTGCGGTAGGCCATGTGGAAGAAGTAACCGCTCATGGGGGTGACCCAGCGGCGTAGGCCCAGTTCAGGGTGAAGGTTATCGTAGAAGTCGTGATACTTCCACCAGTGGAGAATGATCTTGTCGGTCAGGCCTTCCTCGTCGAATCGGCGCTTGAGCTCCTCGTTGATTGAGCCGCCGCGGACGAGCTGGTCGCACCACATGCTGATGTGCTTGATGCCACGCTGGTTTAGGTGCCTCGCAAGGCGAGTGATGTAGTTAACGTACAGCTCGGCCTCGGTGCGATCGCGGCAAAGGTCGCAGCGGCACCAGGGGCTGATCTTCTCGTACGGTTTATCGGGGCGCACCCCGACGAGGGGATAGACCTCGTCGGCGGCGATGTGGAAGTGATCAATTCCATTGGGCTCGAGGTACCGGGCTATAACCTCGTCCAGCATCTCGCCGAGGATCTGGTAGGTTGCGTCGCGCGAGAGGCAATAGCCGTAGCCGGTGGGCTCGCCGTGCTCGTCCACGGCGGAGCACTCGGGCACCAGCCGAGGAATGAGCGTAGTGTGGCCGGGCCCGTTCCAGTGAGGGCGAACGATGATGCCGCGCTGTCGGCCGTAGTTCGCCACCTGCCCGAACAGGTCCTCGTCGAACATGACTGGGAGGTAGGTCTTGGCCTGCCAGGCTTGGTGCACGGCCGAGTAATAGTCGCAGCGAAAGGGCGTCTTGAGGTGCGGATATTTGCGGAGCGGAACGTAGAGGTACTCAGAGGGCGCCATATTGTACTGGATGGGCCAGCAGTTGTAGATGCCGATGGTCAAGACGTTGAACTTGAGCGCCGCGAGATAGTCGAGGGCCCGCTGCCAGTCGGGCAGGCCCATGAGGTCCGTGCCCCAGCGCGACTCGGCGAAGATGCCGCGATAGGCCATGTCGGGCCAGTCGCGAAGTTGCAGCTCCGGGCAGCCGATCTCGCCGCCGCGTTGCTCGAGTAGCTGGGTCAGCGTTTGGACGCCGTGATACAGGCCAAAGGCAGTGGCGGCCGTGACGGTCGCCTGGGAGGATTGGGTGGTAAGGATGTACCCCTGGCGGGAATTGACAGGCAGCGTCGCGACGGCCTCGGGATTGAGGCGGAGGACGAAGTGCGGCGCCTGGCCGGCGGTCTCGCCCGGGCCCAATCGGCGGCTACGCCCCAGCCCGAGCGCACCCAGGCGATCCTCCAGCAGCAGGCAAGCTTGCTCGAGCACGTCGTGGTTGATGTCGGGAACCGAGACCAGGGCCTCCTCGGCCCGGAGCAGCACGAGGCGGACGAACTCGTCGCGGATGTGCATCTCTTGCGGCTGAGGGAATAGGCGATCCATGGCGGGCACAGCGTACCACCTCTATTCGTCCGGGTCCCGCGCCTCGAAGTAAGGGCAGTGCTCTGGATTGCACGCGTCGAGGACCGTCAAGCGTTCCCGCGTCACCTTGCAGGCCGTGTAGAAAGTGGAGACCTCGGTGCGCCCCTGGAACTGGTCTAT
>JALGUG010000034.1:4600-32699 GCA_029820995.1 Candidatus Zipacnadia bacterium
GGGATCTGGCAATCACGGCAGACCTGGGGCGTGACCTCGTTGGTGGTGTACTTGCGCTCGGTGATGGCGATCTCGCAAAAGGAACGGCCCTTCTCGAGATAGCGATAACGGCATGGCTTCGGGCGTGACATGGGAGCCTCCAGTGTCGGTCACCAGAGGCGTGTTCTCTGCTGCTGGGCCTGTTTCCTGCTGGACTGTGCGAGGGAGTGAGGTCGCACACGTGCTCATGGCATGTGCTGAGCGCAGCGGCCTTGTTTCAGCCGATCCACGCGGAGGCCGAGACCAGGGTTCCGCCGTCGGGTGTGGGAGAAGAGCTGCAGGCCCGCATAAGCGGCGAAACGTGAATGCTGCCGCCCGGAGGAGCTTCGTTGACAGTGACTGGCATTTCCCTTACAATTGCCGAGTTCGATTTGTTGGGCGGATCGAAGGCACGCGGCGTCGTCGGTTGCGGTCCGCCATGAGTACGATGCCAGCAGTGGACAGGCCTGACGGGTCGGTCCACGGGAAGCCCTCAGGCCCAGGGCCGCTGAGAGGGAACGGAGTCACCACACGTGGCAGGGAATGTGCTGGAGCTGATCAAGCAAGGGCCGTTGGTTCTGGAAGGGTCCATGGGGTGGCCGTTGATGGACGGCGGGTACAAGGGCGCGAACGTGTCCCTGTGCAGCGCGACGGAGCCGGAGCGAGTCACAGCGGTGCACCGGGCCTATCGCGAGGTGGGGTGCGAGCTGTTTCAGACGAACAGCTTCACCGGCAATCGGCCGCTACTGCGGGCTGCGGGCGCCGAGGACCAATGCGAGGCGGTCTGGCGAGGGAGTGTGGCGGCGGCGCGGGAGGCAATCGGAGATCTGCCGCTGGCGGCCAATCTGGGACCGACGGGTTTGATCCTCCAGCCCTATGGGGATACCCCAGCGGAGGAGTGCCAGGAGTACTTTCGGGAGCAGATCGCGGTGCAGGCGGAGGCGGGCGTGGATTGGGTCATCATCGAGACGATGATGTCTCTGGAGGAGATGGAGGCGGCGATCCTAGGGGCGCGTGAGGCGGCGCCGGACCTGCCCTTGGCGGCGACAATGTCCTTTGACAAGGCGGGACGAACGCAGTTCGGGGTCACGGGGGCCGAGGCGGGGGAGAGGCTGGAGGAGCTGGGGGCGGATATTGTGGGTGCGAACTGCGGCCTGCCGGAGGATGCTCTGGTAGGGCTGGGCCATATGGCTCGGGCGACGGACCGGCCCTTGATGGTCCAGCTCAATGCCGGAAAGCCGGAGCTGAGGGACGGCAAGGCGGTGTTCCCGGAGACCCCGGAGAGCTACCTGGAGTACGTACGCCGCGCGCTCGAGTTGGGGGTCTCGATCGTGGGCGGGTGCTGCGGAACGACGGCCGAGCATATGAAGCTTGTGGTGGAGCTGGTGAAGGGGTAGGCACTCGATATCCGGTCGGCGTCAGGTCCGGGTTCGGGAGAGAGCGCATGAACGTTGAGCCGACGGTGGGCCCGGGACTGAAGCGGGAACTGGGGCTGCTGGCGCTGGTTGCAACTGCCGTGTGCACGGTGATCGGCGGGGGGATCAACGTTTTGTCCGTGGAGATCCAGGAGAAGGTCCCGGGTATCGGCGGCATGGTCCCGTTGGCCTTCCTGCTGGGGGCGCTGCCGGCAGTCTTCACTGCTCTGTGCTACGCGGTGCTGGCGTCCGCGATGCCGCGAGCGGGGGGAGGGTACATTTACATCTCCCGCGCGCTGCACCCGTTCCTGGGGTTCATGGCGACCTTCTCGAAGTGGTTCGGGTTGGCCACGGTCTGCGGCGTGATCGCGTACATGGATGTTCCGCTGCTCAAGGCCGCGGCGCTCTACGCGAATCAGCGCGGGTTGGCAGACCTGCTGGAGATGCGCGCGGTGCGGATTGTGCTCCCGCTGCTGGTGGTGTGGGTGTTCTGGCTGATCAACGTAGTCGGCGTGAAGACCTATGGCTGGACCGTGATCGTGCTCATGGCCTTGATGTTGACCGGGGGGGCGTGCATGATCGGCGTGGGGCTGGCGAACTCGCCGGAGAGCTTCGTTAGCGCGTGGGCTGAGCGAGGCGCGGACGTGGCCGGGGCTGTGCCGCCCCAGCCGCAGGGAGGGTTGCTGGAACTGGCCCGGGCCACCGCGTTTCTGTTCTTCGCGTACATCGGGTTCGCGACCATTTCCCAGGCGGGCGGCGAGGCGCGCAATCCGAGAAAGCTCCTGCCGCGCGCGTTCGCGTTGGCCACGGTGGTAATCACTGCGTACTATTGTCTGCTCTCGGCAGCGATCTACCACGCGGCTCCGTGGCAGTATGTGGCTGCGGAGGCGAGCGTGGCCGGGAAAGACATCTCAGCCCCCGAGGTGCTCGGAGCTCTGATGCCGCCGTGGATGGCGGTATTCGTTGCGGTGATGGCGGGCTTGGCGCTGGCGAACGACATCCCGCCGATCTTGCTGGCCGTCTCGCGGCTGTTCTACGCGTGGGCGCGGGACGGCATCTTCCCGCAGTCCTGGGCTCGTATCAACGCGCGTTTCCACACGCCGCACTTTGCTCTCACCGTGAGCGCCGTTATCGCCAGTCTGGTGGTCGTCGAGTGCGGGTTCCACGGATTCTTCGTCGGCGTGGACACCACGGTGATTTCACTACTGACGACGTACCTGCTGGCCGGGTTTGCAGTGCTGTTGTTCCCGCGTCAGAACCCGGAGCTATATCGCAGTGTGGCTTTCCTCCGGGGGCGTGGTGGGCAGATTCTCGTGGCTGTAGTTTGCATCGTGACGATCGGGGCCCTGTTCGTGATCCAGGTTCAGGGCGATCTGGTCGCGACGGCCAAGTTGATCGGACAGAAACAGGCCGCGGGTCTGGCGCCGGCGGCGGCAGTGTTGGGCTCGCTACCGCACAGCATGACGGCGATCTGGCTGTTGGCGATGCTGGTCGGGGCGATCATCTTCGCGGTGATGTGGCGACGGGCGGTGGCTGCGGGACGCGATCCGAGGGCCGTCTTCCGGACGTTGCCGTCGGAGGCGGAGGAGAACGAAGCACCGGCGACGGCGGTCGGGGCTTGCAGGCAGGGAGAAGGGGGCTGAATATTACTTGACAGGGCAACCGTTGATTTTGTAGTGTCGGAGTGCCTCGGGGGGTAGGTATGGTGTCAGAAAGACGGCGAGCCCGCGGGGCGTCGCGTCAGCAGTTCGGATGAATCGAAGGAGGTCTTTGGGATGTTGTTCCCCGACGAATTACGGTATCATGAGGCGCACACGTGGGTTCGTATTGATGGAGGCAACGCGGTCGTCGGGATGACGGACTACGCGCAGAGGGAGATGGGTGACATCATCTATCTTGAACTCCCGGACGAGGGCGACGCAGTGGAGCAGGGCGAGCCCTTCGGGACCGTCGAATCGGCGAAGACAGTGGAGGACCTGGTGTCACCCGTAACGGGGGAGGTAGTGAAGGTCAACAAGGATTTAACGGATGCGCCGGAGGGCCTGAACGAGGACCCCTACGGGGACGGGTGGATGCTGCAGATCAAGATGAAGGACGAGGGGGAGCTAGCCAGGCTAATGACGGCGGCGGAGTATGAACGTCTCGCCGGGGAGCTAGCCGAAGCAGAGGAGGAAGAAGAGGGTTTCGATCTGGGCAATGACGAGGAGTGAGTCGGCTCAGGGCCGCGTGTGGCGGTTGCTGCGGACCGGGTACGATCGGGCCGCATGGAACATGGCCCTGGATGAGGCTCTCCAGACGAGTGTTCTTGAGCGCGGCAGCCGACCGGTATTGAGATTCTACGGCTGGCGCCCGCCGGGGGTGTCGCTGGGGTACTTTCAGGCAGTCGAGGACAGCATCAACATCGCAGCGTGCGTGCAGCGCGGCTACGATGTGGTCCGGCGCCCGACAGGCGGCCGGGCCATTTTGCACGATGACGAGCTGACGTACAGCGTGGTGCTGCCGGAAGCGGAGCTGGCTGAGGGGCACAGCGTGCGGGGCTCGTATCGGGAGCTGTCGCGAGCCCTGGAGTACGGAATGAGCTTGCTGGGGCTTCGCACCAGCAGGGGACGCGATGGCGCCGCCAGTGACCGCCGGCTGCTTCCCGCCGCCTGCTTTGCGAAGGCAGCGCGAGCGGACATGGTGTTCGAGGGTCGCAAGATCATTGGGAGCGCCCAGACGCGCCGGCGCGGGGTGATCCTGCAGCATGGATCGGTGCCCTTGCGGCTGAATCAGGAGGAGATCCTGGCCGTGCTGTCACCGGAGGCCCAGATACGCGACGCGGCTCTACTCTCCCGCGCTGCAGTGGGAGTGGCCCAGGCTCTGGGGCGGGACCTGGGGTGGGAGGAGCTGGCGGAGGCGTTGGCCACAGGGTTCGCGGAGACGTTTGATCTGACCTTGGTGGAGAGTGAAGTGACAGGGTGGGAGAGGGAGCTGGCGGAGCGACTCGTGGAGGAGAAGTACGGCACAGAGGCGTGGAATCTGCAGGTGCCGCGCGGGCCGCGCCGCGAGGCGACAACCCGCGGATAGCCGCCAGTTCGACGGGCTGACCCGAAAGATGCGGGGCCGCCGGTGAGGGCGGCCCCGCTGATTGCTCCGACGCAGGGATTGGGCGGGATGCTTCGTCTGCGGCTGCGGTCGAAGCCTCGTCTTCAGCCCTCGCCCGTCGGTGGGTTACTGCTCCGGCACCTCCGGCAGAACCGACAGGGCGCGCTGAACTTCCTCTACCGGGTACTCGTAGTCCGCAAGCTTGCCCGAGAGGAACGCCTCGTACGCGGCGAGGTCGAAGTAGCCGTGGCCGCTGTTGTTGAACATGATGACTCGTTCGACGCCTTCCTCCTTGGCCTTGAGCGCTTCCTGCTCGGTGACATAGACGGCGTGTGCAGTCTCCGGGGCCACAATCCAGCCCTCGGCTCGGGCGAAGCCAACGGCGGACTCGAAGCACTTGGTCTGGGGCACGGCGACTGATTCCATGATGCCTTCCTTGATGAGCTGACTGACCAGCGGCGCCATGCCGTGATAGCGCAGGCCACCGGCGTGAATGCCGGGCGGCACGAAGTCGTGGCCGAGGGTGTGCATCTTGAGCAGCGGAGTAGTCTGCGCCGTATCGCCGAAGTCGTAGCGGTACGGGCCTTTGGTGGTGGAGGGACAGGACTGAGGCTCGACGGCGATAAACCGAATGTCTTTGCCGGCCGCCTTGTCGGGGACAAAGGGGAAGCAGTGGCCGGCGTAGTTGCTGCCGCCGCCGATGCAGCCGATGATCACATCGGGCTCATCGCCGACCATGGCGAGCTGCTTCTTGCACTCCAGGCCGTTGATCGTCTGATGCAGTAGGACGTGGTTGAGGACGCTGCCGAGGCTGTACCGGCATTCGGGGTCCGGCACAGCATCCTCGAGGGC
Organism: Candidatus Zipacnadia bacterium; assembly: GCA_029820995.1. Taxonomy (GTDB): domain Bacteria; phylum Armatimonadota; class Zipacnadia; order JALGUG01; family JALGUG01; genus JALGUG01. The sequence continues at coordinate 9,970 of JALGUG010000034.1, forward strand.
CTCGCTGATCGCGATGCCCAGGCTGCCGGGATGGTCGGGTCGCTCAGCCAGAAGTCGCTTGCCAATCTGGGTGCGCTGATTGGGGCTGCGATAGCAGGTAGCGCCCCAGGTTTCCATCATGAGGCGGCGGTAGGGCTTCTGGTCATAGCTGACGCCGACCATGTAGACGGTGCAGCCCAGTCCGAACATCGCGCAGCCGTAGGAAAGCGCGCTGCCCCACTGGCCGGCGCCGGTCTCGGTGGCGATGCGTTTCATGCCGGCTTGCTTGTTGTAGTAGGCTTGAGCGACCGCCGTATTGGGCTTGTGGCTACCGGCCGGAGAGACGCCCTCCCACTTGTAGTAGATCTTGGCCGGTGTGCCCAGCGCCTGCTCCCAGCGTACCGCGCGGTACAGGGGGGTCGGGCGCCACTGGGCGTATAGGTCGAGAATTGGCTCGGGGATGTCAATCCACGGCTTGTCGGAGACATCCTGTTCGATCAGCGACATCGGGAACACGTCAACCAGATCGTCGGGCGTGCAGGGCTCCATCCTGCCGGGGTGGATCGGCGGCGCGGGCGGCGAGGGCAGGTCGGGGATGATGTTGTACCACTGGCGCGGCATTTCGTCCTTCGGAAGTTCGATCCGCATAACACACTCCTCCTGGAGGCGCTCGCTGTCAGCCGCGCCTCAGATCAGTGCAAGGTGCCATGATAAATTGTACATCTGGCGCCGATTTCCTGCACGCGGAGAAAAACCGTGCAGCTTGGAGCCGGGCGCGGGGCTAGGCGGCTCAGCCCGTCTGGTCTTCGTCGGCGGCCAAGGAGGCCGCGCCGGGCCCCAGAATCTCATCCACTTGCCGCACCAGTTCCGGTGTGGCTTTGACGCGGAAGGCTGCGCCCAGATCGTAGACCCTATGTCGCCCGTTTTGACGCACAAAGATCTGCACGGGGTTCGGGCCGGTGTGCTGCAGTAGCAGTTGCTTGAGGCGCTCCAGATTCGGGCGGGAATTAGCCGGGGGCGTAAGCCGGACATGCAAGCGCCCGGCAGCTTGAGCGCGGGCCTGGGCCTCGGCGTGCGCCTGGATCAAGCTCATGCGGCCCTGCTCGGCCTGCTCGCGTTTGCGGCGGGAGGGACGCCGGGCCTCAGCCAGCGGCCGAGCGCGGTCACATAGGAACTTGAGATCCAGGATCTCCTCGCCGCCGGTTCCGATTCTCTCCTGGCGCTGCAGCGTTCCATCAACCACAATGATGGCATCGGGCTGGAAGAGCTCACGGTGTTCGCGGTAAACGCGGGGAAAGACCGTGACCTCGACTTCGGCGGCCACGCCCTGCAGGGTGAAGAACAGCATAGGTTCACCGTTGCGGGTCGTGTGGGGCGAGAGAGCGGATACCATGCCGCCGATGACCAAGCGCTGCTCATCGGGATACTCGTGCAGGTCCTCGACCGCGGCCGTTGTCACCTCGTCCAGGCGTTGCTTGGCGCGCAGCAAGGGGTGATCGGAGACATAGAGGCCGAGCAGCTCCTTTTCCAGCGCCAGCTTCTCCTCGTCCGTCATGGCCGGCACGAGCGGCAGCTTCTCCTCGCCGGCGATGACCCGTTCAGCCGGCGTCTCGCCGAACAGCGAAACCTGGCCCGCAGCAGCGTCGGATTGAGCCTTCTGGCCGCTGCTGAAGGCACTGTCCAGTGTTGCCAGGAGGGCATTGCGGTCGCCGAACTCGTCGAAGGCGCCGGCCTTGATGAGGCACTCCAGGGAGGACTTGCCGACCTTGCCGTGGGGCACGCGTCGGCAGAAGTCGTGCAGGCCGACGAAGGGTCCGCCGGCGTGGCGTTCTTCGACGACCGCGCGAGCACAGCCCAGGCCGATGTTCTTGATCGCGCCGAGACCGAAGGTGATGGAGCGTTCGCGTCCCGTGAACTCGGCGTCGCCGGCATTGATGCTGGGCGGGCGGACCTCAAGACCGATGCGTCGCGACTCGGCCACGTACCTGGCGACGGCCTTCTGGTCGTCCATGTAGCTGTTGATCGTGGCGGCCATGTACTCGGCGGGATAATGGGCCTTGAGATAGGCGGTCCAGTAGACAATGAGCGCATAGGCGGCGCTGTGTGACTTGTTGAAGCCGTAGCCGGCGAACTTGCGCATGCGCTCGAACATCTCGTGGGCCAGGGCTCGGTCGAGACCTCGCTTGGCGCAGCTCTCGTAGAAGACCTCGCGCTGCCGCTCCATCATGTCGGCGTCTTTCTTGGACATGGCGCGCATCAGGATCTCGGCTTGCCCCATGGTAAAGTTGGCCACGTCGGTAGCGGTGCGCATGACCTGCTCCTGGTACAGGAGGACGCCGAAGGTCTCGCGCAGGATGGGTTCCAAGTCGGGGTGGAGGTACTTGATCGGGGCGCCGTGGCGCCCGCTGCAGAAGGTGTCCATCTCGTCCAGCGGGCCGGGGCGGTATAGAGCGATGAGCGGGACGATATGGTCGAAGCAGTCAGGCTTGAGGTTGCGTAGCAGGCGGCGCATCCCCTCGCTTTCCACCTGGAAGACGCCGGGCGTATCGCCGCGCGAGAGCAGCTCGTATGTGGCGCGGTCGTCGAGTGCGATGTGGCGGATGTCCAGGTCGGTGTCGTAATTGCGTTTGATGGCCGACACGGCGTGCTCGATGGCGGAGAGGGTCTTGAGGCCCAGGAAGTCCATCTTGACCAGACCGACGTCCTTGACGGGGTCCATCGCGTACTGGGTGGTGACGGAGTCGGGATCGCCCTGGAGCGGGACGTAGTCGGTCAGCGGGCCCGACGCGATGACGACTGCGGCCGCGTGGGTCGAGGCATGGCGAGCCAGCCCCTCGATGCTCATGGCCGTGCTCAGCAGCTCGGCAATCTGCGGGCTGGCCGCGCGTTCCCGCTCGAGCTCCGCCACGGCCTCCACCGCTTCGGCGATGGTCTGGCCGTAGGGGACGAGCTTGGCAATGCGGTCTACCGTGTCCAGCGGAACGCCCAACACGCGGCCGACGTCGCGGATGGCGGCTCGCGCGCCCAGTGTGCCGAAAGTGATTACCTGCGCGACGCGGTCCTCGCCATACTTGTGCTTCACGTACTGGATAATCTCCTCGCGGCGATCATCGGGGAAGTCGAGGTCAATGTCGGGCGGGCTGACGCGCTCCGGGTTGAGCATGCGCTCGAAGATCAAGCCGTGCTGGAGTGGGTCCAGGTCGCTGATGCCCAGCAGGTACGAGACCATGCTGCCGGTCGCCGACCCACGCCCGGGGCCGACAAAAATACCGCGCTGCCTGGCCTCGCGGATGAAATCGCCGACGATCAGGAAGTACCCGGAGTAGCCCTTCTCGGAAATGATCTTGATTTCGTAGTCGAGCCGCCGGCGGATTTCCGGCGTAATCTGACCATAGCGTTGCGGCAGGGCCTGCTCGCAGAGGTGCCGGAGGTAGGAGTCCAGGTCGTATCCGTCGGGCACTTCAAAGCGCGGGAGCATGAGCTTGCCGAGCTTGAGTTCGACGCGGCAGCGCTCAGCCACGGCGAGGGTGTTGCGGAGGGCGTCGGGGACTTCGGCGAAGAGCTGGTGCATCTGTGCGGCGGACTTGAGGTAGAACTGATCGGTCTTGAACCGCATGCGCTGGGGGTCGTCGTGCGTCGCGTTGGTTTGGATGCAGAGCAGGACGTCGTGGGCCCGCGCGTCCTCCTGGCGGACGTAGTGGCAATCGTTAGTGGCCAGGAGCGGGGCGGCGCAGTCGCGGGCCAGAGCGATGAGCTGGGGGAGAACCTGCTGCTCCTCGGGGAGGCCGTGATCCATGAGCTCAACATAGACGTTGTCTCGGCCGAAGATCTCCTGGAGTCGGCCCAGTTGCTCGCGCGCACTGGCGGGGTTGTCGCGGAGCAGCTCACGCGCGACGGGGCCGTGCAGACAGGCCGTGCCGGCTATCAGTCCGGCCCGGTGCTGCTGCAGGAGATCGAAATCGGCGCGGGGCTTGTAATAGAACCCTTCGAGGTGCGCCGCCGAAACGATACGCATGAGGTTGCGGTAACCTTCGAGGTCCTGAGCGAGCAGCAGCAGATGTGCGAGGTCGCTGTCAATCTTGCCTTCCCGGTCGAAGCGCGTGCGCGGCGCGAGGTAGACCTCCGCGCCGATGATCGGACGCAGCTCCGCCTCCCGGCAGGCCTTGTAGAAATCAATGGCGCCGTACATGGCGCCATGATCGCTGATGGCCAGAGCCGGGCTGCCCTGGCGAGCGGCCTCGGCGACCAGGTCCTTGATGCGACAGGCGCCGTCGAGAAGACTGTACTCGGTGTGAACGTGCAGGTGGACGAACTGCTGCGCGGGGGCTGAAGGGGACGACGTCGGGGCCATGGTCGGTGGCGCGCTCCTCGGTGATTGGCGGTAGCTTCGACTGTGCCGCAGGTAATCCGGTCAAGACTGGGTCATGTGGGAGAGGCGAGACCCTCCGGCTGGGCGGATCGAGGGACTGCTCTCTGTGGTCAACCTCATGCCATGCAACGAGGCCGTCTCTAGATGGACGGGGCGGACGCGCGCGGCTGCTCCTCGGCACCGCCCGCGCCTTCAGGAGAGCCCTCCTCCGGCGTCGTCGGTGCGGGGGTGGTCTCTTGTTCCGGCTCGGGTGTCGCCGCAGGTTTGGTCGCTTCACGGCGCAAACCGATACCCCGGACCCGGTCGTTGAGGGAGCCCAGGGTCTCGGCAAGCTGGCTGAGCTCGGCCTGAGCCGAGATCACGGCCTCCCGATTGAGCGCGTTTATGACCTGCGCCACACTGCCCAGAGCTTGATTGGCCAGGACTTCTTCGGGCGTATCGGTAGCAGCCTTCATGACGGCCGTGATGCTCTGGGTGGCCGCGTCTACGTCGCCGTCAATCAGGGCTTTCCGGGCGGCGTCCAGTTGCGAGCTCTCCGGTGGAAGCAAGTACGGGGTCGCGTCGTACTCGTCGAGGGTGATATTCTGGGCCTGGATGACAGCTCGGATAGCGGCTTGGCGGTTGATCTGGGTGAGACTGAGGCGAGCGCGCTCCAGGCAAATGCGGACTCGGACCGCCGGCAACTCCGCTTTGATGAACTGCATCAGGTCCTGCAGGCGGCGGGCCGTAGACAGGGCCGTTTTGAAGTCGCGGGCGGCGACCAGCGCATCAAGTCTGGCGCGGAAGCTCATCGCGACCATGAGATCCAGTTGCAGCGATCGGAGAGAATCCTTGCCGCGCGGAGCCACCAGTCCGGCCTGACTGGCTATCTGACCCTCGAGCCGAGTAGCGCGGAGCTTTTCCGCCTGCAGCTTGGCTTCCAGCGACTGCTTTTCGCTTTCGACGGCCTGAGCCTTGGCTTGTTGTGCGGAGACCTTTTGGTCAGCCGAGGTTGTCCCGGACTTGCATCCGCCATGAAGAAACGCAACGAGGGGAACGAACAGGAGGAACACAACGAGTCGTTTATGGCTCATTTTCGCACCTCGGTGCGGCCTGTCCAGGTTTGTTCAACCTTAGGCCCCTGGATTATACCGCACGAGTAGGAACATGGCAAGTGTGGCTGCAAAAGGAGTGGACGAAGGCAAACGGGCATCGCAGTTTGGGCTATGCAGCATCCGCGATGTCCAGCCGTAGCGGAAGCAGGAGCGGTCAGCGCTTCTTTCGGGTTCTCTTGCGAGCCGTCTTCCTTTTTGCCTGCTCCTTCTCGGCGATCATCCGGGTGGCCAGCGCGACCGCTTCCTTCACCCGCTCATCCTCGTCGTTCACCTTGGCCAAGGCGCGCGCGGCCTTGGGGCCCCCGATCTTGCCCAGCGCCTCGGCCGCACCGCGGCGGACGGAGGGTTTGGGGTCCTGCAGAAGCCGGGTCAAGGCCGGTACGGCTTTCTTGTCGCCCGTTTCGCCCAGTGCCGCGGCGGCGTGCAACCGCACGCTCCACTCCTCGTCCTTGAGGGCTCGTTTGAGCGGGTCTACGGCTGCCTTGCTAGCGATGGCACCCAACCCTTGCGCGGCGGCCAGACGCACGACCCAGTCAGGGTCTTTGAGTGTGCCGACAAGATGCTTGACGGTGCTTGGTCCGCCGATGGAGCCCAGGGCACGCACTGCGGCATAGCGCACGTCCTGATCCTCGTGGCTCAAGAGCTTGATCAAGGAGCGCGAGGCCTTGCTGCTGCCGATCTTGCCCAGGGCGAGGGCGGCGTATCGTTTGACCCGGTCGTTCTCGTCCTCGAGAGCGGCCATCAGGGGCGGGACGGCCCGTTCGTCGCCGATCTCACCCAGGGCCTCCGCGGTCCAGCGGCGGACGGTGTACTCCTGGTGCTCCAGAGCAGCAATCAGGGGTTTGACGGAGCGCTTGCCGATGGCGACCAGCGCGCCGGCCGCTGCCTGGCGGACGTCTATGCTCGTGGAGCCCAGGGCGCGAATGAGCGGCTCGATGGCTACGGGGCTCTTGATGTGCCCCAGGGCCTCCGCTGCAGACCGGGCGAGGTCCACGTTGTCCCCGTCCAGCATCGCCATCAGTGCCTCGACAGCGTCTCGACTCTTCAGCGCCCCCAAGGCGGCGACGGCCGCCCGCTGAACGTCAATATTGTGGTCTTCCAGGCGCTCCATGAGGTCGGCGGCCACTGTTTCGTCGCCGATGTTTCCGAGGGCTTGGGCCGCCCACCGGCGTGCGAGCTGGTCTTTGGAGGTCAAAGCGTCCAGCAAGAAGGGCACCGCAGGCTTGCCGATCTTGGCCAAGGCCTCGGCGGCCATGGCCTGGGCGTTGACGCTCGAATCGCTGAGCACCTGCATCAGCGCTTCGATGGCGACTTCGTCTCCGATGTCGCCGAGAGCTTGGGCTGCGGCCATCCGGACGTGATAGTTCTTGTTCTGGAGAGCCTGGATCAGAGGCTGGACCGCCTCCGCCCCGACTTCCACCAGCTTCTTGACGGCTTCTTCCTGGACCAGGGTATTCTTGGATCGAATCCGTGCGACTAGCTCGGCAACAGTCTCGACACTTTTCGACTCATCGGCCATCCGGCCAGCCTCCCCCTCGCGCGACAGCCGGCGCGCGCCCGCGCCCGGTCTTCTAAGGCCACGCCCGCGATATCGTGCGGCAGCCACAGGGATTGCCTGCAGTCACGGACTAGACGCCCCCGAGGGCACAGTGCCTCATCGGGGGCGGTAGGACGTTCCGAGTGGAGCGACCTTATTGTTCCGTTGACGGCGCTTCGGGGCCCTCTTCTGCGCTCGGCGGCGCGCTCGAAGCACCGGTAACAGGCGCCAGGGGCTGACCGCCGAATGCGCGGTCCAAGGCCACAGCCAGGTCCTTGCAGTCTCCGGCCACCTTCTGCGCCAGCTCTTCTTGCTGCGCGGCAACGGACTCGCGGAGCTTCTTGATGTCGTTTCGCAAGCTTTGCAGGCCGAGGGCGACTTCCTTGTCGGCCTGGACTTCGCTGGCGGTCAGCGATTCGATGTTGGTGGAAATCTGCTGCTCGGCCTGTTGGAGGCGCTCCAGCGCCGTTGGCAAGTCATTCTGCTCGGCCAGACTCGCCGCCTTTGTGATATCGTCGCGGAGGTTCAGTTTGAGATTGTCGCGATAGCTCTGGCGGCTCTGCTCAAGTTCACGCTGTTGCGCAATTCTCTGTTGACGCGGCTGCCAGTAGCCGAAGTAGAAGCCGCCGACCACCACCACGACGATCAGGGCGAACAAGACGACCCCCCAGCCGACGGACCGAGGTTTCTGGGCGGGAGGTCGGGGCAGGTCCTCGTCCTCTTCGTCCTCTGCAGCACCGGTAGCCGCCTTCTCCGATTTGGGCGGCGTCTCCTCCTCTTCTTCAGTCTCCAATTCCTCTTCCTCCGGCTCTTCGGTCTCGTCGCGATCCTGGCGGTCATCCGCCGGCATGAAACAAACCTCCCTTGTCAGGCAACGAACACACCCGCTGTCCGCAGCCGACGCTAGCTATCTGTTATTATATCCGAGGCAAGGGGCGAAGTCAACTCCGGCGACGGTGGGGCAGGGAAGCGATTCCGGACCGGCAAATTGGACGTGCGGGCGCTCAAGAGGCGGTGTCGGGCTCAGCAGCTTCCCGAGGTTGCTCAACGGCGTCTATGCGCTCGTCAACGTCCTCCATGAGCTCGGTGGCCACCTCTTGGGACAGACGTCCGGCCCGGTACGCCTCCAATAAGGCCGTCTTCTCGGCCAGAAGAGCTGCTCGTTGCGCTTCGCGGAGTTGCTCCCGGTGCAGATGTTCGTGCTGAGCATGGAGCTCAACAAGCACCTGCTCCTGCTGTTCGGCGCGCCTGCGGTACGCAGTTTGGAGCTGGTCAATAACGCCGGGGGGCGCCAGGGCGCTGTCGCGCCAGCGCTGCAGTTCGAGCAACGCGGCCTGAGCCGCCCTCATGCGGCCGAAGGAGCGCTCGATGTCCTGGACTGCTTCCGGGGCTTCGCCGGGGCAAAGAACGCGCAAGAGCTTCTTCATGGTCAATCCTTGGGCCAGAAGCGACACGAGCACCACGCCGAAGGTGGCGTTGACCACGAAGTTGCCGGGCTCGTACGTATGGGCGACGAGCGCCAGCACCATGGAGATGCCGCCTTTGAGGCTAGCCCAGACCAGCACGTGCTGCCAAGAGGTCGGCAAGACATGACCGTGGAGCCGAATGACGAGCGACAGACCATAGACGGCGAGGGCTCGGGCGAACAGGACAACGGTGAAGGCCAGCAGGATGATCAGCGTGTTGCTGATGATGACATGTCCCCGTAGCTCATGGCCAATGAGCAGGAATACCACTGAGTTGGCCAGGAAGCCGACGTATTCCCAGGAGGTGTGCACAGCCACGCGCGTGGCGGGCGACATGCCGGTGCGCCGTCCATAGCTGCCCAGGGTCAAGCCGGCGACAATCACGGCCATGGCACCCGACGTGCCGAAGTGTTCGGCCAGCAGGAAGGAGCCGTAGGCCAGAATCATGCTCAGGGTGGTCTCAACGAGGTGGTCGTCTATCTCACGGGTGACTCGGGAAACGAGGAAGCCGGAGACAGCGCCGAGCGCAAAGCCGCCAAAGGCAACAAGAGCGAACTGTTTCAAGCCGCTCACGAGAGGAATGCCGGATGTCACGCCCAGTGCTACCTCGGCCTGCACCTGGCCCAAGAAGAGCATAAAGACGACGATGGCAATGGCGTCGTTGAACAGGCTCTCCCCTTCCACGATGGTGCTGAGCTCGCGGTTGAGGCCCAATTGGCGGAAGAGGCCTAAGACGGACAAGGGGTCTGTGGGGGCGATCAGCGCGCCGAACAAGAAAGCCAGTGACCAGGGCAGGTTGAAGAGATAGTGGGACACGGCGCCCACAATGCCCGTGCAGGCCACGGTCCCGGGAAGGGCAAAGAGCAGAACGGGGACTAGATTGCGGCGCAGGCGTATCACGTCAAGGTTGATGGCAGCCTCAAACAGCAGTGCGGGCAAGAACACGTGGAGCAAGAGGTCGTAGTCCAGCTTGAAGGGGAGCTCGATGTTGAAGAAGGCGAGCGCCAGTCCGGCCAGGACCAAGCCGACTGTGTACGGCAGGCGCAGCCGCCGCATCACAACCGCCACGGCGGACACGACGATCAGCAGTAGGATCAGTTGGGAGGCCAGAATAGTGCTGGAAGCGGCTGACTCCGCAGGCACAACAGCACCACGGGAACCTGAGCTAAGCCGGGCAGCTCAAGGCGAGGCGGCCTCGGCTACGACATCCACGCGCACTAGAAGTGGTTTCATCGAACGACAGTCGCGCGTAAACGGGCTGCTACAAGGGCTACGAAACAACTGCTAGTGGAACTTGTAGTACCAGATGCTGATCAGCACCGCCGAGGTCAGCCAGATGACTGCGGCGTACTTGGTGATCTGCTCTAGGAAGTCGTCCCAGGTTCCCTTCTTGTATTGCATGGTCTCGGCGCCGCCCAGCGCCGAGAAACCCTCGGTCTGGGAAGTCTGGAACAGAACGGCGACGATCAAGATCAGGCCCGAGAGCACGGAAATGACCAATAGGGCGGTCCCCATGATGCCCATGATCGTGTATCCTCCAATATCCTGCAATTGTGCCGCCCGAGGGGCGGCCTAGAGGTTATCCTTAAGCCAGGCTGCCACCCGGCTCACAGCCTCAATCTGCTTGGTGTCGAGCGTGTGATTCGCCTCGAACCAGATGATCTGTTTGGGCTCGCCGGCGGCGTCGTAGAGCGCTTGCGCGCAGCGACGTGGAACGATTTGATCGTTGGTGCCATTGACCATTAGCAAGGGACGCGGGGCGATATGCGCCACGAAGTTGACCGGATCGAAGAGGGCGACCCGGGCGGCCAGCTCCGGGGACTTGGTGAGGCCTTCGCCGATGGCTCGCGCGGCCGGATGCTCTGAGTACCGGGCCAGCGCCGCGAAGTCACCACCGCCGACGATGAGCACGGAGGCTTTGAGGCGGTCATCGAGGCCACAGGCGATGGCGCCGAGAATGGCGCCCATGCTGGTGCCCAGGTAGCCCAGGCGGTTGGGGTCTATGTCCGGGCGAGTGAGCAGGTAGTCCACGGCGCGTCGCAGGTCCACAACCGTCTGGCGAATGGCGTAGGCGGTTGCTTCGAGGTCGGCGGAGAAGAGCTCGCGGCCCGCTTGCTTGCGCTCCCCGTGCCATTCGGCATCAAGGCCCAAGAGAGCGTAGCCCTGGGGGCAGAAGAAGAGAGCCATCAGGCGCGTCATCTCCTTGCTGCCGCCGTACCCGTGCAAGAAGAGGAGACAAGGCAGCGGCTCGCGGGCGTTGCTCGGCTTGCAGAGCAGCGCCGGGACGGTCTCGGCGTTCGTGCTGCGAAAGGTGACGCGCTGAACGGTAAAGGCATCGCTATTCTGTACGGGATCTGCGGTAGCCTCCAAGGGGAGCTCGGGGTCGTACGCATACTCGGCCTGGAGCTGTTCCCAGGTCGGCGAGTCCGCGGCAGGCAGGACCGGCGCCAGCAATACTGCCAGCGCCACGAACAAGTTGACCGCCGACCACGCCGGCGGCCACTGACGAGCGCATCGGCCAGTGCGCGATAACATCCCTCGTACCTCTGAGCGCCATTTTACAAGGCGGTACAACAAGCGTCAAGAGCGGCGAGCCGCGGAAAAGCCTCAGGCACGCCGGCCGAGGATACTAGGCCTTGCCGACGGGTGCCGGGCATGCTACGTGCTCTCCGGCCTTGTCCTGGCGCTCGGTCGCCCCCGAGTCGCCGATCGCGAGGGCGGATGCGGAGCTTGATCCCACAGGTGCCTCAACGCCGCGCGTGCGATGATCATGCCCAGGAATGCGCCAACCGCGACGTCGCTCAGGTAGTGCCGGCCCATCAGAACGCGGGCGAGGGCGATTGCGCCGGCCCAGGCTCCGAAGCCCCACCACCCGCGAGGATGGAGTGCCGCCACCAAGGTTGCCAGGGCGAAGGCTCCGGCGGCGTGACCGGACGGCATGGAGTGATGGCCGGAGAAGGCGTGGAGAAAGCCGGCAGACTCGGCGGCATCCACCGGGCGCGGGCGTCCGATGAGCGCTTTCAGTAGCTCCACGACGACGGCCTGCGCCGCCAAAGCGACCAGCAAAACGAGCGCGAACCGCAGCCGACGACCGCGCGGGGCCGCAGCGATAACGACCAGTCCCAGCAAGGGCCACGTGTGCTGGAAGCCTTCGCTCACAACGCGCGCAATGGTTCGCAGTGGGCCCACGCCGCCCAGGGGCTGAGTCCAGTCGTACACAGCATGGTCCATGCAGAGCAGAATGGCGATGACCGCCAGGGCGGCCACCCACCACCACGCTGGAACGCCAAGCCACAGGCGCGTGCTAGTCCTCGCTATCTTGCTCACGGCCACCCCAGAGGTCAATGTTGTCGCCGAAGCGAAGGGTGCGGTTGAGGTATCTCAGCAGGCCCACAGCGGCTCCGAGAGCCATCGCGAAGGGAATGGCGGCGTGTCCGATCTCGGCAGCCGTGGCGTGGCGGACGTTGTAGCCCACCAGGTGTCCTGCGGTCGCCAGTGCACAAAAGATGAAGACCGCTACGGCCCAGAGGACCACCTGTGCGCAGCGTACGGTACGCGGCGCAATGCCCAGCGCGGCGCTGCGCAGCCCGATGAGGTATGTGGCGAAGGCGAGCGCGACGCCAGCTACCACAGCTAACGCCCAAGTGTTCTCAGGCATTGGTCACACCTCAACGCGGTTGGTCGCTGCGTCCCTGTGGCGGGTTCCCCCTGATTCGTTCCAGGACTAGTGCCGCCCTTTCGGGCGGGCGATCGCCGATTCGGTAAGCCGCCTTCACCAAGTCGGCGGCAGCACCAGCCTGTTCCGGCGAAGACGCCAGAACCTGCGCCAGGGGCTCTCCGGGCGCGATCTGATCCCCTGCCTTCGCGACCAGCCGCACACCTGCCGCGGGATCAACGGTGTCTTCCTTTCGCCGACGTCCAGCGCCGGCCTGCATTGCGGCCCGCCCGATCAACTCGGCGTTGACGCTGATAACAATGCCCTGCTGGGGGGCGACGACCACGTGCTCGACGGCAGGTCGCAAGCCACAGAGCGGCTGATCCAGCGACCGCGGCTGCCCGCCTTGCGCCTCGACCATCTCCCTCAACTTCGCGAAGGCAGCGCCCGTGGCGATGACCTCCTGTGCCCGCGCCTCGCCTTGGCCCGCCGGAGCTGCGCCGCCCAGCTCCAGCATCTCGCCTGCCACCACCCGGCAAAGCCGGCTGAAGTCGGGAGGACCCTCGCCACGCAAGGTAGCCGCGGCCTCCTCGACCTCGCAGGCGTTGCCCACGGCTTGTCCCAGCGGCTCGTCCATCCGGGTTAGGACTGCCGACATTCTTCTTCCAACCCGGACGCCGATATCCACCATCAACTTCGCCAGCTCCCGGGCCGATTCGACGTCCTTGACAAAGGCGCCGCGGCCGACCTTGACATCCAGCACGATGGCTCGCGCGCCGCCGGCCAGCTTCTTGCTCATAATGCTCGCGGCAATGAGCGCCGGATTTTGCACCGTGGCTGTCGCGTCCCGGAGAGCGTACAAGGCCCGGTCGGCGGGTACCAGCTCGGCCGTCTGCCCGGCGATAGCCAGGCCGACGCGGGCGGCCTGGGCGAGAAGCTCGCGCACCGTCAGCGTGGTGCGCAGACCGGGGATCGCCTCCAGCTTGTCCAGCGTCCCCCCGGTGTGCCCCAGCCCGCGGCCCGACATTTTCGCCACCGTCAGGCCCGCCGCGGCAGCGATCGGCGCGACCACGAGCGTGGTCTTGTCGCCGACGCCGCCCGTGCTGTGCTTGTCCACCGTGGAGCCGGACAGCAGGTCCGGGGATATGCGCTCGCCGCTACTCAGCATCGCGTCGGTCAGGTCGTAGGCCTCTCGCGCCGACATGCCTCGAAGCACCACTGCCATGAGCCAGGCGGCAATCTGGTAATCGGGGATGGACCCGTCCGCTGCGCCACGGACGAAGAATCGGATCTCTTCCGCGGTGAGCTCCAGACCGTCGCGCTTTCGGGCGATAATGTCAACGGCAGATAGTGGCATCCGCCTCTCCCGTGGACCGTTGCGGCCGAGCCGTCGGGCCGGTTGCTACGGAGCGAGGGCCGCCCAGAAGCTGCGGCCATTTGCGGGGCGCGGGACCTCGAACAGCTCACAGATCGTCGCCCCGAGGTCCGCGAAGGTCTCCCGTGTGCCCAGATTCACACCCGACCGCGCCGCGCCCGTCACCAGCAGCGGAACGTACTCGCGCGAATGGTCGGTGCTGTCGGTCGTCGGATCGCAGCCATGATCGGCGGTCAGCAAGAGCAGGTCCCGCTCGCGCAGGGCCGATCGAAGGTGAGGCAAGGCGAGGTCGAATTCTCGGAGGGCCTGCGCGTACCCGTGCGGATTGTTGCGGTGTCCGTAGAGCGTGTCGAAGTCAACGAGGTTCGTGAAGATGAGGCCGTAGGGTAGCGTACGAAGGAGCTCGAGCGTGACGTGGATGCCGTCGGCATTGCTGCCGGTGTGGATGGTCTTGGTCAGGCCCTGGCCCGCGAAGATGTCACCGATCTTGCCGACGCCGTAGGTCGCCACGCCGGCCGCCTGCAAGTGATCCAACGCCGTGGCCTGCGGGGGCGGCAGCGAAAAGTCACGCCGCCGCTCGGTGCGACGGAAGGAGCCCGGCTGCCCAACGAAGGGGCGCGCGATAATTCGCAGCACGGCGTGCTCACCGGTCATAATCCGGCGAGCCAACTCACAGCAGCGATATAACTCAGCGACGGGCACGAGGTCTTCGTGGGCCGCAATCTGCAGCACGCTATCGGCGGAAGTGTAGACGATCAAATCGCCCGTTCGCAGGTGTTCGGCGCCCAGCTCCTCCAGGATCGCGGTTCCCGAGGCGGGCCGATTGCCGAGGACGCCACGCCCGGTCGCTTGCTTCAGAGCGGCGATGATCTCGGAGGGAAAGCCGTCGGGATACGTCGGCGGGGCCCGATGGGACACGAGCCCCATCAACTCCCAATGCCCGGTTGTGGTGTCCTTCGCCGCCGACCGCTCGGCCATCCGCCCCCAGCTCCCGAGAATCGGCCCGCCTTCGGGACCGGCCAGAGGCTCAAGGCGGTGCAGGCCGAGGGCAACGAGATTGGGCAGCTCAAGCTGCGTTGCCTGGAGCACGTGTCGCAGCGTATTGCTGCCCTCGTCCCCAAAGGCAGCAGCGTCGGGAAGGGCGCCCACCCCGACGCTGTCCAACACGATGATGGCCACTCGGCGCGGGTGCACCAGCTAGCGCTCGGCCTCCTCCTCGGTGACCGTGGCGTCATAGCCCTCGCGGGTGAGTTGGTTCACGAGAGCAGTGGCCTGGTTGCGGTGCCGAAAAGTCGCCACGTTTACTCGGTGGTATGTCTCGCCGCCGATCTCGACAGTCGTTATGAAGGGCTGGTAGCCGTCAGCGGCCAGCCGCCGCACCTCGGCCTGGGCATTCTCTCTATCGGCAAAGGAGCCGACGCGCACAGTGTACACGGCTTTTCGCTCGGCCGGCCTTTCTGCCTGTGCTTCCGGTGAAGACACAGGCACCACCGGCGCCTCCTGAGGCGGCTCCGGAGCGACAGTGCTGTCTTCTTCAGCCGCAGGCTGCTGCTCCTCAGTCTTGCTCGCCTCGTCCTTCTCTTGCTTCGCGCGGATCTTCTCCAGTTCGGTGGGCTGGCGCTGCAGCAGCTTGATGATCGGCTTCAGCGGCGGCTCGTCGCTTTCGGGCTGCTTCTTTTCCTCCTCCGCCTCCTGCGGCAATTGCTGTGCAAAGCGTGGCCGGGGCCTAGGGGCTTCGGTGCGCATTAGGGCCTCCCCCACCACATGCTTTGCCACATGGAAGCTGGCTATCGCGCAGACGGCAGTAACCAACAAGACCAGACCCCAGAACCTGAGTGCCTCGACGGCTCGGCTGGGTTTCTTCTTGCGCCGAGGTGACATGAGTGCGTCCTCCTGCTTCAGTTGGGCTGCAATAGGTGCTGCTTGCGATAGTATACACGGTGGCGGGCGCGATTTCAAACCTGCCGAACGAGGCGCGACACAGAGAAGGAGGGTTCTTCGCAGGAACCGGCAAGGCGTGTCACGAAACAACCATCGGCGGGGCCAGAGTTCAGGCAGGACGTAGCAAGGGGGAGATCCCGATGGATCTTGGCCTTCTGATTAGCGTGACCGGCCTCAAGTCGCCGGACTTCGTTGCAGGTGCCAAGCTGGCCAAGGAGATGGGCTACACCCACGTGGAACTGGGCGCTTGCCGGCCCTTTGGCGGGAGCGATGTGGCGGATCTGGGCGGTACCGCATCCGAGGATGCGCGCGAGATTGTCGCCGAGATCCGGGACCTGGATCTGGAGGTCTCCGCGCTTCAGTGCCATGTGGACTACTTGTCCAGCAATCTCCAGGAGGTTCGCACGCGCATTGACCACACGAAGCATGTGCTCGATCTGGCGGTTGCCGTTGACGTCGAGTTCGTCCACACGGTATCGGGACCGCTGCCGGAGGGCATGTCGGCCGACGAGGGCTATGCCTGCCTGGTGGAGGCATACCAGGAGCTCCTGGAACATGCCGCGGACGCGGATGTGCGGCTGGGGATCGAGCCGGTGTTCGTTTATCACATCGGTAACCTGGCGACGACAAAGGCTCTGTTCGAGCGGCTGGGACGGGACGACCTGTTCGTCAACTTCGATCCGAGCCACTTCCCCTACCATCGCGAGGACCCGGTGCCCTTTATTCGAGCCTACGGCAAGCGCATTCTTCATGCACACAGCAAAGACGCAACTGTGACGCCGCTCAACGCGGAAGACGTTGCTGCCGGCCGGGCCTGGGACATGGGCGGCGGGGAGCAGTTCGCCTTCACGCCGCCGGGGCGGGGCGTGCTTGATTGGCCGGCGATTCTGCGCGCTCTGGATGAAGTTGGCTATCAGGGCGTGCTCTCGCTGGAGCTGGGGCACGGGATCCCGGACGAGGAGCAGGCAGCGCGCGAGGCCTTGGAGTACCTGCGGCCCTTGCTGCCGTCGTAGTCCCGGCGCGAGGGCACTGACGCGCCCATGTGTGAGGCGGGTCCGGGAGGGACCAGGCCGGAGGGTACGAACCGAGACCAACCATGAGCTACGAACGCGGCTGGCAGGCAATCAATCTGGAGATGCCGGACAAGATCCCGCACACGGAGTACATCTCGCACCGCCAGTTTATCATGAAGGTGACGGGCCTCGACCCCGAGAGCGACGAGGGACGGGGCAAGGCCGGACCGGCGCTGGCCAAGGCGCTGGACTACGACCTGATCTGGTCCACGTACGGGCGCGACTGGAAGACACCAAACACCGATATGGGGCGCGCGAAGTTCTATGAAACCGAAACGCCCTGGCACTCGGAGTATCCCTTCAAGACGGCCGAGGATGTCCTGGCCTTCGATCCGCTGGAAGCAGCGGAGATTCCGTCCTTGGATGAGCTCACGGAAGACGTGCGACGGCACTGCGAGAACGGTCAGAGGGCCTATCCGGAGGCCGTGTTTCCGGGTGGGTTCTACAATACCGTTTTCACCTGGCCGATTAGGACCTTTGGCTGGGAGCTGTTCCTGGAGGCGGCCGTGGACGATCCCGACCGCTTCGAGCGGATCCTCGACGGGTTCACCGAAATCAGTCTGCTGGTCTCCGAGGCACACGTGCGGGCCGGGGTGAAGGTATTCATCTCCCACGACGATATCGTCTGGGCCAGCGGCACGGTGTTTTCGCCGGAATGGATGCGGCGCTACGTGTTCCCGCGGCACAAGAAGCTCTGGGCACCGCTGCGGGAGGCGGGCTGCAAGGTGCTGTTCTGCTCCGACGGCAACTTCGACGAGTACGTGGACGATCTCGCCGCGGCCGGAGCGGATGGGTTCATCTTCGAGCCACTGACGGACCTTCAGTACATTTGCGAGCGCTACGGGAAGACGCACGTCATTGTCGGCAACATCGACTCGCGTATCCTGCAGTTCGGGACGCCGGAGGACATCCGCGCCGAGGTGCGCCGCTGCACGGAGTTCGGCCGGAACTGTCCCGGCTATTTCTATGCGGTCGGCAACCACATTCCGTACGTAGTGCCCATCCCCAGCGTCGAGTGCTATCTGGAGGCGATTGACGAGATGGGGCGACGCTAAGGGCGGCACGACATCGGCAGTCAAGCCGGTGCTGGCCGTTCCCCCGGGCAATTGTGAACGGCGAAGACGGTATCGAACAACTATGGCGACCTCGAGTGCAACTGAACCTCGCTTCTATCTGCTGCGGCGCGTTTTCCGGCCACGCGAGCTGATCATCGTCGGCGTGTTCATCCTCGAGCTCTTCGCCTTCTGGCTTGCAGGACCGCGATTTGTGTCCGCGACCAACATGCTTGATGCTGCGCGCTTCGGCTCGCTGGTGGGCATTGCCGCCGTGGGCACAAGCATGGTGATCATCCTGGGCGGCATTGACCTATCGTGCGGGGCGCTGTATGGCTTGTGCGGATGCGTGATGGCCCTGCTGATGTCGCATCCGGTGCACCCGGTGAATGCCTGGGCCGCGGCTTTCTGTGCGCTGCTGGTGGGACTGGCTTTTGGTCTGTTGAACGGAGCCTGCGTCGGTTATGTCGGCATTCCGCCGTTCATCGTCACGCTGGGCACCATGAGCATGTCCAGCGGCTTGGCGATGCTGCTGACGCACGCCGAACACCTGCCCTCCAGCTTGCGACCTTTCAGCGCGGCCGGCAAGGCGGCCTTGCTCAAGCTGGACACGCACTTCTTTCGCCACGAGGGCTTCAGCGGCATTCATCTGAGCGTGGTCGTCATGATTGTGGTGGCGGTCCTGGCGGCGTTCTTCCTGGTAGGAACGCGCTGGGGGCGGTATGTCCACGCCATCGGGAGTGGGGAGGAGGCCGCGCGCCATGCCGGCATTCGGGTTCCGCGCATCAAGCTGTTCACGTATGCCGCGGCGGGTGGACTGGCCGCCATTTCGGGGATCTTCTACGTGGCTCGCTTCAAGGGGATCAATAGCGGCGTGGGCCTCGGGGATGAGCTGAACATCATCGCCGCGGCTGTGGTGGGCGGCGTGAGTCTGACGGGGGGCCGCGGCAGTCCCCTCGGGGCAATCGTTGGCGCCATGATCGTGAAGATCCTGCGTGATGGGCTCGTGTTCCACGAAGTTCCGGAGTCGGGTGCCAAGATCGCCGTGGGCGCATTCATTATCTTGGCTGTTCTCGTTGACCTGATCTTGAAGCGTCTCAGCGCGAGACGCGCAACTTAGCCACGGAGGAGCCCTGCCATGAGAGCACGCGTGCTGGTGGTAGTCCTGATCGTTCTCGGACTGGTCACGGTGTTGACGAGCTGCAAGAAGCCACAACCGATTGGGGAGGTCACGCCGCCGGAAAGCTCCACCGCTGCGCCCCCGACGGCGCCACAGGAGGAAGTGACCTACGCGATCATTCCGAAGATGCTGAACAACCCGGTGTTCACGCTGGCTCAGCGCGGCGCCGAAGCCGCCGCCGCCGAACTGGGCCCCCATGTGAAGATCATCTACGAGTCCTCGGAGACCGGCAAGCCGGCCGAGCAAGCCGAGGTGATCCGGGGCCTGGCCGCCAAGGGTGTGGACGGGATGTCTATCTCGGTGATAGATGCCAACGCTGTCCGGGAGCCGATCAACGAAGCCGTGGACAAGGGGATCAATGTCATCTGTTTCGACTCGGATTGTCCTGACTCGAAGCGGATCACGTTCTACGCAGTCTCCGACGAGGCTGTGGGCCAGGAGCTGGCCAATCAGCTCATCGCCGCCTGCGGCGGCAAGGAGCAGATGACGGGTGAGGTGGCGATTATGTCCGGTCAGTCCAGCGCACCCAACCTCCAGGTCCGCGTTGCGGGCGCCAAGTCGGTGCTCAACTCCCAGGATTTCCCCAATCTCAAGATTCTCCCGGTGCTGTATTGTGACGACAAAGGCGAGAAGGGGATCGAGCAGATCCGCACGACTATGGAATCGCATCCCGATCTGCGCGGTTGGATCATGGTCGGCGGCTGGCCGCTGTTTTTCGACGGCGCGCTGGATTCGGTCAAGGACCCGGACCGGACCAAGGTCGTAGCCGTGGATGCTCTGCCCAAGCAATGGGACTACGTGGAGGCCGGACAGGTTCAGTGCTTGGTGGCCCAGCGCTGTTTCGCCTGGGGCTCCGAGAGCGTTCACATCCTAGAGAACTTGCGCACCGGCGCAAAGACGTATCCTGACTTCGTGGCTTCAGGTTATGACCTGGTATTCAAGGCCCCGACGGCAGCCCAGCGTGATGATGCCAAGCAGCGCGGGCTGGGCTGCTACTCCGTCGCCGAATACAAAGAGCAGTGGGACAAATGGAACGCAAAGCCGGAGACGGCGAGCCAGTAGACCGGGCTGTCCTGGCTCTGGAGAACCTGACCAAGCACTTCTTTGGCGTCCACGCCCTGGAGGACGTGAGCTTCAGCATCCGCCGCGGCACGGTGCACGCTGTGGTCGGCGCAAACGGAGCCGGCAAGTCAACGCTGATGAAGATCCTCGTGGGCGTGCACCGACCCGATCGCGGGCGGGTGCTCTTGCTGGGAGAGCCCTTTGAGCCGATAGACCCCGGTGCGGCCAGCGCTGCCGGCGTGGATATCGTATTCCAAGAGATCGAGCTGGCGAACAACCTAACGGTGGCGGAGAACATCTTCCTGGCCCGCGAGCCGGCCCGATTGGGCTGGGTGTCCCACCGCGGGATGCACAATGAAGCGTGCGCGTTGCTGGCGCGCGTGGGACTGGAGGTGTCCCCGGAGACCGAGGTTGGCGAGCTAGGCGTGGCGGAAAAGCAGCTCGTCCAGATCGCGCGGGCACTGCACGGCGCGCGGCACATTCTGATCATGGACGAGCCGACGAGTGCGCTCACAGACCATGAGATCGAGCGGATCTTCGCCGTGATTCGTCACCTCCGTGCGGAGGGGATGACGATTCTCTACGTCTCTCACAAGCTGGACGAGGTGTTCGCCCTGGCCGACGACGTCTCGGTCCTACGCGACGGTCGTCTAGTACGGACCATGCGAGTGAGGGATGCGACTCCCGATGAACTGATCCGCTTGATGGTCGGAGAAGCGGCCGAAGTGCCGCTGGCACAGGCCACCAGACCCGCCCCCGCAAAACCGCCGGCGCTGTCGGTGAAGGGTCTGTCCCGAGGCCGCGCGTTCTATGACGTGTCGTTTGAAGTCCATCCCCGCGAGATCGTGGGCCTGTTCGGTATTGTGGGTGCCGGCCGTACCGAGGTGGCACGAGCGATCTTCGGCCTCGACGCGTACGACCGCGGCAGCGTGGAGCTGCTGGGCCGACCGTTGCCTCCGCGTGCTCCCGCGGTCTCGGTCCGCGCCGGACTGGGGCTCCTGCCCGAAGACCGCAAACTGCAGGGACTGCTGCTGGAGCTGAGCGTGCGGTGGAACACCTCGCTGGCAGCGCTGCCGCGCCTGAGCCGCTGGGGCGTGGTCCCGTCGCGGGAGGAGTACGAGCTGGTACGCGAGGAGATCAGACGGCTGGGCATCGTCGCGGCCAACACGGAAATGGAGGCCCGGAACCTCTCGGGGGGCAATCAACAGAAGGTTGTCCTCGGCAAGTGGCTGGCGGTACAGCCGAAGGTGCTCATCCTGGACGAGCCGGTGAAGGGGATTGACGTGGGTGCCAAAGCCGAGATTCATCGCCTGATCCGCGAGCTCGCGGACGAGGGCCTGGCGATTCTGCTCATCTCCAGCGAGCTGGACGAGATTATCAATGTCTGCGACCGAGTGCTGGTCCTGCACGCGGGCCGGCTGACGGCCGAGCTGAGCCGAGCGGACATGACACGCGAAGGCATTATGCGGCACGCCGTGTCGTTGGCCAATGATGCGAGCGTCTAATTGTCAGCACTCAGCGTCAGGGCTTGCCCGCCGCCTGATTGCGGACCGCTGATAACTGATTGCTCGCGGCTGCCAGGCAGATCTCCACGACCGTGTCCGTGTTCATCACCAGGGCGTGCACATCGTCGCGGTTGCCGGACATCTCGATCAGGAAGGCGGCCGGGGTGCCCTGGGCGGCAGCGTACGTAATCAGATATGGCAGCCTCTGCCGTTCGCTACGCTTCTCCATATTGACCTGCTGGTACGGGCCGTTATACGGCGCCTGGCACAGATACCGGTCCTTGAGCCGCGCCTTGATGTCCTCCTGGATACCGTTGATCATGCCCTCGTCGAATACGTGCGGCACAAGCAGGATATAGTCCGCGGTGTGGAAGTCGATGGCAACGCGGGGCCGGTATCTGTCAATCAGGCCCTGAATGATCTGCGTCTCGGGCTCTGAGGCGGCGCGGGGGCCCTTGTAGTTGTAGTCCCACGGGATCGCCACGTCCTGGGGCATCGGGAGCTCTTTCCAGAAGGTCTCGAAGTTGCGGTTCAGGTCCACGCCGTTCGCATTCTGCCGGGTGAAGTTGTCAAAGCCCCAGGGATTCTGGACCGGTACGAGCACGAAGTGCAGCTTGGTGGTATCGAGCCCCTCAACGTGGGGCTCAGTGCACAGCACTTCGGCCAGCCGCAGGAGGCCGTACGAGTTTTCCCACTCCCAGCCGTGGATCGCCGCGCCGGCGTAGAAGGTGGGATTGGCGGGGTCCCCCAGTCGCAGGCTCCACATCTGCCGTCCGTCGCTGCAGGGGCCCTCCGCCACCATCTGCAGCCGTTCGTGCTCCTGCGCGAGGGTTTGCATGAGCTCCACGAACTGGTCATACGGCAGCCGCCGCGGATAGTGCTTGCCGTAGCGCACGGCGCCGCCGATGAAGTTGCCCAGGAAGAGGAACTTGTTCGTGCTGCCCTTGCAGTTGAAGAACGGCGCTCCCGGCGAGAGCAGGTCGCTGGCGAAGATGCGCCCCTTCCCGACCTGTTCCTCCAGCATGACGGCCCCGCCGTTGACCGTCGAGCGTCCGAGGATTGTCACGCGGCTGCTCTCGACTACATCCAGGATTTGCCGCTGCACGAGCTGGTTCATGTACAGCGTATCGGGCGCGCTGGAGACTGCGCCGTACCACCAGACCTCGTCGCCGAGCTGGTAGCCGCGCGTGATGTCGCATTCGCGCGCGACACGGAAGGCCGGCTCCATCCGGTTGCCGACGTGCGTTTTGCTGAACGTGAGCCGGCGATTCTTGGCGTACTCGAACAGGCAGGAGGCCACCTGGCCGCCCTCCTGTGCATACTGCCGCACGCTGCGATAATCGAGCCGGCCCAGGTTCTTGCCGTCCGTGACCATCGTGACCACATGCGAGTACCGAGCCAGCTTCTTCGGACCGTGCGCCTCGGTGACGAAGTTCAGGGCC
>JALGUG010000249.1 GCA_029820995.1 Candidatus Zipacnadia bacterium
CCGAGATGTTCGGTCGCCCGAGCTGCCGCATCCGGAGGCAGCACATCCGCGATGTTAATCCCGGCCTCAAGATCTTCCTGGCTGTAGCCAAAGGTCTCGAGGGCCGCGCGGTTTGCGTAGGTGAGCCTCAGGTTCTCGTCCGTCTCGTAGATCATGTCCGGGAGCAGGTCCGCCATCTCACGGAAACGGCGCTCGCTCTCCCGCAGCGCCTGCTCCGCCCGCTTCCGCTCCGTGATGTCTCTGAAACTCCAGACGCGCCCCGCCATTTTCTGGTCCCTGATGAGTGGACACGAAAGCCGCTCAAAAACCCGACCGTCTTTGAACGTGAGGGTATCAAAGGCCTCTCTTGGCGTCTGGTAAAGATCTTGAACCCTCGCAAGAAACGCCTCCGGTTCCTGCAATTGCTCCAGGACGTAATCAAGCAACTTCTGGTCGTCCCTTGTTCTGATGACTTCCTTCGGGATGCGCCACATTTCAGCAAACCGACTGTTGCAGTGGATCACCTGTCCTCTCTCATCCACCGCCAGGATGCCGTCTGCAGTGGACTCAAGCGTAGCTCTCAGCAGATCCTCGCTCTGTCGCAGTTGAGCTCTCGCCCGCTTCCGCTCAGCTTCGGCTTCAAGCGCGATAATGCCTAAGGCGATGTCTCCGCTTACCTCCTCTAACAGCGATTGCTCCTCCTCACTGGCGGCCACATCTACCGGAAGGGAGACACATAGGAGCCCGCGCACCTGTCCGGCGTGCTCCAGGCGAGCGGCGATCACCCCTCGGCCCGCATGTGCGGCCGCCAAGGGGCAATCCCCGCAGCTCGCCGCCACGTCCACAATGGACACAACTCCCCGCTCCCCCAGCGCCCTCTGTGCACAAATCGGCAGGGTCCCTTGCTGTAGCAGTTCGCGCAGCAGGGGCAAGCTGTCCCCGGGGCCCGCCTCCCAGCCCCCGACCAAGCTCCCGTCCTCGTCCAGCAGCACAATCCAGGCTGAATAGTACGGTCTGGCCGCCACCAGACGATCGCAGGCGCCCTGAAGCAGGCGGTCCCGGTCCTGCTCTCTGGCCAGGAGCTGGTTCACGTTGCGGACCGCACGCAGCACCTGGTTCAGACGGTCGGCCTGCTCCTGCAGCACTCGCCGTTCCGCGAGGAGCCTTGACATCAGGACCCCCAAGGCAACGAAGACCCCGAGCGGGAGCAATCGTTCAGTGACCTCACGAGCAGGAACGTCCCAGATCAGCAGCCCCCAGAACGTTCCCTCCTCGAAGAAGAGCCGGTCCACGACAGCATCAATCACCCAATAAAGCAGTCCCAAGACGAGACCAACAGCCATGAGCTTGTGTCCAGCCTTCACGGTTTCCTCCCTGGGATTCCCGCGCTGAACGCCGGGTTCTAGACCTCGATCCGTGCCTTAGCGACCACATCCGCCGTCGTGTTGCCGGCGGAGGCGTCCATGGCCGCAAACAGCATTGCCGCGGTCTTGATGTTGTCGTCAATCGCCGTACGCGGCGCGGGGCCGCCCTCAAGCCAATCGAGGAACTCGTTGATCTGATACTCGTGCCCCTGCCACTGCGGCGCAATCGGTTTCAACTCCTCCATCCTTATGCCATGGCCCTGCCACTCTAGGACGCGCACCTTGTCGTCGCTGTTCAGCACAACGGCGCCGCCCTCGCACTCGGCCCGGTAGTACTCGTGATGCCACGAGTTCTGATGGCCCACGGACATCAGATTCCCCTCGTACTGCGTGACCATGCCGTTGGCCATCTTGAACACGAACAGGGCGGTCGACTCATACTCGAAGGTCCCCCAGTCCGGGTCCCACTCCCAGCCCGCGACAGTCAGGCAATCCGCGTCGGCCAGATTCCGCAGTTGGTCGAAGTGATGCACCGCGCCTTCGACGAGCAGTGAGTGCGGGATCCGGTGACGCCAGGCGCCCCAGGCTCTCGGGTCGCGGTAGTCGGCGGCAAAGCGGCCGAGGACGTAGTTCACTCGCCCGAGGCGCCCGCTGGTCAGCACGTCCTTGAAGGTCATAATGCGCGACGTATATCGGTAGTTCTGGATGACCTCCATCTTCACGCCGGCGCGCTTGACCGCGCGGTAGATCTCGACACAGTCCTCCCAAGTGTCCGCGATCGGCTTCTCGCTGAGAATGTCCATCCCCCGCTCTGCGGCCAGGAGCACGCCCTCTTTGTGTGCCGCGGGCGGCGTCACGATGCAGCAGAAGTCGGCGTCCACCTGCGCGAAGGCCTCCGCCGCCGAGGTGAAGCGCCGATTCGCGGGCAGCTCCAGGAAGTCGCCGGCCCGCTGCAGCGGCTCATCCTTGATGTCCACCACCGCCGCGATCTCCATCCGCTCCTTGAAATGGGGGAAGAAACGCCAGATGTACGAACCGGCCATCCCGCCGGTGCCCAGCATGAGGCACCGCTTCTTGTCCGCCATTGGAGGTCCTCCTCATGTCCAAACGACCGACAGTTCGCCCGGAGACTTCCTATCGCGACTTCCGCTCAAGCCTGACGGTCATGGTTCGTCCGCTTGAGGTTCTGCCGGCTCGCATGTCGCTTCCACTGACCGCCAGGCGTTCCGGTACAGCAACGCCAGCAACAGGCACAACAAGAGGGAACCGACTCCGCCGGTGGCATAGAGGCGAATGGGCAGCTTGAGCACCGCACCCGAGACGGGCAGCACAATCGCGAAGAGCGCCAGGCAGAGCGTGACCACTCGCACGAACGCCCCATGCCCGAGGGGATCATTGGACGCGATCAAGAACATCAGGCCGATCCCGACATACAGTACGCCGCCGGCCCGCAGCGCGTACCACCAGAGCGGCACACTGTCCAGCAAGGCGAGATCCCCCGGCGGGATTCCGACCGGACGCGCCAGCAGCTCCAGCAGCTTGCCCGGCAGCCACAGGCACAGGGCCTTCACCAGACACGCGAACCCCAGAATAGCCAAGAGGATGCTCAGCCTTCGTTCCGCACGGGTCAGTTCTCCGCCCTCGGTCATCCCTCTTCACCTCGCTGTGCCGTGCTCCTTCTGCCAGGGCAAGTCGCAACTAGCCGCGCACGAGCTCCACGAGCTCATAGATGTCGAGCTGTGGAATGGTGAATTCGGCCACACCGGCCTTAACCTGCACCGCGATGGCCGCCGGCTCAGCGCGACCCGGACTGTACGACTTGACTGAGACCTTCGTCCAGCCGTCGGGTAGCGCCAGCCGCACCGGGATTTGCTTGGCCGGCGTTACGGGCGACCCCTCCGCGTGTTCGGTGACCTGATAGTTCACCGCGTGCAGCAGCAGGCGCTCCCGCGGCTCTGTCTGGCGATACGCGGCGAAACGAACCGCCGGGAAGGTCTCGCCGGGCACGATCGGTGCGTCCCCCAGGTCGGCACCGTCGGCCTTGAACAGCTCCAGCGTCCCCCGGCCCAACTTTTCGTAGGCGCCGCCATCCACCTCAACGCCCAGCACTGCGGCATGGTCAGCACCGTTGATCTTGATGTCCGGCGACCGGAACACGAGGCGGCCGCCGGCCTTGACCCAGGCGATTAGCGTCTTCACCTGACCGGGCGTAAGGTCATAGTTGGCCGAGCCCAGATAAAGCGTCTTCAGCGGCTCCAAGTACTCGGCGGAGAGTTCCCGATCCACGAACCCGGTGAGCAGGCAGTGCCGCCGGCTGAGGATCTCCTCGAAGCTTACGCCCGAGGCGGGACCACGCCCGACGGGGTTGCCGCCCCAGTAAGCGTACAGGATGCCGCTTGGCGCATAGGGCACGGCGCCCTCGAACAGGTCGCGGTGGGCGTGCAGGAACTGGCAGTACAGGTCGCGCGCGGGGCCACGGGCGGAGGTGGAGGCAGCGTTCCCGAAGGCGGCACACTCGGCCAGGTGAAGCTGGCGGACCTCATCGGGCATGTTCTTCGAGTTCAGGCGGTAGTCCAGGAAGACCATGCGCGCCGGGGCGCTCCAGGTCAGCAGAAGCACCGGGATGTGCGTCTGGTAGGGCTCGGGCCAGCGCAGCGCCTCGCGATACGGTAGTTGCCTGGTCGTGTCCAGGTGCTCGCCGTCGGTGAACTCGAAGGCCAGGGACACGTCGTACTCCCCTGGTGCATCCAGGCGTACGCGCGCGATCAGGTCCAGCGGCGGGCGCTGCGCGCCCTTAATGGCCTGGCCGCCGATGGCTGTCTTGGGCTCGAACGGGACCTCAATCGCCGCGCCGCCGGCAATGGGCCGCAGAACAAGCCGCAGGTGCTCCAGGGCATCGCTGTCCAGATTGGATGAGCCGACCAGCGGCACGTGGGCAGCGATCTCGGTCTCGCGGCCCACCGGCACCGCCGACACCAGCTTCAGCGTAATGTCCAGCTCGACAAACTTGTCCCGATCTCTGATGCTCAGGGGATACTCGATCGGCGGCGCAGGTTCTGCCCGGTCGGCAACCGCGCGGATCGTAACCGGCCCACTTACCGGAACGCCGGTGCCGGTACGCGGACCGGCGGTGAAAATGCTCTCATACATGTAGAAGTCACAGCCGTCGGCAACGACGCGCACGGTGCGCGAATCGCCGGAGTTGGGGAAGGTCATGAACCCCCGCTTGACCTCGGCGCCGGCGCGGCGCAGCGAGGCGAGATTGTCCCGCACGCAGGCGGCTCGCCAGCGTAGGAGCACCTCCGCCGGTACGTCCGCCATGTTCTGCACCACGTCAGCCAACGGCTTGTCGCCCAACATTCGCCGGCGCTGATCAGCGGACAGCTCTGTCTGCAGGAACTTGAACAGGCTCCGGCGGCAATACTCGCAGTTGTCTCCGCCCACGATACTGTTGTCCACGAACACGCCGTCGTAGCCGCACTGGGCGGCGAGCCGCACCACCGACTGCAGAAACTTATGCCAGTAGGGATTCTGCCCGCACATCCGGTAACGCTTGAGCGGCGCGAAGTACTTGGGTGTCAGGCCACCACACAGGCCGGGGGCGACCTGGCCGTCGGCGGTGCGCATCAGCCAGGTGGTCGGATCGGTCGGCGGCTTGGGCCCCAGCCATTTGGCGTAGGTGTCCCAGTTGTCGTAAAAGTGCCAGAAGCCCTCCCGCGTCTCGTGGTCCCCGCCTACGGTGCCGTAGGCAATATACGGCATGACCCAGCGCACGCCGACCTCGTGCAACCGCTTGACGCCCGCGGTGATGGTGGCGATCTTCTGCTCCAGTTCCGCGGGCGAAAGCAAACGGATCGCCTCGCGGCTGAGCGTGTGTCCCGGCCCGCCGGTGTACTGGTTCTCGCCGCGCATCACGGGCACTGGCCCCCACACGTGAGTGATCGGGACCGCCTTGCCGACGTGAACCAGGTCCGGCGGCGCTGCGCGGAAGGTCTCCGCGTACGTCTCATCTGTGAAGTACTTGTCGCCGTAATCAATGTGGTAGATCACCGGGGCCCGGAGCTTGACAACAGCGCCGAGCAGACATGGGGCTAGCGCCCCCAAAGCCGTGGCCAGCATCAAAGCGCGCACAGTCATCCCTCCCTCGAGCCGTCCCGGTATGGCGCTACTCGATCCCCATCAACTTGTCGAGAATGTACTGGTCCAGCGCCTCGTAATCGCGCTCGGCGCGGAGCCGCTCGAGCCGGCCCGCATCCACAGACCGCACGACCTCCAGCAAGCGCAGGAACGTGCGCCGCGAGTTCTCCAGGTGCCGATAGCACACTTCGTCCTTCTGCGTGCGCAGCGCCTTCACGTCAAAGCCGACCATCTCGCCGTTAGTCCCATACTCATTCTCGTCCAGGATCCGCACCTGGTTGAAGGCCCGACGCAGATCCACGCTGCCGAAGGACTTGTCCTCGTCGAACTTCAGACCGTTCTGGTCATTGAGATGCACGCCCCACAGCTTACCGTGAGCCAGGGCGTAACCCATTTCATCGGAGGGGTCAAGCCCCGCCAGGATGGCGTGGGCACTCTCGATCAGGGCTCCGACGCGGTCCGGGTCCTTGGTGCGGTAGGCCAGCCCGATGAAGTGGCCGACGGTCGGGAAGTAGGCCTGGTCCATCGGTTCGTTGGGCTTCATCTCGCCCAGGATCAGGCATTCGGGATCGTGGTCGAGCAGCGCGTTGATGTACTCGGTCATCCGCTCGACGGCGAGCTTGGCGTCCTTGGCCTCGCGCAGGTACGTGCCCTCGCGCGCCGGCCAGAGCACGATCTTGTTCGTGCCGATCACGCGGGCCAGGTCCAGACAACGCTTGGAGCGATCCAGGGCGTACCGGCGGCAGTCGGGGTCGTTCGACGTCACGGCGCCGTCAATGGTGCGCGGGTCCTCCCATAGACGCGGCGCCACAAACTCCGCGACCAGGCCGTGCTCCTCGAGCAGCTTCTTGACCTCCCGGGCCGTGCGCTCCGCAGTGGTCCAGTCCGCCTCCGCCTCAACGATGTCGTCATCGTGAAACTGGACGCCGTGGTAGCCGATCTCGTGCAGTCTCTTGATCTTATCGGCGAAGGGGATCTCCTGACGGACCGGGGGGCCGAACGGATCGGCCCCGCTGTGGATATTCCAGGGGCCTGCAGTGAAACGATATTCATGGTGGGACATGAGCAACCTCCCAATAGAACGGCAAGTGCCGGATTGCCGGCTCTGCCGGACCATTTCGCCGCCAGGGCGGCTCTTCCTTGTGCGCCGAGCCCCGACGCCCGGGCAGGAGCGTGCGGCGCGCAGGAGGAAAACCGCACGATCGGGCGTGCTACGGAGGAACGAACCATGCGCGAGCGGATCGTAGCCGATATGCTAGTGGCCGGCCTGCTGCTCTGGAGTGCGATGCAGATCGCGTCGTCCGCGGAGACGATCATCAGCGTGAAGATCGTGAAACAGGCAGCCGGCAGGTGCACGGCGCCAGCGGAGTTATCGCTTATAGCTCACGGCGCAGGCTGGGAGGTGATGACCGGTGAGGCCTTCCACGGCGAGAACGACTGGGAGATCTACTGGAACATCAAACACCCCCAGGCCCAG
>JALGUG010000250.1 GCA_029820995.1 Candidatus Zipacnadia bacterium
TGACCTGATAGCCGCAACTGCCAAGCTGCAAGATACCATTGGTCTCCGCGAAGAGCCCCTGGCGTTCTTCTACTCTGACCTGGAGCCCCGGGGCTTCCGCCCGGAAGAGGACGGCTGGATGTGCGTGGTCGCCGCGCTGGGCCGGGCTCGTCGGGGCGAGACCGTCTACTTTGACCGCGAGCACTTCGGCTGTCCCGGAGGCGGATATTACCTCGGGTTCTGCGAGCGCCGCCCGGACCTGGAGTACTTCGTCTCCACCGGCATTCCCGGTCAGACGGAAGGCGAGCATTACAAGAAGTCCCCTGAACTGGTGCGAGCGTTCCTGCAAGCCAACCCTGTGGCGCCGGCGCCGGCTCGATATGCAGTGTTCCAGCCCATGTCCGCGCTGTCCGAGGATCAGGAGCCGTCCATCGTCATTTGCTTCGGCACCGGCGACGAGCTCTCGGGTCTGCTCGGGCTGGCCAACTATGCTCGGGCGGAGGACGCTGTGATCTGCCCCTTCGGATCGGGCTGCAGCACCATAGTCACCTTCGCGCTGCGGGAGGCTCAACACGACCCGCCTCGCGCCGTGCTGGGGATGTTCGACCCCTCGGCGCGGCCCTTTGTCGCCACGGAAGAACTGAGCTTCGCCGCTCCGCTGGCGCTCTGGATCGAGATGCTGCAACACGCCGACGAGAGCTTCCTGAAGACCGCAACGTGGGCCAAGGTCCGAAAGAGACGCCCCCGGTAAGCTATCAGGTTCCCGGCACGGCGAGACTCAACTCCATCTTGACAAGCTGCACATTCCGACGGGAGGGGACGGTCAATGAGGCGTGCGACTTTGCTGGGGATTTTGACGCTGAGCAGTCTGATGTGGCTGGCCGCGGACGAGGACGCGGTGCTTGTGCTCAAGGGACGGGGCGCCGAGGGGCACGCTCGCTACCAAGGCGGTAAGCTGGAGTTCCTCGATGTGTCGCTGGCCGATCAGTTGGTCCATCTGGCGAGCCCGGAGAAGATCCCCCTGCGCCTGAGCATCAAGTACAACGTGTTGGAGACGGCGCCCGTGTTGCTCAACTCGCGGCTGGGCACCGAGTACTGGCGGCTGTATCAATATGGGACCGATGGCATGTCGAGCTTGTACACCCGGGAGAACATAGACCTCTCCAAGATAGGCGAGGCAGAGGCCGGCGTCGAGGAAGCTACGGTAGATCCGAGACGCGGGCCGCCGCTGTCCAAAGGCCTGGTCGGCATTCGGGGGCACTATTACTTCCTGGTGGATCAGCCGAGCGGCGAATGGCTGGACGTAGTCAGTCCACCGCCCTTCTTTGACCGACCGGAGCTGGCCCAGAAGCTGACCTTCACACTGGCGAATCTTTCCCAGTTCAAGGTCGACTTCTCCGCGATTCAATCAACCTGGCAGCCGGGCGGCCCCCTGCGAGTGAAGCTCACAGTCACGGACGCCGACGGAGAGCAATTCCCTGTGGTCAACGCCGCGGCGACCGTCGAGGCGAAGCAGTGGCAGGCCTCGCTCACCACGGAGACGGACTATTTGCATGTGCCCAGCGGCTGGCTGAACACCAGCTTGCCCCAGGGCGCGGTCCCCCGGCAGGTGACCGCCAAGGCGACCGTCAGCGCCATGACTCCGGAGGGCCCCCGGCGGGTCCAGGTGACCAAGACCTTCACAGCCGGCGAGGGGCGCAAGACCGCCGCCGAAATGCGGGCCGGGCCTGAGCCGGTCAAGCTGCCACGCAACGCTGCCGGCGTGATCCGCGAGACGCGCGCGCTATGGGTCAGCACCAGTGACCTCATGACCAAGGAGAGCATCGAGCAGGTGGTCGCTCGGGCTTCGGAGGCCGGCTTGAACGTCCTGGTTCCCGATATCTTCGTGCGCTCCACCTTCCTGGCCAAGAGCGATCTGTTCCCGATGTCCGCCGGCGTCGAGGAGGGCCTCGACCCTCTCGCCTACCTCATCCCGCGCGCCCACAAGGCGGGCCTCGAGGTCCATCCCTGGTTTTGCGTGACGTACCGGGACAAGCACTTCCGCGAGACGCTCCCGGGCGTGGACATGATTGATGCTCAGGGCAACGTGATTGCCCTGGGCGCCGACATGCACCGTCCCGAGTACCGCGACTTCGTCGTCAACCTGATGGTCGGCGTCGCCCGCGACTATGAGGTGGACGGCATTCACCTGGACTATATTCGGACCATGGGGCGCTGCTACTGCGACAAGTGCCGGGCGGAGTTCCAGCAGCAGTATGGCAAACCGCTGACCGAGGCGACCGACGACGAGTGGGTGGCCTGGCAGAGGCAGGCCGTGGGCGACGTGGTGCGTCGCACGGCCGAAGGCGTCAGGGCGGTTCGGCCCAAGGCGATGATGTCCGCAGCCGTATTCTCCAATCTGGCGGGCGGCGCGGCCCAGGGCCAGGACCCCGCGCAGTGGGCTCGGAAGGGCTGGATTGACGTCGTCATCCCCATGGACTACCAAATGCAGACGCTCGTCGTGCGCACGAACGAACGCCAGTTCTTGGCCGCGCTCGACAACGACGCTCAGCTCGTCACCGGCCTATCGCTGTACATGCGCAGCGGCGCCAAGACGATGAACCGACCGGCGGACCTCGTCAAGGAGCAGATCCGGCTCGTTCGAGGCATGGGTATCCACGGCTACTGTCTGTTCGTCTACGGCTACCTCGGGGACGAGATCATCAAGATGCTGAAGGCCGACATCAACCAGGAGCGCGCGGTACCCTACTTCCGCTGAGGCCGACCAGCGCCAACTGCCTGGCATGCACCTGGTTCCACAGCGCTTGCGCCGGCGGCAGAATGCTCTCGTCCGTGAAGTCCAGGCGCCGGTGTGGGATCAGGTACACGCAGGACTTCTGCGGCCGGACGAAGGTCTTCTCCTTGCCCCACAGATACAGCACCTCCAGCCAATCGCTCGCGTCATACAGCCGCGTCACGTCGTAGCTCTTGGTGTCGCTGTCCTGCCAGCGATAGTCAATCACCACGCCCAGACCGCCGTCGAACTCGTCCGCTCCGTACGAGAAGTCAATCCAGCCCGCCTTATCTGCGTTCTCCGGCCGCGGGCGCTCGCCCAGGTAGCCGAACAGCAGGTCACGGTACTTCCTGCCGTCCTGCAGCGCTCCCCGCCGCACCGGGCCGCCGACGCCCGCTTGCAGCGCAAAGCTCCCGCCCTGCTGAAACAACCCGCAGCGATCGCCGGCGCCCTTGAGCGCCACCTCTCCCTTCGGCCGCCACGAGCGCGCCACTCGGATCGCCGGGCTGTAGTCCAGAAACACGTACTGGCTCTCGCCCGCGGCCTTCTCTGAATCGTACGGAATGGTCACCACAAGGGCGCCCGGTAGCTCCCGCACCTTCGCCTGCTGGAAGCCCTCGTGCCCGGCGGCGCGCAAGTGCCACGCGCCCTTGAAGATGTTCTCCAGGCCTCCGCGAGGCCCGAGTGAGACCAGTTGGTCGGTGGCCAGGTCGAGCTTCGCGCGGTAGTACTCGGTGGTGACGCTGAGCACCGAGCCCTCGCGGGAATAGCTGGGCGCCCCGGCGACGGTTCCCCCTCCCGGCTTCAGCAGAATCACCCTCGTGCGATCCGCTCTCGAGGCGCAGGGGAAGACGACCAACTGCTCCTGCGTGCCGGGCCGCGCCGGCAGGGAGGCGCAGGGGACATCCAGCGGACGGGCTATTCCGCCCACGAGTTCAGTCGCCTGGAAGGGGCCCGGCGAGTCCACGCTTGCAAACCGCGCCGCCGTCGCCGGGCCGGGCGCGCCCGCGGGAATCACCACACTGCCGGCCTGCGCGAACCCCTGCGGCGGCCTGATGACACACTCCCGTGCAATCCCATCCAGCACCGTGTACCCCGCGCGCGGGACGATGCGGAACTCCAGCGGCGCCCATCCCACGCTGCACGAGAGCTCGCAGTGGAACGTCTTCGCCTCCCCCACGGGCCACTCGCTGACGGTCTCGCGCTTCGGCTTTGCGCCCTGATCGCCCCACCGCCATTCGACGAGCACATCCTCGGCGTCCATGCCTCCCACGTTCCCGACCTTGACGCTCGCGGTCCGCTTCTCGTCCGTCGGCTTGCCCGACACAGCGATGGGGTCGCCGAGGTTCTGCAGCGTCAGCACCGGCTTGATATAGTACTGCTCGCACAGCGCGTCGGCATACTCGGCCACTCCCGGCGCGGCGCTGTACGCCGTAAAGAACCCGATGCCCCTCAGCTCCGGCGCGGTCCGCTTGACGTACTGGAACTGCCGCAGCACGTCCGCCTTGGTCGGCGAGTTGGTAACCCGCTTCTGCTTGTCCTTGATCTGATTGATGCCCAGGCCCGGAATGACCTGGGCCATTACCCCCGCCTCGCGAGCGACGCGGAAGTACGCGTCGAATTGCCCCAGGTGATTGCCGCGATAGTTCAGGTAGATCTCCGGGACGAACAGGTCCACGAGGTCTGCGACGTCCTTCCAGTACTGGTGCGCGCCCATGTACCACACAGCGATCCATTGGTCGGGCTTTTGCCGCTTCAGGCGCTTCCAGGCGGCGATGAACTTGTCGGTGACCTCTCCGGGGCCGCCCACCTCGTCAATGGCGATCCAGTCCGACGCCCCCCAGCTCTCCACGAACTTCTGCACCGACCATTCTTTGTAGCACACGCCCCCCTTCCACTGCGCCGGGATCGCCCCCCGGCGCAGCCACCAGGCCTCGTCTTCCCTCTTGACCGTTGTGGGAACGTTACACCACTTGAACTCCTTCGGCGCCCCGAACCACACGAAGTACACGTCATCCTTCGTGACGGCAACGTCCCTGACCACGCTCTGGCCCGTGCCCTGGAGTTTGAACAGCACCCGGAAATACCCGTTCCGCGGCGGCGTCCATGAGAAGGCGAAATCCTCGTTCTGCCGGGGTGCCAACTTGACCGTCTTGGTCACCGACATCGGTTTGCCTAGCCGCTCGCCGCGCCGACTCGACCGCATCGTGACCGTCACGTCGCCTGCGAAGGCCTCCTCGGCGTCATTTGCGACCGGCACCTGCCAGACGACCTGCTCGCCCTCCTTGGGGATCATCCTGGAGATGCCAATGTTGTCCCTGTCGAGGGTCAGTCCGAATACGGTGCCCGCCAGAGTCAGCAGTAACAGCGGCACATGGCGCATGATCTCACCTCAGGTCGTACGGCCCGCCTGGCGAAGAGCTCTCCGCCATCTTTGTTTCGACTCCGAGCCGCTCGCCCCCTGCCGACAGCGCACTGACTCCGCTGCCTGGGCCCTCCTTCGTCCACCCCGACGAGGAACAGAGGCCGCCGCAGGCGAATGACCAACCTCGCGGGAGGGCACGGCAAATGACTCCAGTGCCGGCGCCCGCAGGCGACCAACCGGGACCGAGGCAGCCGTCCGGGTCGCAGCATCGTCATCGCCACAGGAGGTGTTCCGTGAACGCCATCGAGCAAATGAACCTACGCGAATTGCACACAGAGAAGCAGGCCCTCGAGGACCTGATCCAGCGCATGTCGCTGGCGATGACGCGAGGCTGCAACTGGCTGGTCGGCCAATTCGCGCCGGAGGGGCCGATCATGGCGGAGCGAGATGTGTCCTACTGTCACAAGGTCACCTGGGGCTTGTTCGAAGACGGCCGACTGGCGGAGGTGGAGCAGCTCCTCGATTGGCTGGACGCCGAGGCCAAGCAGGGACCGGCCCGGTACTTTTTCCCCGAAGAGCCCCCCTTCAACCGCGAGATGCAGCTCCTGTATCGCTTCCTCACCTTCGGCAAGGTGGCGGAGGCCATCCGGCATCCGGCCTTCGCGCGAGACGAGATTCGCGAGGAGGTCCTCACGTACCAGCACGCATCCGGAGGCGTCTGCGGCAACAAGGACCTGCCCGAATACCGCCAGACCCTCAATCCCCTGTTCACGTCCTTCTTCACCGAGTGGGCGCTCCCTGCCGGGCTGATGGAGCCGGCGCGGCGCAGCGGCGACTTCCTGGTGATGATGGTTGACCTGAACGAGCCCCACATGAAGGCCGAGCCCGGCCGCTTCTACTTCAACTGGGACACAACGACCGAATCTCTGGTCACCGAGCCGAAGCCGGGCGAGAACGTCAACTGCTTTGTGGACACCCAGGGGACCAAGCAACACTTCTACTATATCGGCTGTTCGATGGCCGCCCTGGCGGACCTGTACCTCGCCACTAAAGAGGCGGCATATCGCGACGCTGCCGAGAAGCTGGCGGCCTTCGAGGAGCGGCTCAATCCCCTGGGTCTGTACTGGCCCTCCTACTGCAAGATCGGGTGGGGCTCGGCGGAGCACTATCGGGTCACCGGCAATCCCCGTGACCGGAAGGCCGCCGCAAACGTCTCCCTGGTCACCTTCATGGGCGCCCAGACGGCAACCGGAGGCTGGGAACACCTGTACTACCCGCTGAGGGACCACGGCGTCTGGCAGCAGGTGGCGTACGACGGGCGGGGCCTTGTCCCCCAGCAATTGGAGGACGACGGTTCATGCGCCTGGCTCTCGGGCCACGAGCTCTCGGGGGAGTTCCTGGGCGAAATGGGCTGCACTCTCAAGGCCTTCAAACAAGCCCTCAACCACATTGACCGCCGCATCGAGACGCTCAGCGCACCTGCTCACTGAACGCGGGCTGGACACACTGCTCACCGACCTGATTGAGCACCCGTCCTTCGTTCACGACCTGAGGGGCGCAATCTGCGAGCACAATCTGGCGACACTTCGGCCGCGAGAGCTCGGCAGCGTACTAGCGCTGCTCACGCTCCGTGAGCGCACGCTGCTTGGCGGCCTTCAGGCGCTGCATCATGGTGCCTGACGCGGGGGCGGTGGTCGGCGCGGTCGCTGTCGGAGGACTCGGCGGCGGAGCTTCTGCGGGTGGTGCTGGCGGCGCAGGTGCAGCACCGGCGATTGCCGGTGGAGTCGGCGGAGGCGGCGGCGTGG
>JALGUG010000251.1 GCA_029820995.1 Candidatus Zipacnadia bacterium
TCATGTCACACCGGCACAGTGTTTGTGACGGTCAGGCTGAAGCCGGGCGAGAGCAAAACGGTGCCGTTCTACGTGAGCTGGCACTTCCCGAACTTTGAGGACTGGCACAAGGGAGAATGCGAAGGCGGCCAATGCAGCGTAACCTGGGAGAACTGGTATGCAACGCAGTGGCGGGACGCCTGGGATGTGGCGCGCTACGCTGACCGCAACTTCGATCGTCTCTATGCGCAGACGCGCCTGTTCCGCGATACGCTACTGTCCTCCAGCTTGCCCACCGTCGCCCTCGACGCGGTTAGTTCGCAGCTTTCGGTGCTCAAGACCAACACGTGCCTGCGCCTCACCGACGGGACCTTCTATGCCTTCGAGGGCTGCAACAACACCTCCGGCTGCTGTGAGGGTTCCTGCACCCACGTTTGGAACTACGCCCAAGCGCTGCCGTATCTGTTCCCGGCATTGCAGCGCTCCATGCGTGAGGCGGACTGGAACAATAGCATGATGGACGACGGATACGTGACCTTCCGCATGCCGCTGCCCCTAGGCACGAAGGCCACACCCTCGTTCCATCCCGCCGCTGACGGCCAGATGGGCACGGTGATCCAGGTCTACCGCGAATGGTTGATCTCGGGCGACGATGAGTGGCTGAAGATGATCTGGCCGAAGGCGAAGAAGGCCCTGGAGTTCGCCTGGAAGTACTGGGATGCCGACAAGGACGGCGTGATGGAGGGGATGCAGCACAATACGTATGACATGGAGTTCTATGGCGCCAACACGATGATGGGCAGCCTGTACCTCGGCGCCCTGCGGGCCGCCGAGGAGATCGCCCGGCACCTGGGCGAAGACGCCAAGGCCGGCGAGTACCACGCGTTGTTTGAGCGCGGCTCGGCCTGGTCCGATGAGAACCTGTTCAATGGACAGTACTACGAGCAACGGGTGAACCCGCGGGCTCACGAGGTCTGGCCCGACACGCAGCGTCGGCTGGCCGAGCGCCACGGCCTGGATGACAAGTTCCGCGCTTGGCCCAAGTGGCAGTTCGGCAAGGGCTGCCTATCGGATCAACTCCTGGGGCAATGGTATGCCGTGATGTTGGGTCTGGGTTACTTGTATGACCGCAAACATGTCCGGAAGACGCTGCAGTCGATCTTCAAACACAACTGGCGCGCGGACCTGAGCGACCATCCCTGTACGCTCCGGGTGTACGCCCAGAACGACGAAGCCGGCCTGCTGATCGCCACCTGGCCGCTGGGCGAGCGCCCCGGGTACGCCTTCTGGTTCGCTGACGAGGTTTGGTGTGGGATCGAGTACCAGGTTGCCAGTCACCTGATCTACGAAGGGTATGTCGAGGAGGGGCTCGCGATCGTCAAGGGAGTGCGCGACCGGCACACCGGCGAGCGCCGTAATCCGTGGGACGAGTTCGAGTGCGGCCACCACTACGCCCGGTCGCTGGCCAGCTACGCGCTGCTGCTGGCGCTCTCCGGCTTCTCGTACTCCGGTCCCGAGCAGTACTTGGGCTTCGCCCCGCGGGTCAATGAGCGAGACTTCCGGGCCTTCTTCTGCGTCGGCTCAGGCTGGGGGCAGTATGCCCAGAAGGCCTCCTCCAAGGGGGCCGAGGTCAGCGTGGCAGTCAAGTACGGCTCACTGGCACTGAGGGCCCTCGGCACTTCGGTGGATGCAAAGTCGGTCAGGTCCGCCCGGCTTGCCGGCCGGAAGCTCGCGGCGGGGGCTAGTCCGTCTCGGGAGGGCACAGTGGTGACCTTCGAGGAACCTCTCACCATCAACGAGGGCGAAACGCTGAGGATCAGATTCCGCTAGAAGTGGTTTCATAACCTCAACGACCGACGACAATCGCGCGCAAAGGTGCTCCTCCCGCGGCCCTGTTGCAACAAGAGCTCAGACTGCAGCAGCGGATTCGTCCGCAGCCTCACGCTCGCGGGCCTGCGGCTTTCTCTTACTTCCCCTCCACCGCAGATCAATGGCGCCCGCGGGGCAGCCTTGGATGCAGTCACCGCAGACCACGCAGTCAGTCGTCCCCGGCTCAGTGAACTGAACGCACTCGCGGGGATACTTGGCACAGTTCCGGCACAGGTTCTCGTCCTTGTGCACCTTGAACAGGCTGAACTTGTTGAACAGGGACAGGAGCGCGCCCAGCGGGCACAAGTACCGGCACCACATCCTGCTGACCACCAGAGCTCCCACAAGTGCCACGATCAGCAGTGCCGTACGCACTTGATATGCTCCGCCGCCCAGCCTCCACGCGACGCCGATCGCCTCCAAATTGAACACTGAGGGCGTTCGTACCACATACTCGTATGGGCGTGCGGTCTGGTAGTTGGAGCTAAGAACGATTGCTATGATGAGTGCCAGGAAGGGGTATTTGAGCCACTTCAACACGCGATCCGCTCGCCCGAATCGCAGTCCTCTGGTCCACTCCCATTTGGGCAGTTTGGCGAGCGCGTCCTCCACCAAACCCATGGGGCAGCTCCAGCCGCAGAACGCTCGGCCAAACAAGACTGCGCCGAGCCCGATGATGAACAGGAACGGCGTGAGTAGCCACCGGCCGGGGCAGTCGGTGAGCGGGCAGCTTGCGCAGGACACGAAGGGCACCGAAAATGGGCACCGCAGCCAGCCGATGGCCAGCCACTCGGCCGTGACCACGAAGAACCCGATCTGCGTCAATCTTCGCCAGATGGTGATTCTCTGCATCTCAGGTTTGTGCGCCCCCTTGCTGATGCTCGGCCGACGCCCTTGGGAGCCCATCCAAGAGTTCCTTGGCTTTTCGGGCTGCCGGCGAATCGGCGTATTGCGTCAGCACGATCTCGAAGTGCTTTCGGGCCGCCTCGGGCCGGCCCATCTTCATGAGACACTGCCCCGCGCGCAGTTCGGCCTTGGGCTTCAGTTTGGCGTTCTTGCGGCCTGAGGGATCGGTGACGCTCATGACCTTGTGATATTCCAGGAGGGCCTGGTCGCCCTCGAAGATCTTCGCGCGGAAGAACTCCTCGGCCCCGTTCATGCGCTTCTGCGGCGAGGACTTCCCGAGCTTGAATCGCTCCCATACGGGCTCGCAGAGGGCTCCGTGTACGGCCTTCTGTATCTTCGGCGGCCACTTGGCTGTCGCGAGCTTGTTCCTTGCTTGCCGTGCACGGACCGACCAGGGGCTTTGGGGATAATACTGCTCGACCATCCGCCACTCTCGGATCGCCGCCCCAGGGTGACCGAGGGCCAGGCAGCACACGCCCGCGCGGAACCGGGCCTCGGCTGCCCACTTGCCGGGTGGCCCGTAGATGCCGCAGAGCAGTTTGATCATCTCTTTGAAGTTGAAGAGCGGCAGGCGATGTTGCCACAAGAACCACCCGTAGGTCATGCAACGCTCCTGTTGGGTGTCGTACTTGGGCGTCCACCGCGGCATTGGAACCAGCAGCGCCGCGTTCTCCGTCGAGCCGCCCGGCAACATCGCCAGCGCCTGCTCGGCCCTCGCCGCCCAGGCGGTTCCTGCGCTCTGACTGCGCAACTGCTGCCAGGTTGCTTGTGCCACGTCGTGGTGGCCTCGTAGGACATCGCAGACGCCGACGCGGAACCACGCGGCCGGCATGTGCTTGCTGGGATAGTTCAACGAGACGACCTTCAGGAGGCCCCGGGTTGCAGACTCGTACTGCCCCAGAGCCATCAGGTCTTGGCCGTTGGCAAACCAGCGAGTGCCGTTCTTGCTCGGATCGCCCTCTCGAACCCGAATCCGCGACAAGGGAAAGGCCGCCATCCACTTCCGGTGGTCCGGGTTGCCAGTGCCCGGAGCGAGGCGTTGGAGCGCGTCCTGCGCTCGGTTGACCCATACCTCCTCGGGCTCTCTGGTGACGTTCGGCACGGGCTTGCCGACCTGCAGCACTTCAGATTCCCACTCCCGCTTGCCCTTTCGCGGGAACTCCTTCACGACTCGCCGATAGCCTTCGGCTGCCAGGTTCGTCAGCCCGAGGTCTTCCGCGCAGCGCGCCGCCTCGTACCGGCTGCGCGCGTCGTAGTGGCTGGGGCCGAAGATGTTGGCCACGATGAGGTACCGCCGCAGGGCGCTGGGCAGCGCGCCGTCGTCGCGGAGCCGCTGGGCCAGGTGAACCTGCCAACCGGCCATGTCCTTGGGCTTGAATACTTGCAGCAGCGGCTCGTAGGGCTTTGCCTGGGGAGAGGTGATGTGGAAGTAGCCGTGCTTCTCAAACACCTCCTTTCCCAGGTCTGACATCATGCCGCCCACGAACCGCCGCGCCAAGTCCGGATGGCGCGCGCCGCTCAAGACCCCGCAGCACTGTGGTGCGTTAGCGCGACACTGCTTCATCGCTAGCATATACTTCGGCGCGATCGGCACCACCTCGATCCGCCCCCGCAGCTCCGGCCAGGTTGTCGAGCACCGAGGAACAATGACAGCGTCCGCCCGGCCTTGCACGACCGGGTCCACCAGCTTCCGACCGCACTTCTGTACCGCGGTAGCGTTGTTCTCCCACCGCTCCACTAGCCCCGGGAAGAACTTGTCCGATACCACGGCCATCAGATGCCCCTGGCACTTCCCGCGCGGTCGCATGGCCCACGGGGCATACGTCGTGCGTACGCCCTCCCGCCCCAGGTCCTCCAGACCCTTGATGCCTTTGGGGTTGCCCGGCGCGGTGACGATGACATACGGGTCCACGGCGAAGAAGTGCGGCCCATCCGCCAGCTTGCCCTCTTGTCGCAAGGCCTCCCAGCCGGGGCCGCCGCGCCCCACGATCACGTCCGGTGGCTGTTGCGCGGTCATCGCCAGCTCGAGCAAGTACTGCACCGGCGCAGCGACGTAGCGCACACGGCAGTTGTGCCGCTGCTCGAACCTCGCAGCATAGTCGGATAGGCTCTCGTAGTTGCTCCCACAAGACCAGACAACCAGCCTCGGGTGCCAGGGCGCCCACCAGCGGAGCCCCAGCGCCAGCAGCACGGCCAGGCCGGTCAGCAGCAGGAGATTGTCAATTCGGTTGACAGTTCGTAGTGACATGGGTACACCGGTGGGCCCGCTAGTATGGTGGGGCGGCATTGTACCCGTGTATCGTCTTGCCGTGCAGGAAGAAGACGCTGCCGTCCAATCGGAGAACGTTGAGCCCTCCGCCGCCCTTCGCCCTCGGGTTCATGTGCGGTCGGTACATGGACCAATGCCGAATGTAGTCGCAGGCCAGCCAGCAATTGGGGTTGGCCGCCTCGGTAAGCTGCCGCGGCGCGAACTTGTAGTTGCAACCCAGACCTCCGTTGGCCTCGGTGTCGTAATAGAGGAAAGAGAAGTACCGGTAGGTGATGTGCCCGGCGGCCCAGTTGGCGTCGGTGTCCACAACCGAGTCTGGCTGGCCGGCCGGCGATCCGGGCTGGTAGTAGTCCTTAGGAAGCGAGGCCCAGTATTCAATCGCCTTGGCGCTGGGGCAATAGAACATGTGCCGGGTTCTCAGGTACGGCATCACGCCGTCCAGGAGTTGTCCCGGCCGCGGGTGTGGGTTGCCGCAAAAGGGCTCGACGGGGAAGCATTCGTCATAGTCTTGCGCATACATGTGCAGCGCTAGTCCAAGCTGCCGCAGTCGGCTTCGGCATGCGGTCTCTCTAGCCTTTTCGCGAGCGCGTGAGAAGACGGGAAAGAGGATTGCTGCGAGGATTGCGATAATGGCAATGACAACGAGCAACTCGATCAGCGTGAAGGCACGCTTGGCCATGGCTGTCCAGCCCCTTTGTGGCCGAAAGGACCCTACTGCGGACCATAGATTACAGCAGTTACCTCGAAGACACTACGGAGAAAACGGTAAAAGTCCGCAAAGAAATGTGGAAGCGTGGGCCAGCTCTCGTTCGGTCTTGCCGCCTGTTGTGTGACACGCGAGCGCCGAAGGAAAGTCGCGACTTCCCGGCGAACCGGAGGGAAATGGAGGGGCGTGGGCGAGTCCCGGAGCACAGGGCAGTGCCCGCAGCGGCTCATCAGAGCGGTGCCCGCGACCAGGTACGAGGAGCACAGCATGACCCAGACAACGGCGACCGTCTTCCCGGAGTTCCAAATCGAGGATCGCACTTTCACACAGGTCCTCCTGGGGCACAATCCCTTTCTCGGGTACTCCTACCTGAGTAGGGCTCGTGCGGCGGAGTACGAAGCGCGATTTGCCTCGGCGGGTGCGATGCAGGAGGTCATGGAGGCCGCGATCGAGGCGGGGGTTCGCGGCATGGTGCTGAGCACCGGGCAGGAGCGTGCGCAGCTCATCGCGGAGGCGATCGAGGGCGCCGAGCGCAGCACCGGCGTCAGGCTTTCGACCATTGTGATCGTCAGTCCGGACTGGCGGGATCATCTCGAGCTCCTGCGGCGCGTAGAGTGCCAGGTGGCGCTGATCCACGGACAGGTGACCGACAGCCTGTTCTTCCGGTCGAAGCGCACCTTTCGGCCCGAGATGACGGAGTTGACCAAGGGGCTGCGGGCGGAGGGAATCGTGCCGGCGATGTCCACGCACAATGGCGGGGAGACCATTCCGGTGGCCGAGAAGTTCGACATTGCGGCGATCTTGACGCCGGTGAACAAGCTCACGTGGCGGATGTGCCCCTGTGTGGAGATGGTGCTCGACGCCATCGAGAAGAGCAGCAAGGTCTGCCTGGCGATGAAGCCCCTGGCCATGGGGCGCATTCCGCCTCAAGAGGGCATGGATTACGCCCTCAACGTGCGCGGCCTGCAGGGGGTCGTTGTGGGGATCGGTACAGCGGCCGAGGCGACAGAGACGTTCGGCGCGGCGAAAACGACGCTGGGCCTTTGAAGCAAAACAGCGTGCCGGCAAGTGTCACTGAAGCCGGCCGGCCTTGTCGTTCGAGCGGGCCCGGCGACCTCTGGGCGGTCCCTCAGCGCTCCAGTGCCTGCTTGTATTCGGCGCATTCCAGAAGGGGCGTGGCGAGAATGTCACAGCGGTGGAAGGCCAGCACCCAGAAGCCGTAGGCGGGCTGCCACAGCTTGGCGTAATACCAGTCCAGCATATCGGACCGGCCGAGCTTCTGGGCGCGGAGCTCGTCCAGGATCTCGTGCATGTTTC
>JALGUG010000035.1 GCA_029820995.1 Candidatus Zipacnadia bacterium
GAGATCGAGCAGCTCGGCAAGTATCTGAACAAGCGGCTTTCCGTGATGGTCGTCTGCCAGAAGCTCTTGGGTAGCCATCTGGCTCGTGAGATCGTGATGGAGTCCGGGCTCAAGCCCCGGTTTCCGGAGCAAGAGGAGAGTGACACGGCCGAGTCGACGCCGGGCCAGACCCCCGAGACGGGCGGTTCGGACCCGATGTCGCGGCGGGACCTATCGGCGATCATGGGCCAGGCCATGGGAGGCGCGTCGCGGTCCGTCCAGAGAATGCGCGAGATCCTGGCGAACCAGAAGCGGGACGAGGTGCTGGTGTTGCGCAATCTGGACGTGCTGACTTGCACGCCGGGCG
This sequence comes from Candidatus Zipacnadia bacterium, assembly GCA_029820995.1. Lineage (GTDB taxonomy): Bacteria > Armatimonadota > Zipacnadia > JALGUG01 > JALGUG01 > JALGUG01. The sequence continues at coordinate 347 of JALGUG010000035.1, forward strand.
GCGGGCTGGCCGGCGAGGCCCGGGAGCTGGTGGAGCTGCTGTACCAGTATCCGGCGGCGGTACTGATCGGACTGGCGGACCCGACGTTGGAGATTCCGGCGGTGATCTCGAGCCGGTTCGCTATTCGGGCGGAGGTAAGCGGTTTGCCGCGCTACATCGGCGGCGTCGAGGGGGCAACGGACCGGCCCCGGACGCTGGATTACCTGATCACGCGCCCGGAGCTCGACAAGCTGTCGGAGTATGATCCTGATATCTTATACAAGAATGTGTCCGGCTTCCACGCGATCCAGTTTCGCAACGCGATGCGGTATCTGGCAGCAACCTGCCCGGACGGCGAGCAGTATGACAACCAGCGCTGCCTGTCCGAGCTGCGCAATTTCAAGACGGGCAGCGGCGAGGAGATCGAGGTTCCGGACACGACCCTGGAGGACATCGGCGGGTATGACGACGTGAAGCGAGAGATCCAGAATGTGATCAAGCTGATGGACAGCGCGACGGTAGAGAGCCTGGGCGGCGCTCAGGCCGCACGGATGCTGATGCCGCGGGGGATCATTTTCCACGGGCCGCCGGGGACCGGCAAGACGATGTTCTCCAAGGCGATCGCCAATCGGCTGAACGCAACAATTCAGATCATCCCCGGTCCTTCGGTGATGAGCAAGTACGTAGGCGAAGCGGAGGCGAACATCAGGCGGATCTTTTCCACGGCGCGCCGCAATGCGCCCAGCGTCATCGTGTTCGACGAGTTCGACAGCATTGCGATGCGGCGCAGCGGCGGCGAGGACGGCGGGGCGCGGGCCAATGCGGCGGTCGTGGCGCAATTGCTCACGGAGATTGACGGCTTCCGCGAGGATCAACAGATCCTGGTGGTCGGCACGACCAACCGTCTGGACGTGATAGACGAGGCGTTTCTGCGGCCCTCCCGGTTCACGCCGATTGAGATCGGGCTGCCGGATGAGGAGGCGCGGCTGCGGATTGCCCAGATTCACGCGCACCGCTTCAACATGGGCACTCGGGGAGAACCGAACCCGGACGACCAGTGGGACATCGAGATTCCGGCGGAGCTATTCCGGCTGATCGCGAAGTACACCAAAAACTTCAACGGAGATGAGGTCGCCTCCCTGTTCCAACGAGCCCGGCGCGAACGGATTACTCGGGGCGTGGAGGTGGATGCGCGGTTGTTCGGGTTGCTAATCGGCGAGAAACGGCGAGAGAAGACGGAGGTGGACCAGAAGCGTGCGAGTTCGAGGCCGGCGCACTAGCTGTCAGCGAGATAGGAGGGCCAGCGATGCCGCTTGATCCGGAAACCCGGGAGCTTGTGGACCGGTTCAACCGCCGGGTGGTCAACAGACTGCGGGGCGACTTCGTGGACAAGGACGAGATCATCGAGCTGATGGCGATCTGCGCCATCGCTCAGGAGCACCTGCTGATCGTGGGACCACCGGGGACGGCGAAGTCGCAGGTAGTGCGCAACTTCGGCCAGCTAGTGGGCACGACGTCGGGCACCTTCTTTCGGTACTTGCTCACGCGGTTCACCGAGCCCAACGAAATCTTCGGACCAGTCAATATCAAGCTCCTGCAAGAGCGGGGCGTGTTCCAGCGGAACATTCGCAACATGCTGCCGGACGCCGAGATCGCCTTCCTAGACGAGGTGTTCAAAGCCAATTCGGCTATTCTGAATGCCCTGCTGACGATCCTTAATGAGCGCGTCTACCATGTGGGTGCCGGCGCGGGAGAACCTGCGAGCGGCGACGGTAGTCAGCCCGCTGCCGGCTCCGGAGGTGACAACCACCGGGCCGAGATTCGCGTGCCGCTCCTGACCGCCTTCGGCGCGACAAACGAGATCCCGGAGGACGAATCGCTGGCGGCGTTGTTCGATCGCTTCGTCGTCCGGGTGTACACCGAGAATGTGGACGAGCGTCATTTGACGTCGCTGCTGAATCTGGGCTGGAGGATGGAGCGCAAGGAGTTCATTGACACGCCGCTGACTCGGGAGGATGTGGCGCAGCGCGACACCCTTGACGCAGTGCAGCCCGAGATCACGACCGACGGTCTCCGGAGGCTACACTCCGCACTGCAGGGCATTGACGTCACGCCGGTCACCGGGCAATACCGCACACTGCTGCAGGACATCCGAGCGGAGGGCATCACCATCAGCGACCGCCGAGCGATCAAGATGCTCAAGATGGTCGCGGCCTCGGCATTGCGGGCGCAGCGCGACCACGCCGAGGTCGGCGATTTCTGGGTTCTGCGGCACATCTGGAACGATGTTTCGCAGGTTCAGACGTTACGCGAGCTGGTGGACCAGACCATGTCCCGGCACGGCTGGACGCCGGAGGTGCAGGCTCGTCCGCTGCAAGACATCGTCGCCGATCTGAGGGTCTATGAGGCCCGCATTCCGGAGCTAGAGCGGGGAACGCAGCGCCTGCAGGCCTTGCGGGAGTTGAACCACCTGCGCAACGAGCTGGAGGAGCATCCCGACAATGCGCAGGAGCCGAACCCGGTGCTGGAGCACCTCACCAGGGCTGACGAAATGATCCAAGAGATCGTGGCACAGATGGAGAATCCGCAGTCGTAGCGCCGGGCCCGAGCCGGCGTAAGACCGGGACGGCAAAGGGCGTAGGGGATTATTGAGAGACTAACCACCTGGGCCTGCGGCCGGAGCAGCTCGAGGTCCACAGGAGGAGCGAACAATGTGTAATCCCCGACGGGTCGTAGTACGGGTCGCCAGGCAGATTGTGGGGCAATGGCAGGAGGCGGTGGAGCGAGAGCGAGAGGTGACCGGCCAGGTGGAGGCCACTTCCCAGATCGTGGCCGAGATCGCCCTGGCTGAAGAGTTGGGCGACCTCGCGCTGGAGACGCTGGACCAGGTTCTGGCGGGCGGCTTCAGAGACTGGCAGCAAACGGACGACGGTTATCGTCTGGAGGTAGCGGGCGTGGAGATGCTGTACACGCCCGGTACCAGAGACCTGCGCATCCAGGCGACGGCGCAAGACGTGGTCTCGGCTGTGGGTCGAGCTCGGATGGAGCTGGAGTACGGCGACGGTCAGCCAAGAGAGATCACGGCGGAGGCGGTCGGCCGATACTACAGCGACGGCTGGGGCGGGCGAACCGAACGCCGGGCCAGAGAGGAGGCCCAGCAAGAGGCGGAACGCAAGGCGGAACAGCAGGAGCGAGCGCTGCGCGAGAAGGCCAAGCTGGAGCGGATAGCGGCGGTGGAGCCGGAACTGGAGGAACAGGCGGCCGCGGTGGCGCGGGAGAGGCTGCGAGAGACGGTCGAGCAGCGACGGTCTGAGCTGCGCATTGACACTGACGCGGCCCTGGAGGCCTCGCTGGAAGAGGTCCAGCAGGAGGTCAACTTCCTGATTGGCGAGACGTACCGGCAGACCTTGCTCCGCGTGGTTGAGCTGCGGGGCGGGCGCGTCATCCGAGACGATCAAGTGGGTTCGATGGTCAACCTGATGGCGGAGATCTGAGCGAGCAAAGCGAGGCGAGGTACTATGCCCCCCGGACGCAAGCGCATATTGATTGACATGCAGTTCAACCAGGACACGGGCCAGATCGAACGATTTGTGATTGACGACCAGGACCGCGCAGCGCCCGAAGACCGCCACGATGAAATCGCGCGAACGGTCGCGGCACTGTTCGAGCGCAATCCGGAGACCGAAGACATCGCGTTGCACGTGCGGCGGGAGCAGAGGACCGAACCCGAACCCACGCAGCAGCAGCGCGAAACGCTGGACCAAGCGGACGGCGACGGGACATCCTGAGCGCGTCAGTCCTCAGCGCAACTGGTAGGCTCCCATGCTGGATATCCTGGCACGCTCCTCGGAGCCCTATGCGAGACGAGACCTCGGTCGGCACTGCGAACAGCTAGCTGTTACGGCGGACGGGTCTCAGATCGTATGCGGCATGGGCTCGGGGGAGCTGCAGTTCTTAACCCGTGACTTAAGCCAGAGCGTGCGGACGCTGCGGCCCGGCTCCGCTGAGATTCTGCACCTGTGGCCCAGCCCGGAGGGGCAGTACTTGACCGTGGGCGACCACGACGCCTCGGGCCACCTGGTGGACCTGCGAAGCGGGCAGAGCCGGCGCTTCCGGCCCGAGGGGCAGGCTGAACGCTGCTGGTCCACGGCGTTGCGGCGCGACGGGCGGTGGTTCGTGGCCGGTTTGAATACCGGGATAGTGATCACTTGCGACCTGCAGACCGGACGCCAGTACGAACGGGTCATTTTCCCGGACGGCCGGCGCTGGCTGCCCTGGGTCGGCTTTGATCCCACCGAGGATTACGTCTATCTGCTCTCGGCGGGCGGCGAGTTGGTGCGCACTGACCTGCGCCTCCGCAACCGGACTGTCGTGGCGGACTGGCAGACTGGCGGGCGCGAGAGCGCTCTACGGGCCAACAGTGCCTGGGCTACCCCGGACGGGCGAGTCCTGTTCGGCGGCGGCTCCAGTCACGCATGGCGGTATAACTTCGACACCGGCCAGGAGCTGACCATTGATCTCCCCTCGAACACAACCGTTTCGGGCGTGACGATTTCCCCCAACGGCAAGCTGGGCGCCGTCGGCACCCGGAAGGGTCATGTCTTGCTGTATGACGTCGAGGCCATGGAGTTGCGGTACGACCTCACTCTCGCTCCGGAAGGCAGCGTGCGGGGTCTAGCCTTTGCGCCGGACGGGAAGGCGCTGGTGGCCGTGGTGGAGGCAGGTCAGCTCGCAGCGTGGGGGCACGCGGAGGTCCAGCCGGCCGGAATTGAGGAGGCGTCGCCGCTGCTGCAGCTCCAGCCCGAGCCGGAGGTGGAGCTGGAGCCGGAACTGGAACCCGAAGCGGAAGTCGAACCTGTCTCGGCCCGACGGGTCCCGCGGGCGCCGGTCAGGCTGCGACGGCTAGCCGGTCAGCCCGGTCCTCTGATGCGGCGGCTGCTGGCGGGGCTGGAGATAGCCGGGCTTGTAGAGCCGGGTGCGGCGCAAGCGGACCTTGGCACGGCCGAGCCGACGGTGACGTACCGACCCCGCGCCCTGGAGCAGGAGCCGTTTGCTCAGACACGCGTGGCGGAGTCGTGCAATGCCGCGGCGTTTCTGCACGAGGGCAACGCCGCGGCGTTCGGCGACAACGAGGGCGTCGTGCACTTGTGGCGGGGGGATCTGTCGGAGAAGATTGGCGAGCTGCGAGTGCCAGGAGAGAGCCAGCCGATTCAGGCGCTCCAGTTGGCACCGGATGGCCGGACGCTGGCCGTGGCCCACCGCCGCGGCCCGGTCCGCTGCTGGGACCTCGAGACCCAAGAGCACCGAGAACTGGAGTCGCCGGCGCCGGAGGTCCCTATATGGTTCCTCGCGTTCCGAGATGACATGCAGTATCTGGCCGCGGGCCTTAGCGGCCGTCGGGTGGTTGTGTGGGAATACGCGACCGGGCGCGTAGTGCTGGATGCAACGCCCTCCGCCAACTGGATTCGGCTGGCGTTCTTCTCGCCCCTAGATCAGTCGCTGGTGACAGCGTTTTTCGGGGAAGGGCTGAGGTTCCTCAACTTGGCGACCGGGCAGGAGGAACGGAGTGTGGCGTTGCCGCGCGGCGTCCGACTGAACTGCGCCTGCGTCTCGCGCGACGGCCGGCGCGTGGCCGGCGGGTCCGACCGGTTCTGGGCCATGGATCTGGCCACCGAACAGGAGCTGCACCCTCCGCGCGCCGTTCCCGGCACGATTCACCGGGCGTCCTTTTCCCCGGACGGCTCCTGGGTGGCCCTGGGGCTGGCCACGGGCGACGTCATGATAGTGGATTGCGAGGCCTTCGAGACAAGGTATCAGTTACAGACTGACCCGACATCGCTCATCACCGGGATTGATTTCCATCCGCAAGCGAGCTCCTTGCTAGTCGTAGACGAAACGGGCGAAGCTCGGCTATGGCGGGCGGAGGCGGCGGAAGTTCAAGCGCCAGTGCCCTCCTCGAGGACGGTGCAAGGTCCGGCGGAGCGAGAGGGCCTCGACCTGACGCCGACGCACAGCATTCGCCGGTCCGCGCCCGGGTGCGCTATTGCCTATGCGCGGCACGATCAGATGGTCGTGGTCGGCGAAGAGCACGGAATCAAAGCGTACGCGGCCGATCTGTCCCGAGAGCAAGATTTGCGCTCGCCCCTCGGTGAGGCCGAGGAAATCCTGATGCTGCAGCCGGACCCCGCGGGCGACCACCTGGCGGTCGGAACGGTACGTGGGGACGTACACCTATGGGATACCGCCTCCGACGAGTGGCGGCACTTCGCCGCGCCGCCTGACGCGGAAGGTTGCTGGTCAGTGGCGTTCAGTGCCGATGACCGCTGGTTGGCGGCCTCGTTGGGCACCGGCCGAGTCGCAGTCTGGAACCGCGACACCGCAGAGCTTCAGCACACCGCCGAGCTATTCGGTCACTGGTCGCCCTGCTGCGGATTCTCCGCCGATGGCCAACGGCTGCACGCGGTGAGCGCGGCCGGGGAGATCAAGACCATCGAGACGGCCACCGGGACAGAGACCTTTGCGGGTCAGCTTCCCGGCTTGGCCGAGGCAGCGCCGCCTACGGGTTCGCCGGAAACGGAGGTTAACGCCGCGGCAATCTCGAGGGACGGCCGATACCTGGTGGCCGGGTTCAGGCGGGGCTGGGTATACGATCTGGAGCAGCAGCAAGCCGTGGCCGGCCCCATAGATCTGGGCGACCTGCTGGAAGACGTGCGGCTCACGCCCGACGGCCGGTTGGCAGCCGCAGTGCTGCGCGACGGCACACTGCGACTGTACTCCGTTCCGGAGCTCGCTGAGCTGACCCGGGCCGAAACGGGCGCGGCCGAGTACATGCGTGGACTGGCGCTCGACTCCACCGGGACGCAGATTGCCCTGGTTCCTGATGAGGCCGGGGCCCTGGCGGTCTGGCAGATTGGTGGAGCCGCGCAAGGGACCGCAGAGCTGCCTTCCCGTGCCCCCGCGGCCGCTCCCGCAGTCCCCCCGGCGGCCGGCATCGGGCCAGTGCCCGCGTACGTCGCCGGCCATCCCATCGAGGGCCGAGGCGTAGCATATCTTCCCCGCATGGATCGGGTGGTCCTGGCCGGCGAGCGCATGATCAGGCTCTTCTCAGCCGATCTCCAGCTCGAGGAAATCCTGTCCGATCTGCCACCGAGCCAGGAGCCCTTGTTCCTGTGCGCGGACGCGCGCACCGACGCGGTCCTGGTCGGCACCGACTTGGGTCCACCCCGCCTGTCGGAGGGCGGAGCCGATCGAGGAGGCTCGCAGCCCTTGCAGCGGCGCGGGGAGCAGAGCGCCTCGTGGTGCGGCGACTTCAGCCCCGACGGCCGCTGGGTGGCTGTGGGTTTTGAGGATGGCTCAGTCGCCGTTTGGGACCGCCGGTCCGCCGCGTGCACGTGCGATGTCCACCCCTTCGACGACTGGGTGGCCGGCGTCTTCTTCAGCGAGGACAGCAGCGAGGTCCGCGCGGTCTGCTTCGATGGCAGGTTCGTGCGGATTGAGGTCCCTGCCGGTCGAACTCACGACGTCGTTGACTTGCCCGCCGGCGCCACGATCGGCGCCGCGGCAATCACCCCCGACCGCCGGCTTCTGTTGGGCGGCCACGAGGCCCTGTGGGCCCTCGACGCTGCGTCAGGCGCGCAGGTCGCGGGACCCACAGACCTGGGAGCGTGTGTGCTCTCGGTGGCTGTCTCTCCCGAGGGTCGGTCTCTCGCAGTCGGTGTGGCCGATGGTCGGATCGTGCTGGTTGAGCTTCCCTCATTGGAGCGCGTCGGTGAGGTGCCGGTCGAACAGGGAGATTACGCTTCCAGTTTGGCCTTCTCGCCCGACGGCGAGTATCTGGCGGTGACGACCCACGGCCCTGCCCCACCACATGTGTGGCGCGTGGCCGACCTGAGAGGTACAGCACTGCCGGCGCCACGAGAAGCACTCGCCGCTGCTACGCCGGGTTTGCGGCTGCCCATCGGCTTGACTGCAGGGCCTCTGCACGAGCGCGGAGACTGGGACAACTGGGTACAAAGCGCGCACTTCGGGCCGAGCGGCGAGATAGTGGTGGGCCACCGCGGCGAAGGCATTCTCGTGCTAAGCCCCGATCTCAGACAGCGGACCTTGCGTGTGGAGACGCCGGCTCCGGGAGCGAGCTGGCACAGTGCGCTTCATCCCCGCGAGCCCTGGGTCGTAACCTGCGATCCCGACGGCGGCAGGGCGCAGGTCTGGAACTGGACTGACGGGCAGCGCGTGCACGGCATGCGGGGCCCGATTCAATGCGCCACATTCTCACACTCCGGCACTCTCCTGGCACTGGGCGCAAGCGAGGGTGGACGCGTCTCGGTCCGGCGTGTGCAGGGCTGGCGGGAACGGGCCATGCTCCAGGTCCCCGGCGGCCAACAGCATGTGGCGTGTCTGGCTTTCAGCAGCGATGATGAACTGCTGGCGGCCTGCTGTGGGGGACGTGTTTTCGTCTTCGGGCCTGTCAGCCGCGAACTGGTGGGCCAGTTGGCCGCGGACGAAGCAGCGGTTCCCTTTGCGGTGTTTCGGCCGAACAGCAAGGAGCTGTTGGTTGCGTGCCACCAAGCAGAATGTTTCAGGCTGTGGGATGTCGAGGCGGACAGGACGGTTTGCGAGATACGGTCAGAGGAGAACAGCGCCCCCCGGGTGGCGGCGTTCGGGGCGGGGGGCAGAGTCGTAGCGCTCGGCTATGCGGGCGGCCTCGTGGAGTTACGTCGAAGCGACACCTGGGAGCTGCTGGCGGCACGCGAAACCGGCGCGGATGTCTGGGGCCTGGACTTCAACGCCGACGACACGAGTCTCATGGTAGCCGGCGAGGACGTGCTGCAGATCTGGGGCGTCGTCTACCAGGAGGCGCCCGCTGCGGTCGGGGCAGGGATGGCCCGAGCGCAGGCGATCGCCACCCAGCCCGTAGCCGAGCGGGAGGACTTCGAGAGCCGGGTTGAATGGGCTGTCCCGCTGCCCGACGACCGGATCGCCGTCGCTCTGCACGAGGGCAGCGTGCAGTTCCTCGACGAAGCACTGGCCAACCGGAGTCGCGTGGTCCAGCTCCCCGGTGATGCGTGGGCGGCCGAGGTGGACCCCGGCGGGCAGTGGATCGCCTGTCCCGGAACGGGGGGCCTGTTCGCACCGGCCGACGAACTGGACTTTCCTCGGTTCCTGAGACGGCGACCCGAGGATGAACCCAGCGGGGTCGTGTTAGTGGAAGTGGCGACCAACGAAGCGACGCTCTTGTCACAGGGGTGGGCCCGCCCCCGGTTCAGCCCGGACGGCAGCCTGCTGGCGCTCGGGGACCAGATGGGCACGGTGCGCCTGTTCGACTTGCGACAGCGTGCGCTGAGAGAGCCGGCGCTGAGCTGTCAAGTGCGTCAGCCGGTGGTCCATCTGGATTTCTCGCCGAACGGAAGTCACCTGGCTGCGATTCTCAGGGACGGTACGGCAGCCGTCTGGCAGGTGGACACGGGTGCGCTGCTGGGGACGATTCCGGGGGACGAGCTGGCGCGTATCGGCGGGATTGCGCTGGTGAGCACATCGCCGGCGACCGTGGTCACAGCGGGGACGCATCGAGACCACGCGCAGGTCTGGCAGCTTCCCGGCCCCACGCTGGTGCGGGACCTGCAGCAACAGGGACGCGGCGCTCCGTCCGCGGTAGCCGGCGCGCCTGACGGCTCCCTGGTGGCGGTCGGTCACGAGAGCGGCGAGATTGATGTTTACCGCTGCCGCGACTGGTCGTTGGCAGCAGCGCTGGACCTGGGCGGGCCGGTGGAAACCGTCAGGTTCGGCGCGGGAGGCCGCTTTCTGGTCGCGACCAGCGAACAGCGCGTCGCGGTCTGGCCTTGCGATGTATCGCAGAGGCCGGCACCAGCGGTCCCGATGACAGAGCAGGGCGCGAATGGGTCGGCGCTGCTGGCACAGGCGCTCGTGTACCACTGTGCTACCCTGGCGCGCAGCGGCCTGCGGCAGGACCCGGTGCCGTGGCACCGCGTGGCCAAGTGGCAGCGCTTAGCTCAACAGGAGGGTGCCGATCTGCCCCTGGTCGTGGTGCGCGACTTCGGACTTGCGCTGGCCTACGCGAATCCGGCGGCAGATCGGGTGAGGCACGGTGCAGAGGGCGCAGACGACACGCCGCCTAGTAACGGCGCCGCGGCTGACGGTTCCTCGGGTGCCGTAGCCTTCTTCGAGGCTCGCACCTTCGAGCCTCTGCCCGGCTTGCCCGATACGGCCCATGCGGCCGCTTATCGGGACCTGCTGCACACCTTCTGCGAACATCCGAAGATCGAGCGCTGCGCCACCATGAGGCTGAACGACCGCACCGTCGGCTTCTTGCTGGCTCGCCTGCTGGGGTCCGCGGTGGCCACCGCCTCGCCGGCGCAGGTCGGCGAACCCAGGCTGCGGCGGGACCTGTACAGGCGGCTTGAATGGGCCGACACGAACGATGATCGCGTGCTGGCGCAGTTGGCCCAGGAGGCGCAGGAGTTGTGGGGCGAGCCGGTGGACGTGGAGGTGGGCCGCGAGACGCTGGACCGCGCGTTGCAGGAGCTGAGCGCGCAAGAGGTGGAGTTCATTCAGAAGTACGGCCATCTGCCGCGCGACCTGGGGGCCAGGGAACGCGAGCGGATGCTGGGCCTGCTCGAGCTGCCGCGTGTGGCCCGGGCGCTTACCAGCTCTGTGATGTCCATCGTGCCCAGCGCCGTGCGACAGCACGGGCCTGCCTCCGAGCAGTACTACGCCGTTGACGCCATTACGGGCATCGCGCGACGCGGGTCGTGGGACAGCCTGGTGTTGTCCGAACTGGCCTGGCCTCGGGACTACTTCTACCAGAAGCTCGTAGATAATGAGCTGCTGTACTACGGCCGGGAACGTTTGACGCCGCCGGCGCGGCACTTGCTCTGGGTGCTGTGCCATACCGGTCTGCCCATGCGCGGGGATCCGGATCGGTTTGCGCGCTTCCTCGTCTTGGCCCTGCGTGATTTGGCGCTCAAGCGCGGCTTCGAGTATCAGTTCAGCTTCTTCGACGACAACCTGGGAGAACGCTACGCCCTGCGCGACCCCGACGACATTTACCTGGTCCAATACTTCCGATCCAACGATCCGACGGACCTGCCGCGCTGCCTGACGGAACTGGACGAGGAGCTGCGGCTGCTGGAGGAGGACTACCGCAAGATCCACATCATGCTCGTGTCACATTACGATTTCGACGCCGACGAACACGAACGGCATGCCGATCGGTATCGCGAGATCGCCCGGCGCGCGGAGCTGCATGGGGTGCTGTTCGACACCAGAGATCACGGCGCTCGCTTGCCCGAGGTGTCGCAGTATTTCACGGATACGTTGGTCATCCGGACGGCCGACATCAACGAGGCGGCGCAACGGCGACATGGTCAGAGCGGCAACGGGCCCGGAGGGCCGCCATGAACGTCCCGGCGCCGGTGCGACCACAGCCCGCGCGAGTGAACCCCGCCGAACAGAGGCGCTGGCTGGAGCGCGCCGCCGAGGCCTTCGTTCGTGCCCCCGATGTTGAGCGCGCGCTGGCGTGCTTTGTGCGCCTGGAGAACTGGGAGCGCGCCGCCGAATGCTGCGAACAGCTCCAGCAGTGGCCCGAGGCCGCCGACTACTACGCCCGGACCGACCGGCGAGAAGACCAGGCGCGCTGTCTGGAGCGTGCCAACCGGTGGGAGGAGGCCGCTGAGACCTATCTGGAGCTCGATCAGGTTGAGCGCGCGGCCTGGTGTTGGGATCAGGCGGGACAGTTGCGTCGCGCCGGCGAGTTGTACCGGCAATGTGGTCAGTTTGATCGAGCGGCCACGGCCTTCCGGCGCAGCGGAGACATGCAGGCGGCGGCCGAGTGCCTCCTGGAGGCCCAGGAGTTCCTGGAGGCCGGGACGATTCTGGAGGAGCACCTGCAGGACTACGCCGGGGCGCTCAGGGCCTACGAGCGATGTGAGGTGCGGGAAGGAACGGAGCCCGCGATAGTGCTGATGCTCCGGCGCATGAGGTGCCTGTGCGAGCTGAGACGCTACGCTGAAGAGAGGGAACTGCGGCGTGAGCTACTGACGCTGCTCCGCAGCGACGAGGGTTGGGCCTCAGCAGGAGAACACATTGCCGGCTTGCGGCAGGCGGGGAAGTACTTCGCGTACTTGCCCGGGGCCGAACTGCCGGGTCGCGGCCGGCGGCAGGGCGCGGCGGCCGAAGAGCAGTCCCGATGGTGTCGAGACGACCTGGCCAAGGAGTTCTATGAGCGGGCCGATCTTCTGGCGGCAAAAGCGCTCGACCGGCGCGAACGGCGGGCGCTTCTGGAGGAGTACCGCAGCCGGTTCGAACACGATCGGGCGCTGTGGCTGGAGTTGAGAGACCGCATCGCCGACCTCGCCGGCGTGCGAGTGTGAGGTAGGCCGTGAACGACGATGTTGCGGGCTGCATAGCCGGATGGGTGACGCTCGGGCTGTTGGGCCTGGGGATCTGGTCGCTGGGGCGACCCGATCCGGACTGGGCTCGACAGACCGCCGCGTACGTGTTCGCCGGTTACGCCGCAGCCTTGATCCTCTATCTCATTCTGAGTCTAGCCTCCGAGACGCAAGAGTGGCCTGTGGCGGGCGACGGCGACACTGACTTCGGTTTCGGAGCCTTGACGGCGGGGCCGCTGGAGATCCTGCAGGTCATTCTCACCGTCGTGGGCGCCGGCGCCGCACTTGCGACCGTCGTGCTTCTCCCGGTGAAGATGGGTTGGCTCGACCTGAGCCGGGTGACCGTTGCCTTCCGGACCGCGGATGTCGGCGCCGAGGGCAGCGCACTGTCCGGGTGGAGGTTGGGACTGCTCAGCCTGTACTATGCGCTGATGATGTTGGTGGCGCACGCGGGCATTATTCATCTGGTTGGTTTCGGCGGCGCGGCCTGTATTGCTCACTTCCTGGGCGAGGACGACCACCCTCACTTGCGGCACGCCGCCTCCATCTTGACCGGCGGCGCCGGGCTGGGGCTCCTATGGGTGATCTGGCAGTCGCGTGCGCTCATCTACACCCTGCTGTCGCTCCCTGTCTGGCAGTACGCCTGTGTCGGGGGCGGAGGAATCCTGCTCGGCGTGATGGCGCTTGTCGCGCCGGCGCTGTCCTTCGGTTACAACGGGCGGCGCTTTGTGGTCCGCTCGTACCAGCGCTTGGGGCTGCTGCACCGAGCCGCCAGGGGATACGAGGGCCTGGCCGAGCGGGCGCCGGGAAGCAGGCAGCGCATAGCGTGCCTGATGGAAGCGATTGCGTGTTACGACCGGCTGGGACAACACGCGCAGGCAGCGCAGGTCTGCGAGCGGTTGCCCGCGTACACGGCGGCCGCCGAACGCTACGTCCTGGCTGCGGGGCTGAGGCCGGAGGAACTGCTGAACTAGGCCCGGGCGCCTGAGGGGACTGACAGTTGACGGGAGCGGAGTGAGACTGATGGCTAGTCGGTGCATCGCCGTGACGAAGAGTGGGCATCGCTGCCGGAATCGGGCGCCGGAGGGCAGCACGTTGTGCCACGTTCACGCCCGTGTGCCCAATGTGCCGGTGGTGGCGGATCAGGAAGACCTCTTGCCCCTGGCGGCCGGGGAGGAGCCCACGTGTCCGGTGCTCCAGATGGACCAGGATCGGGGCATCGCGGTCGGTCAGGAGGCCGCGGTGCTGGCCTGGGGATGGAAGCATGTGATCCAGCTCCTGGGGCAAGTGAGTGAGGCCATCCCGTTCGGGCCGCTGGGGTGCGAGCTGACGGTTCAGGAGGTGGAGGGGGCCCAGGAGGAGCTGGAGCCGACCCACGTGCTGGTACTGCGTCCGGGGGAGGAGGTCGGCCTGGAGCAGCGCTCCGTGGTATACGACCGGCTGCGCAACGCGCTGGCTCCGCTCGGCGCTGACCTTTGCGTCGGGCGTGACGGCTGCTACGCCGCCTACGCGGATGCCGACGCGCCTCGCGGGTACGACCTGGCGGCCGGGTACTCGCCCACCGACTTCTCATTCTTTGGGCGCCGCAGCCGGCTGATCATTCCCGCCGCTCGCCTGAGGCCACTCCCGACCCACGATTTCATCGCCTTGCTCCGGCCGGTGCGGGTGTTCGAGCCCCAACGCGCCGCGGTCAACTACATTCTCTGCTGGCAGCCTCTGGCCCGAGACCTCGCGGAGTACTTGTTCCACCACCGGGTCGAGTTCTCCGCCTGTCTGCTGCTGCCGGAGGATGGCCCGGCCAGCGAGGCCGCGCGGGCCTACTGCTTATTCCGGATTGAGCGAGCCGCAGGGCCGGAGGCCTCTGGGCCGCGCCAGGCGGGAAGCGCGCCGGCTCACATCCTGCATTTCGCCGGCACGCTGCCGCATTGCCTGGTCCTGGACGAGGCTTTGCGCCAGACGGGCTTTGACCAGCGGCCGCGGCTGCTGCTGGTGGAGCACCGGCATCGTCTGCCCTTGCGAGCCGGCAGCGTGGTAGACCTGATTCCGGCCGACCGCGTGGTGGTATTCAGCAAGGGCGACGAAGGACAACTTGTGTTCCCGTTTCGGGATGATTTCGTCCCCGTGGTGCAGCTCGCCGACCTGCCGTTCAAGCCCGGCAAGGCCGGCCGCAGCCCGGAATGGGACAGCCGCCCCGGCTTGGGCGGTGGGCGGTTCCAGGCGACCCTGAGGCTCAGGCGAGGCGGCCCGCGCCAGGCGACGGGTGACGCCGCCGTACTGGGGCAAGAGGATCTCGCCAGGCTCCAGAGCCTGACGTACGATCTGACGCCCACGCTGTTTGAGGAACTGGAGATCTGCATCGGCGATAAGTGGGCCTTCGTGATATCGGCTCACGACGCGGGCGTGGAGATCCCGTTGGGCAAGCCCATGCGCCGCATTCCGACAACCGACATCTTTGTGCCTGTGGGCACGTGCATTGTTCCCGAGGTCTCCGCGGCCGCGCTGCAGCAAGCGCTCGGTGTCCCGGAGGGCCACTATACCTTCCTGTACGCCCCCGGCCACGACTTGGAGCAGCCGCAGCGATTTGACGTCGCTAAGAGCGATTTCCGGCGCCTCACCCGGACGATTCTGCCGCCACCCGAGCTGAGGCCCGTGGCGGATGTTCTCATTACGCCCCAGGCTGCGCCTGAGCCGCCGGCCGAACTGGTACGAGTGCCCGAGCCGCCGGAGCCTGTCGCGCCCGAACCTGCGACGGATGAGCCTGATGAGCCTCCTGAAACGCCGGTGATACCGGTCAGCCAGATCCCGCGAAGCAAGCTGAGCCGGATTATCTGGGCTCTCCGGTTCAGCCCACGTAGATCGCAATCGCCGGACGCCCGAGCGGGTCCGGAATAGGGAGGGGTGCGATATCAAGGCTTTAGAGATTGGCCGGTTCATTGAGGAGCAGTCGCCACCGCGAGGCGGCGAGGAGGGTTTTCGGTGGGGCGATTCGCAGGTCGAGGTCAGCGGGGTGCTGGTGTCGTGGATGGCCACGCTCGGCGCCATCGAGGCCGCCGCCGAACGGGGCTGTAACCTCTTGCTGGCGCACGAGGAGCTGACCTATCCCTCGGGCGGCCGCGGAGGCGGGTTCGAGCATCTGGCGTGGCGCGTAAACCGCCTGCGTCTATCCGCCCTGGCGCGCCACGGCATCACGGTGTATCGCGCCCACGGGATGCTGGACCGGATCTGCATCCTCGACGACTTCGGTCGGGCGCTGGGGCTGCCGGAGCCCGGCATCAGGGACGGATATGTGCGGATTCACGAGATCGAGCCCATCACAGTGCGAGAGCTGGCAGCCCAGGTCAAGGAGCGAATGGATCTGGACGCCGTGCGGGTCACCGGCGACCTGGACCAACAGGTCTCGCGGATCGGCCTGCCGTGGGGCGGACTGGGGCTCAATGTGAACATGTCGTTCGTAGAGAGGCTGCTGGACAGCGGGGCCGATGGACTGATTGCCGGCGAAATGGACGACTACGCTATGCGCTACGTCATTGACGCCGGCGTGCCGATGATCGAGACCAGCCACGCGGTCAGCGAGAACATCGGCCTGAGGAACTTCTGCCAGACTTTGCGGGACAAGTTCCCCGGCCTGCGCGTGGAGTTCTTCGATGTCGGCCGCGGGTGGAAGAATGTGTAGTTGCGCCCCGCAGCAAACCGGGCCCGTGGCAACGCGGGCCCGATTTGCTTGTGTGGGATGGGCGAGGCAACAGCGGCGCCGGCCGCGGGAGCCCTGTGAGGGAGGATGTTGACCGGCCGGGAGGAAGAGTACGGACGCCGGCAGCGAGGGCTTCCTGCCAGCACAGGCCGTCATGTCGGGAGGGTGATTGAACTTGGCAGCTTCGAAGCCGAACATCCTGATGTTCATGATGGACACGCAGGGCACCCGCAACATGGCCTGCTACGGATACCATCGGCCCACAACGCCCCGGATTGACGAGATTGCGGCCGAGGGTGTGCTGTTTGAGAACCACTTCGTCACCGCGCCGTGGACGCTCCCGGTGCACGCGTCACTGCACACGGGCCGCTACGAGTCCGGTCATGGCGCGGGCGCACAGCACGAAGGCCTCGAGCCGGGATTGATCGGTCTCGGCGACGTGCTGACGGCCAACGGCTACAAGTGCGTCGCCTTCTGCAATAACGATTGGGCGGCTTCGACCGACCAGTGGAACCCGGCTATCGGGTTCGAGGTAATCCGCTATGGGGCCCTGGACCCCGTCCCGCCCTTCGTGCCCAGCGACAAGCCGGAAGAGAAGGACAAGGGATCGCTGAAGGCTGTGGGCGTTGTCAGTGACTGGATTGCCCGGCACGATGAGCAAGGGCCGTGGTGTGTTTACGTCAACTGCACCGAGCCGCACGACCCTTATCTGCCGCCGATGCCCTGGCGCGAGCAATTCATGCTGCCCGGGATGGACTACGAGGATGCCGTGGCTCGCAAGGGCAATCAGGTCGATTCGACCATGGGCGCCAAGATGCTCACCGCCCACGAGTGGGCCATGCAGCGGGCGCTGTACGACGGGTCAACCGCCTGCCTGGACCATCGGATCGGATTGCTGTATGACGAACTGAAGAGGACGGGCGTGCTTGACCGCACGCTGTTCATCGTCTTCGGAGACCACGGCGATGACATCGGCGAACACGCCGATGTCGGCTACTCATACCATTCGCAAAACGGGGTGTGGGATACGGTGTGCCACACTCCACTAATCTGCCGCCTGCCGGGAGTGTTCGAGGGCGGCCGGCGCATCGAGCACCTGGTTCAGATCATTGACATCTTCCCCGGTCTGCTCGACTTGCTGGAGATCGAGGCGCCCGAGGCACGCCAGAGCATCCAAGGTCTCAGCCTCATGGGGGCCCTCGAGGAGCCGATTCGCGAGTTCGCTCTGATCGAGGCCCAGACGCCGAAGCACGTCTTGCGGCGGATCTGGTCCACCCACCCGGAACATGATCCCCGGTGGGTGTACAAGGCCTACAAGGCCGCACGCACGCTGGAGCACAAGTACATTTGGACCTCGACGGGCGAGGACCTGCTGTTCGACATCGTGAAGGACCCGGACGAGCAGTGGAACATTATTGGGGAGCGACCCGAGCTCGCGCGGGAGCTGCGACAGAAGATCGAGGAGCTGCTGATGAGGTGCGAGCAGCGAACGTTCCCGGACATGTACCGTCCGGGCCGGCGCAACCTCGACCCCCAGGCCATTCGGCGCCTGGCGGCGTGGGGGCTGTACCAGCCGGGAGTCGTTCGGCCGTGGGAGGGCGATGAGCAACCCCGTTGATGAGGGAGGGATTCCTGTGAGACGTGCCGGCATGGTGTTAGTCGCCGTCTGCCTGGCGCTCCTGGGCCCGTCGGCCTGGGCCGCCGATGACCTGAGCGCCCGGGCGAGGGCGGCTTTGTCTCGCGCAGTGGCATACTACTCGACGCAGGTCGCCAGCCACGGCGGGTACCTGTGGACGTACAACGCCCGCAATATGAAGGAGCGGGCGGGCGAGAGCGATCCGAAGAATACGCCGGCCTCCGTGGTCTGGGTGCAACCGCCGGGGACGCCCACCGTCGGGGAAGCGCTGCTGCAGGCTTATCTCGACACGGGCGAGGAGGCCTGCCTGAAGGCGGCTCGGGCGGCCGGCGCGGCGCTGGTCTACGGACAGCTCAAGTGCGGCGGCTGGTCCTACCACATCAACTTCGACGAAGCCAGCACCTGGCACGGCAAGCTGTTCTATCAGCACCTCAAGGACGAGGACACGACGTACGTTGATCCCCGACGCGGCAAGCGTTTTCGGAGCAATGTGGGCACTTTCGACGACAACGTCAGTCAAAGCGCGCTCAGCTTTCTCATGAAGCTGGACCAGGCCACGAACCAAGATGACCCCGAGGTGCATGCCTGCGTCGAGCGGGCCATCAAGTTCTTCCTCGAGGCCCAGTTTGAGAATGGCGCGTGGCCGCAGCGTTTTCCGCTGGCCTCGGGCGGCTACTCGCGCTACTACACCTTCAACGACAACGCGATGAGTGACTGCATCCGCGTGATGTTCGAGGCCCATCGCATCTACGGACGGCAAGATTGCTATGATGCCGCGGTGAAAGGTGGGCAGTTCATCCTCGACTCCGCGATTGATGCCGACGGCCAGTACGGGTGGGCGCAGCAGTATGACTACGATATGAAGCCCGCGTGGGCGCGACGAATGGAGCCGCCGGCGTTGGCCACTGGCGACGCCACATGCAGCAACGTCCGGACACTCTGTGCGATCTACGTTCAGACCGGGGATAAGAAGTTCCTCGCGCCCATTCCGAAGGCCATCGCCTGGCTCAAGACGGTGGTCCTCGATGACAAGGAGACACTGCCGCGCTACGTGGAGCTCAAGACGAATCGCCCCCTCTTTCTCACGCGCGACTATCTGGTGACGTACAGCGCGGCGGACTGCCCGACGCACTACAGCTTCAAAGGGCGGTACGGCCTGAGCAGCCTGCAACGGCTCTACGACCGGATCTCGCAGACACCGCTGGAGGAGCTCCGTCCGCCAAAGGAGCCGCCCAAGCTGACAGCCGAGGAGAGGCGCAAGCAGGCCGCCGCACTGAAGTCGAAGGTCCAGGCGGTGGTGCAGGCGATGGACGACCAGGGGCGGTGGGTTGACGGGCGAGGGTGGATGTCAATGTCCACGCTGGCCAGGAACCTCCGCGTTCTGAGCCGCTACGTCGGGCTGACCCAAGAGCAATAGGGAGGTTAGAGCACATGCGAGCATCGCTTGCTGGATACTTGTCAGCACTGGTCGTTGCGGTCGCCTGTTGGGGTCCGGTGCGAGCTCAGCCGCCCGACGCGCGAGGGCTAAAGATCGCGTTCGTCAAAGTGCCTGCCGGCTCGTTCGACATGGGCTGGGAGAAGGGCTGCGTAGACGAGAGGCCGGTTCATCGCGTGACCCTCTCTGAGTTCTGGATCGGCAAATACGAGCTGACGCAGGCGCAATATCTGGCCTTCTGCCAGGCCACCAAACACAAGCCCCCCCGATACCGGTTCGGAGACAACTACCCCGTGGTCTCGGTCACTCACGCGGACGCGGAGGAGTTCTGCAAATGGGCCGGCTACCGCCTGCCCACGGAGGCCGAGTGGGAATACGCGGCCCGCGGCCCGGAGAATCGGCTGTATCCGTGGGGCGACGAGTGGGATCCGGCGAAGGCCGTGGGCATCCCGCCCGAGGACGTCAAGGACAACATGCCGCACACCAAGCCTTTGCCCGTGGGCAGCCGGCCGAGCGGCGCTAGCTGGTGTGGCGCGTTGGACCTGGCCGGCAACGTCTGGGAATGGGTAGCCGGGCTATACGCCCCGTATCCGGAGGGCCCAGTCACCGATCCGCCGCCGGTCACGACCGGTGTGGACACCTGGTGGGTCGCCCGCGGCGGGTCCTGTCGCTGCAAGGGCGTGCATCTGCGCTCGACGCTCCGAGCGCGACGCGACGCGGCCTACCCGAGCTGGGACACCATCGGATTTCGGGTCGCCTGGTCAGAACGGGACGCGGAGTGAACGCTCTGCGCAAGGTTACGTGGGCCAGGTAGTTGTGTTCTCCACCCAATGCGGGACGGACTTGCACGGCAAGATGTTCTCGCGGCGTCGCAGCGGCGCATAGATTCGCTCGCCGCGGGGATAGGCGCGATCCTGTGTGTACACACGGATCGCATCGGCGAAGTTGAAGATGATCTCTTCCCGTGGATCGCCCACCAGATCGTAGACGAAGGGCGCGCCGCCGATCTTGCCGTAGAATTCCCGCTCGGGCAGGTCGTCAGGGAACTCAACTACCTTGCGCCCCTGTTCATCGTACAGCCCCAGGACCGGCGCCGTGCTGAATAGAAACAGCAGCTCGCGGCCGTCGCCGCCCCAGTTGACGGCCGGGCCGCCCTGGCTGACATTGTCCGGCTCGAAGGTGAACAGACGCTCGCCCTGAGCGGAGAAGAAGCTCAGAATACCATAGTTGTCCCAGCGCGTGCCGACCAGAAACTGCAGGCCGGGCACCCCGGGGCAGAACTTGCCCACGCTGATCCCCTGCGCGTGGCCGACCCGGTGCTTGGCCAGCACTGCGCCGGTCATCGCGTCCGCCAGCCAGAAGCCGTCGGAGCCCGTGTTGATTCCGACCAGGGCGCGCTCGGGGTCCTCGCTGAAAAAGCCCAGCGCCACCACGTCGGCGTGGTCGGAACCGAGTGGCGGGATCTCCTCGCAGCCCTCGATTCGGCGGATCAGTTCGCCGTCGGCCGTCAGCAAGCTGTAGCCGGCCATGACCTCGTCCCGCCCGTCGGCATTGACGTCACAAAAGTCTATGCCGTGCCCATATTTGGGATACGGCACGACGGCCTGCCAGAGCGGCTCCAGGTCGCAGTTGTAGGCCCACAGGTTGTGCCCGCCGCTGTGGTCCTCCTCCTTGAGCACGATGTCCGTCGGATGGCCGACTCCCGAGAGATCGGCAAGGGCGGTGCCGTTGAACTCCGGCGAGAGCGGTCCGACGGTTCCGTCCTTGCGCCGCACCTCAGGCAGCGGCGTCTGCTTCAGGACCGCGCCGGAGCTGCCGTCCAGTAGTGTCAGGCAATCATCCAGGAAGCAGACAATCTCGTCGCGTCCGTCGTCGTTCACGTCCGCGAGGCGGGGAAATCGAAGGCTCATCTCTCGACGCCAGAGAACATCTCCATTGAGGTCCAGCACGCCGCAGGCCTGCGACGCCTGCTGATCGCTTCGCAGCACGGAGGTGCTGGGGAAGCAGAAGAACTGCCAGGAGGCGGCGTCGGTCGGGTGGCCGACGAGGCAGACGGTTCCAGCCAGGTCCCCCTTGGGGATGGAGCGCCACAGTGTGGGCTGAGGATAGGAGGCGCGCTGTGCTCGCTCGGACTCGGCAAACGCAGCGCGCGTACGCGCGGCGGTCCGGTCGGAGGCCTCGCCGCTGGTGACGACGATGCGACGCAGCCGTGACGCGGTATTCGTGCGCCAGCCCATCTTGCCCGCCGAGTACGTCGTGTCCCGGACGCAGAACGCCTCCTCGCCGTCGCACGTGCACCGAAGGCGGTCGCCTTCGACCTCGAGGCCGAGTGTGTAGTAGTGCCCCTTCTCGGCGGCGAACAGGCGCTCTCCCAGCAGATGCCAGTCCTCGTCGGCTCGGCGATACAGGCAGAGCCGATTCAGTCCCTCGAGGCAGAACAAGTAGTAGTGCCTGAGGTTCTGATAGCGTGCGAACAAGCCCGTCTTGCCTGTGACGGCGAAGCGGTCATCGTTGTTCGGACTGGTGCCGGCGTCCAGTTGTGTCATTTCCGCCTCAACGCGGTAGTCGCGCCAAAAACGATCGCCGGCAATGAGCGCATCATCGTGTCGCGCTGCGTGCTCCAAGACGCGCCCGCCCTCGGCCTCGACGACCTCGAAATGCGAGGGCCGTTTCCAGTACCGATGGGGTGTCAGCGGTGTCTGCCAGGCAGCGAGAGGGGAATCAGCCGGCGGCTTATCCACCGAGTCAAAAGGCTTGCCGACGGGTAGGGCAGTGCAGTCGAGACGGATTTCCATGACGCAGCGCTCCCTCCAGGGCTTGAGTTGTCAAGCTCATGACAGCAATCTTCACGCAGACCCGAGCGACATGCTCTGCTACGATTGTGCTCTCCAGGTTCGCCGCGTTCGGCCCCAGTCCCTGTCGCGCCGGTGCGATGGCCCGGCCCGGGCGATATCGAACTTTTCACACTCGAGCACGTCAGGCAACACAAGGGCCGCAGCCGAAGACCCGCCTGCTTCGGCGGCTGATTTGCGAGACAGGCAAAAGGACCCGCGCTTCCCGGCGCTGAAGTATGCCCATCATGGTGAACACTGAACAGCAGCCTGCAGCGCCGAGGAGTGGACCGATGGCCGGCATGAGATTCGTGCTCTCAGTTGTTGCTTTCTCCGCAATCGCCGCGACAGCGCATCTTTGGGCCGCGCCAGCCGCACTGCGCAAGTCCGAGCCGCTCACACAGCCCTACCGGCCGCACACGCAGACGCTCCTGGCCGAGGGCGGCAAAGCGCGAGCCGTCATCCTGCTGCCGGAGGATGAGAGCTTCCGCGAAGTTGCGCTCCAGGTGGCTGCCGAGCTGGGGCGGCGCTGCGGCACAAAGTTCCCCACGCTGCCCGAGGGGGACTACGCCCGGCGCTCTCCCGAGATCCGGACGATCGTCGTTCTCGGCAACTGCTTCACCGGCCCTTTGGCGCTGCGACTATACGCGAACAAGCTGGCGTGCTCCGACGGCTTCTATCCCGGGGCCGGGCTGGAGCTTCGCACCATCCCCGACGCGCTGGACACCGGGGCAAATGTGCTGTTCATCGGCGGCTCTTCGCCTGCCGGCGTACGACGTTCCGCCCAAGCACTGTACGATCTCCTGCCCGCCGGCCCGCGCGTCGTGTTGGAGCGAGTTGTCAAGTGGCAGTGCGCCCTGCAGGGAGCGCCCACCCCGCCGGACGAGGCTGCAATCCGCGCCCAGGTGCAGCGGGCCAAGCGCGACCTCGGCGCTTTCAGAAGCGATCCATTCCGGTCGGTCTGTAGCCGCCTCATCTCCGCTGCTCGGGATTACTACCTGTCGGGCGATAACCGCTTCGGCCGGCTGTATGCACAACTGGCCGCGGTCCTCAGCCGCCATTATCGAGAGAAGAAGCCGGACCCTCCCACCTTCATCTTGCCCGCCCTCGTGATGGCGCTCGACCAAATCGAGGAGAGCGCCGGGCTGACCGATGCCGACCGGCTGACGGCGGCCGAGTGGCTGCGGCAGATGGTCGAGGACACGATGGGCTACTGGGAGATGCGCCACCCGATCAAGCGCTACGAGAACCATGAACAGGGGCCGATCTGGAACCACGAAACGCACCCGGCGCTTGGAGTAGCGCATGCAGCGCAGTACTTGCGTACGCATTACTCCGTGCCGGCCGCAGCATACTGGGAAGCCGTTGTGGACAATCTGTTCGCGGGCCAGGTGCATGTTGATCAGCCCCTGGAGGATTCGGCCAACTATCAGTGGATCGTGCCGCGACACACGGCGGCTTATGTCCTGGCGACCGGACGGCGGACCGAGTATTTCACCGAGGGCGCGTTCCGCCAGTGCCTGGAGTACGCCATTGCCTCCCACGACAACCAGGGCAATGAGGCAACCCACGGCGACGCCTGGCAGCCCTTCGGAAGCACTGCCGGCTCGCTGTTCGCGCTGGGAGCGGCCCGCTATCGCGATCCGCGTTACCTCTGGATGCTGGACCGCCTGGGTCGCAGCCCGCGGCCGGCCCTGTGGGCCTACGCCGGGCCGCAGGGCAGTCAGGAGCCTGTGAAGCACATTGGCCTGCGGCTCTTTACGACCGCTCCCGAGCGCGTGAGGGCCTACGGCATTGCGGACATCCCCCCGAAGCGAGTGCTCGACAAGGCCGTGTTTCGCAGCGGTTGGCAACGCAGCGACGAGTACCTGATGCTGGATGGCCTGAACGTCGGCAACCACAAACATTTGGACGCCAACGCAATTATCCGCTTCACGCACAACCGTCGCCTGTGGCTGGCCGACATGGACTACATTCGCGCGGCGCCCAAGTATCACAACAGCATTGCCGTAACTCGAGACGGCCGCGCGCCGAATCAGTCGCCTGCGAGCCGCGGCGACGCCCAGGTGATTGCCGAGCCGCCCCTTGCGGCCGAGCTGCTGTTCAGCGCCTCGGGTGCCGGTCGAGCCCTGACCCAGTCTCTGCTGGCCGATTACGACGGGCTGGACTGGAAGCGCAGCATCTTCTGGGAAGCGATGGACTTCTTCGTCGTCATTGACGAGCTGACCGCGCGCGAGCCCGGCGAGTACCTCGCCCGCTGCTTCTGGCGCACGTTGGGCCAGGCGAAGATCGAGGGCAACACACTGCGGGTGACACAGCGCGGCGAGCACCGGACCGGCAACGATGCTCTGGTGGTCATTGAAGATGGCGGCCGCCAAGTGGTCGAGTTCCTGCAGCCGCAGGCTCAGATCACGCATTCCCTCCGCCTGGCGGAGGGCAAGTACGGCGTCGCGCTCATCGCCCGGGGGCTGAACGGCGGCTCCGACTCCCTATTCTTGCGGCTGGATGAGGGCCAGCCCGTCGCTTACCACCTACCGCTGGATAAGTATGCCCAGAGCTCCGGCAACTGGGAGAAGACTTCGCCCGCTCCGCCGCTGGTGGTCCCGCAAACGGGCCGACATGTGCTGACCATTTCACTGCGCGAAGGTCCGGGCGTTAAGCTCGACAAGCTGGTGCTCGTTCCTCCGAAGGGCGAGCCATTGACGCTCGAAGCGGAGGACCTGGTCAAAGACCAGGTCGAGGTCATCGCCGAGCCTGAGCAGCATTTTGTCATTGTCAACGCCGACGGTGCACGGCTGAAACTGACTGGTTCCTTCGACTACGGGCACGGGAGCGATAAGGGATACTACGCGCACTATCCGTATGCCGACAAGATCACTCGCGTCTTGACCCAGGTCAAGGCCGGCCGGCTTGCCGCGGGTGACTCGTTCGTGCTGGCCAATCTCTTCCGGACTTCCCAGGGCGCCGATCCGCTGCGCGTGGACCTGCAGCCGCTGCGTGAGGGGGCGTGGGTTGTCGGAGGCGCGTCGAAGGGTCTGGTGGGGCTGGGAAGCCAATCAGTGCCCGGCGGGCGGATTGACGCGGCCCTGTTCCTACTCACGCCGCGTGGGCTGGTCGCTGCCGGAGCGCGACGCATCGCTCTGTTGGATGCCCGGTGGGACAGTGACACGCCGTGTTCCGTCAGCGTGGATTTCGTCGCTCACACGGTGGAACCTGAAGATCGGCGGCAGGCCTTGGCGGCCCTGGCCAAGCTACGGCCTGACCGGGTTGCCGCCGTGCTGGACAAGCTGCGGTCCCAGGCCCGTCCCGCACCCCCGCCCGCTCCAGTGATCCGCCCGAAGGCGCCCACCATAGACGTCGCCTGGTCACAGCGACTTCCCGCGCCGGTCACCGCCCTCGCGACCGACAAGGAGCTGATTCTCGCCGGCGCCGAGGCGGGCCAGATCGCCTTGCTGGACGCCCGGGGCAAGATCCGCTGGCAACGCGAGCTCAAGTCCCGCGTGCGTTCGGTGGCCTTCGCGCACTTGACGGGCGATCAGATCGCGTGCCTCGTGGGGACACACGACGGCCATGTACGCGCCTTGCGGGCCGCCAGCGGCGAGCCTCTCTGGTCGTACGCGTGCGAGCCGTACCACGGTCGGAGCGGATCGGTGGGCACCTTGTTCGCAGCCGACCTCGACGGCGACGGCAGCGACGAGGTGGTCGCGGGTTCGGACAACTGGCACTATCATGGCCTCTCATCCGGCGGGAAGTTGCTCTGGCGCACCGAGACGGTGCACGCCAGTACTGTGGGCTGCGCGGCCGACCTCACCGGCGATGGGCGCGATGACGTTGTGGCCGGCACTGAGTACTACTGGCCCCGGCTGCTGGATTCAACGGGCCGCCAGATCGGTCGGTTCAGCGGCGGACCGGTGACGACCGCAGTGGCCGCTTTCGATCTGGACGGCGACGGCAAGGCCGAGCCCGTTATCGGCATGGACGACTGCTTCGTGCGCTTGGCCCAGGTTCGCGGCGGCTTCGTCTGGTCCGCCAATGTCGGTGGCTCGCCGACAGCTATTCGCCCGCTGGATGTGACGGGCGACGGCCAGCCGGAGGTGATTTGCGCCTCGGAGGCCTTTGGCGTCTATGCGCTGAGTGCCCAGGGCAAGCAGCTCTGGCGGGCTCAACTGCCGGAGGCGGTGACGGGCCTGGCCGTCGTCGGGGATCGGCTGACCGCGGCGTGTGACGACGGGCGAGTCTATGTGCTCGACCGTCGTGGCGAGATCGTGGCGCAGTGCAAGCTCCCGGGCCGGCCGGTGGCGGTCTGCGCGCTGGGCCCACAGGGATTTGTGGCCGCCGCCGACGCGACCTTAACCGCTGCCGTGCTTGGCCCATGAGTTCACGAGCGCCGACTAACATGGACGGGGAGTGCGTGCCATGAGATATATCTGTGGCCTGTTGCTCCTGGGCATGACCTTCCCGGTCGCAGCAGTGGAGGACGGCACCTTCCTCTGGGGCCAGCCATACCTCCGCGACGGAATTGCCATGGTCGCGGTGCGCGACATCTGTCGGATGTTCGGCGCCTCGCTGATGCTGCCCCACGGAGACCAAGCCACCATCGAAGGCGCGGGAGGCGTCATCTCAGTCGGAGTAGGACAGGCCAAGATCCTGCGCAACGGGCGTCTGTACGATATGCGTGGAAAGCCCGAGCTGGTGCGGGGGACCATGATGGTGCCCTTGCAGCCGCTCGTCGAGGCTCTGGGAGGGAAAGCCGAGTATGTGCCTGCGGAGCGGGCGGTGCACATTCACTGCCGGGGGAAGGTCTATTGCGCTGCGCTCACTGAGCCGCCCTCTTCCCGCACGCTTTCGGCCGCTGACATCCGGGCCGTTCGCCGCGCCCTCCGGCTCCCGGAGGGCGCCGAGCTCGTGGCCGACGGACCCGGCACCGGTCGCCGCGAGGTGTACCGGGGCTGGGCACTGGTGCGGATCCGGGGCGGCCCTAAGCCGGGGCCCGTGCTGGTGCGCCAGACCTCCCGCGGCTGGAGACGGGGAGCGGACGTTCCGCGCCGTCTCCGAGCCGGCGAAAAGGGCGTTCCAGAGGCTGTAGCGCGGCATTTCGGAGTCTTGAGCATACACGGGGCGGAGCCGTAACAGG
>JALGUG010000252.1 GCA_029820995.1 Candidatus Zipacnadia bacterium
TGAGACAGCGGCTGGCCGACTACATTGAGAAGTTGGCGCAGTAGGTCGCGGCGCAGGGGTCGCCGATGGATTCGCTTCTACAGTTCGGTTGACAACACATAGATCGGACTGGAAGTCAAGCGGATGCCGTTCTCTCCCGGCGCGAGAGGGCCGCCCATCATGTCGTAGGCTTCGAAGTCGCCGAACTCGGGCTGCCAATCGCTTCCCTTGCCCCGGTCCCAGGCGACGATGATGCGCCGCCCCCGTTTGCTAAAGGCATACCCGCGAGCCGTCGCGCCGGGCAGCTTCAACTCTTCCACGAACTTCGCGCCCTCCAACTGGCGGATGAGCGTGGCGTACGCCGCGAGACCCGGCTTGGGCTGGTGCGTGTGCCGCAGCAGGCCGTGCCCGCCCCGCAGCAGCTTGTCGTCATAGTCCCAGTTCATGTGCCAGACGATCGTATGCACGCCCTCGCTCAGGCCGATCACGTACGTCTGCACCAGGTACTCCGCCTGCTGCAGCTCGGTGTACCGCCGCGTGCTCCACCCGACCTCGGTGATCCAGATGTCCTTCTCCGGCCCATAGCGGCGCATCAGGGCTTTGAGCCGGTGGAGGTCCTCGATGAACTTCGGGTCCGGGGCCGGCATGTAGGCGTGGACCACGACGGCGTCAATCCACTGATAGCCGCCCAGTTCGAAGAACTTCTCCAGGAAGTCGAATAGCATCGCATACGGGCAGGGGCCGAGGACGATGCTGTCCGGCTGGGCTCGCTTGACCGCTTTGTACGTGACCTCGTGAAGCTTGACGACTTCCTCGATGGAGCCCATCCAGTAGGCGTACGGCACCGGCTCGTTCCAGACCTCCCAGACCTTGAGGCGGTCCTTCATCAGGCCGACGTAGTGCGTGACAAACCGACCGTAGGCCTCCCAGTCGGTGGGCGGGAACTTCTTGTAGTCCGCCCGGTCGGGCCGGGAGCTCAGCCACTTGGGCATGCCGCGGAAGAAGCAGATGTGGTTCAGCTCCGGGTCCAGGTGAGGCGCAAAGGGGACGAGACGGCCGCCCTGGTCCTTGCGGATGTATCGGTAGCCGCCGTTATCGGGCTCGAAGTCCCAGGGCTGGCAGTACGTGCGGGCCCATTTGGCGCCGAGCTTGATCCAGGTGCCGTACCCGCCGGGCCAGATGCCGAAGATGGAATCGAAGCGCGGGGTGGCGTCCTGCGGGTCCGGCAGCGGCAGTGCGGCCAGGCAGAACCGCTCCCGGCGGAGCTCCCGCTCGCCGTCCAGGAGGCGCAGATCGAGCTCCGCATAGCCCGCAGCCTCGAACTGGACCTGAACCGGCGCGCTGTGCTCGCCGGCGCGGCGCAGGTCCACCACACCGTCGGCGAGCCTGCGACGCCACGCGTTCCGCGCACTCCAGGCGAGGCGTGGATGCTGAACCTTCTCATCTAGCTTGCCGGCCGTGACCGTCACGGAGACCCGTGCGGGCAGCTTCGTCCCGGGCCGGAGCAACCGGAGCGGCCCGGGCGGCCACTTGACCCAAATGAGATTGCTGGTCGGCTTTGGCGGCACGGTGTAGAGGGCGAGGTCGTCTAGCACAAAGCTGCCGGCGGCGCCCTCGGGCACACTGATCATCAGCCGCAGGCCGGCGATACGGACGAGGTCGAGCTTCTGGTCGGGGTCCTGGGGCCCTTCGAAGTCCCACCGGAAGTCAGATGCGAAGCGCGTCTGCAGCGTTTGCCAGTCGCCCGGCGCGCGTAGCTTGGCGTAGGTGTCACAGCGGTAGCGGGCGCCGGAGTCCTCGATCAGATAGAGCCACAGGCTCGTCTCCAGCGGCCGGACCGTGCGAACCCTGAGCTGTAGTCCGGCGAAGCCGCTGAAGTCCTGGGGCGTGTCAAACATGCGCGTCATGGTCAGCCGAGAGTGCCCGGGGCGCTCCCGCGCGGCCTCGAACCGGGCCTGCACCGAGAGGCCCGCGGCACCGACCTCAACCTGTCCTGCGGCCTTGCCGGTCCATTGGACCTCCCAGGCCAGTGGGCCCTCGAAGGGCTCGATGAGGCGGCGCTCCGGCTGCGCGACGCTGATAGAGGCTCTTAGTAAGACACAGGCGAGTACGACAGGGAGATAGCTGCTCACGGACGAGACCTCCTGGCAGTGGTTCACGCGCGGCCATTGACCGTCGGACTTGTAGATGAGTATGATGGCACTATGGACAAGGGAACGGATGCCATCTCACCCAAGTACGCCGTGTGCCTCATTCTGGATGAGGAGGTCGGGGGCTATACCGTCATCGTGCCCGACTTGCCGGCATGCATCAGCGAGGGCGACACGGAGGAAGATGCTCTGCCGAACATCCAGGAAGCCATCGAGCTATATATCGAGTACCTGACCGAGGAGGGCCGCCCCATTCCCCCTCCAACTCGCGCGACCCATCTGGTCCCCGCCCCGGCACGCGCCGTTTCAGTGGCCCCGAAGTAAGTGCTCGAATTCCTCCCTCGTCAGACCGGCCTGGCCCATGATGCGGCTCAGCGTCCCCGGCCGGAGCGGCCGCTCGCTCACCATGGACGGGAACGACCACCTCCCACTGGCGGTCCCCGGTCGCCCGAACCATGATCCAGTGACTACCCTTCCAGCGTTTCTCGGCGAAGCCTCCGCGCTTCAAGACGCGAATCACGTCTCAGCCCGACACCCGGGGTAACTTGGCCAAGGCTTCTCATCCCTCGCGCGTTAAGTCAGCTCCCCCTCCACCTCCGCAATGCTCTCCTCGATGATGTCCATGGCCTTCGCCGCCAGGTCCTGTTCCATGATTAGGGGCGGCGACATGCGCAGCACGTGGCCCGCCGGGATCCAGGCCAGGCCCTTGGCGAAGGCCCGCTGATAGACCCGCTGCCCCGCCTCGACGAAGGGCTCCTTCGTCTCGCGGTCCTTCACCAGCTCCATGCCCAGCAGGCAGCCCTTCCCGCGCACATCGCCGACGATCGGGTGGGCCTCCTTGATCTGCGCCATCCGCTTCAGCAGGAAGTCCCCGAGCTGGGTGGCGCGCTCGCAAAGATGCTCCTGCTCGATCACCTCGATGCTCGCCAGAGCCGCCGCGCAGGCCATCGGGTTGCCCCCGTAGCTGGTGGAGGCGCTAATCTTCTCGACCTGGTCCTTGTACTTGTCGCTCACGACCATGGCAGTGACCGGGAAGCCGTTGCCCAGGCCCTTGCCCAGGGTCATGACGTCGGGCACGACGTTCCAGTGGTCCACGCAGAACATCTTCCCCGTGCGGCCCATGCAGGTGAGCACCTCGTCGGCAAAGAGCAGGATGTCGCGCTCGTCGCAGAAGCGGCGCAGGGCCGGGAAGTAGTCGTCGGGCGGCACCACTGAGCCCGCCCAGCCCTGGATCGGCTCCAGCACGATGGCGGCGACGCGCCCGGAGGTCTCCTCCTGAATGACGGTATCCATGTACCGCAGGCAGTATAGGTCGCATTCGGGATGCGTCATGCCAAAGGCGCAGCGGTAGCAGAAGGGACGCGGCGTGAGAAAGAACCCCGGTGCGCGCAGGCCCTGGCTCGGATCCAGGCGCGCCAGGCTGACGGCGCCCATGGTCTTCCCGTGGAAGTCCTTGTGGAACGAGATGAATTCCAGGCGTCCCGTGGCGGCACGGCAGATGCGCAGCCCGGCCTCCACGCAGGCGGTGCCGCTGTCGTAGAACTGGATGCCGTTCAGGTCGCCCGGCGTGATGCTCGCGAGCTTCTCCAGCACTTGCGTCTTAATCGGCGTCGTGAAGTCGTGGCAGTTCATCAACCGGCCCGCGTACTTCTGTACGGCCTCGGTGATCTTGGGATGGCAGTGGCCCAGGCCGGCCACGTAGATGCCGCTGGAGAAGTCAATGTACGTGTTGCCGTCCACGTCGGTGAGGGTCACACCGTGGCCCCGTTCGAAGGCCACCGGGAACAGGCGCACCTGCGACGAGTAGCCCTTCATGATCCGGCTGGCCCGGCCGTGGAGCTCGCGGCTCCTCGGTCCCGGCGGCGTGCACTTCAAGTCCGGCAGACTACTCACATCAACCTGGGCCCAATTCGGGTCGTACGACATGTGGTGATCGCTCCTTGCTTGGATTGCCGCAGGATCTAAGGGCGCCGGGGCTCTGACTTGCACTCGAAAGCCACAAGGTGTCCCGCCTCGTCGGAGGCGATGAACTGCTGCCCCGCGCCCGCGGCCAGGCGAGTGGCGCGGACCCGGACCGCGCCTTGCAGGGCCGAAACTTGCTGCAACACCTCGCCCTGGGCGTTGAGTAGGAAGACGTGTCCGTCGTCCGTGCCCGCGGCGATCACAGGCTCCCCCTCCGGAGCGGCACGAGCGATCGCCACGCTGCGGACGCCGGCGAACAGGTTGCGCTGCCAGATGGTTGCTCCCTCGGCGCTAACCAGGTACAGGTATCCGGTGTCGGAGGCGACGAGCAGCTCCGGGCCGGGGCGGCCCGAGAGCTCGGCAAACTCGAGGTCCCAGACGGCATAGCCGAAGTTGTCGAAGTGCCATCGAGACACACCGTTGACGGAGGCGACGTGCAACACGCCGGTGGAGGAGCCGTTGGCGATCTCGGGGACCTTATCGCCGTCCAGGTCGGCGACATCGAAGACCACATCTCCGATCTCGGAGCTAACACCGCGCCGGCGATGGCCGGCCGCGTCGAAGACGTGCACCCCACCGTAGCGGTTGCCGACGAGAACCTCGAGTTTGCCGTCGCCGTCGAGGTCCAGCGTTTGGCACTCCGTGGAGCCGTGATAGACGCGGCCGTAACGCCACAGCTCCCGGCCCTCGCGGCCGAAGACGGCCACGTGGCAGTTCATCGTGCCCACGATCAGCTCGTGGGCGCCGTCGCCGTCCAGGTCAGCGACGTGGAGCGTGTTGACCAGATTCTGACGCACGTGGCCGGTTCCGCTAATCAGCACGTTGTCCAGGTGATGCTTGCGGAGTTGCTTGCCCGCGGCATCGAGTACGTAGAAGTGCTCATCGTCGGAGCCGACCACGACTTCGAGGGGCGGCTCGCCGGTCAGCTCGCCGGCGCAGAGCGCCCGGACCAGGCCCTTGGTCTCGAAGGACCACCGGACCTTGCCGTCCGGCGAAAGGCAGAAGGCCGAGTTGCCCTGAGCGGCGAGGATCTCGTCGCGGCCGTCACCGTCCAGGTCGGCGACAAAGGTGGCCGCAATGAGTTGGTTGCCTTCCGGCAGTGTGAGGGACCACAGGGGCGCCC
Source organism: Candidatus Zipacnadia bacterium (assembly GCA_029820995.1). GTDB lineage: Bacteria > Armatimonadota > Zipacnadia > JALGUG01 > JALGUG01 > JALGUG01. The sequence goes on from JALGUG010000252.1 coordinate 5,215, forward strand.
GCTCGGGGGCGTCCACCCGGCGCACGGCAGCGCCCGCAGGCCTGGGCTGCTCGGCTAACCGGGCCAGGTCGGACTGGAGGCGCGCGATGAGGTCGCGGGGCACCTGCCACTTCTCGAAGGAGACCCGATGGCGCCCAGCCTCGAGCTCAAAGCTACGCAGACCCCCCTTGCGCTTGGCCTGCACGGGCTTGCCGTCAAGCAGGGGACGGCCACTGGGAGCGAACAGCCGTAACGTGGCAGGGCGCTCGCATACAACCTCCGCTACGCCGCGGGTCAGATCATACTCCAGGTCCACCGGCGGCCGACAGTATAGCAGCGCGCGGTTCGACCGGAAGTTGGTAACACGGGCGAAGGACCAGCAGCCGGGCGTCAGGTGGCAGAGAGAGGCGTCCCATTCCAGGCGCGGCTCCTCGGACTTCTGCCCCCCGACCGCGACAAGCGCCGGCTCGGGGCCCGTGACGACCGCGGCGCGTGGGTTGATCCGCACCAGGCCGCGGCGCATCGCGTCCGTGCTGGTGTACAGCAGGTTCTGGTACACCACTTCTTCGCCACGCTGGAGCTCGGCGCCCAGGAGTTGGTGCAGCTTCTTGACCTTGAGGCCGACGGAGCTGGTCCGGCGTGAGACCCTACTACTCGCAGCTCCCGATTCGACAATGAAGAAGCGCTGGTCCGGGATGGAGGTCTCGCGGAGGGGTTCGCCCATCTGCTCCAGTAGATCTTCCGCCTCCCACGTGGCCGTCGGCCGGCCATTCTCGCCCAAGACCTCCAGACGGTCAACCACGGTGCCGACGGCCTCGCGCAGCGAGATCCGCAGCTTGTGCCGGCCCGCCTGAGCGACGATCAGTGATGGCGTGGGCCGCGAGCCGTCCCATTCGCCGCTGCTGGCGCCGGGCCGTTCCTGCGGCAGGTGCCACGCCCCTTGGCGCTTGCCGTCCAGGTCCACATAGACCGAATCGTTGCCCCCGTGCTGACCACAGCCGATCACCCGCAGCGGCAGCGTGCCGGCCGGCAGCGACGCCTCTAACTCCAGGGCTGCATCGGGCCGCAGAAACTTGACCGCCCGGCCGCCGCTCGCCGCCGGATTGAACTCGAGGGCGAACCGCTCGCCCTCCACGCGTCGCTCGCCCGGGCGGAAGACCTCGAAGGCACCGTCGTCGCGAAGCGTTTCCCGCCCCTGGTCCAGCGTCTTCCAAATGCACTGGACTTCGTACTCGCCGTCACGCAGGGCCTGTACCTGATCCAGGACGACGAAGTATCGCTCCTTGCTCCAGAAGATGTTGCGGTACCAGTCGGTGCCGTTGTACTGCTGCAGATAGGTGCGCGTCAGGCCGGTATGGCCCAGGTTGGCGCAGGCCTCACAACCCGCGGCGACGGGCATGAGCGCGGCGCAGCGCCCGTCCCGGACAATGCTGATTCCGCTGTGCTCCGTGGTGTTGCGGACGAGATAGTCCGCATCGCACAACAGGATGCGCCCATTGTCGGTCAGGCGGATGATCATGTTGGCGTCGTAGTGGAGATGATTGCCGCGGCCGTAGCCGTCCA
>JALGUG010000253.1 GCA_029820995.1 Candidatus Zipacnadia bacterium
TGCCTGGGGTATCTGGCTCCCCGTGAGGCCTGGGAGCAGGGCGGCTACGAGGTCGGTCTGGGGGCGTGGTGCCACCTAGCCGCCGGCGGCCCGGAGCGGCTGGCGGACACGGCCGGCCAGTTGCTGACGGACCTGTTTGGTGAGTAGAAGGCCGAGCGGGAATAGGTCCCGCTCGCCTGCCGGGCGTGGGGTGCTCGGCTGTCCTTTCGCACGGAGGGTTGAGCCATGAGAACGTATTGCGCCATGCTCGCGGCAGTTGCGATGGGCGTCGCCGCCTCCGGGCAGCCCAAGGTTTTCTGGGCCTCAGACCCCGTGAGACCCGACGAGACAGTGCTCGTGTGTGGGGATGGATTCGGAGAGTCGCCACGGATCGAGATCGCGAGGCTGCCTGACGGGGATGCGGGATCGCCCCCTGCACGCGTGTCATGGTCGGGCCAAGCCAGGCAGGTCAAGCCGGTGCAACCGGACGACAGGTCCGTGAAGTTCGTCGTTCCGGTTGAGTTGGCAACAGGCGCATACGTATTTCGCATCACGGGTCCCAAAGGCGCCTCCGAGCCGGTGCGCCTGAACTGCCCGACGCCCTACTGGTCTCAGGGAGACACGGGAACCACGGCCTCGCCGGGCGGCTGGATCAGAGTCTTCGGGCGCTGCCTGCTGGGTGAGGGGAGGCAGCCGACTGTACTGCTCAGACCGCACGCCCGGCGGACCGGTCGCGACATTGTGCTGGTGCCGACAGAGGCTACGCAGTGGTCTGTGACGGTGCAGCTCCCGGAAGATCTGCCCGTAGGAACCTATCGCGTCTTTGTGCACAACGGCTTTGGGGGCGCTCAGGGGTGGAGCGAGGCCCCGGGGATTGCGGTCGCCAAGCGGGAGCCGTGGCCGCAGGAGGTGTTCAATGTGCGGGAGTTCGGCGCCTCGGGAGAGGGCCGGCCCTATGACGGCGCCGCAATCCGTGCCGCCTTGAAGCGGGCAGAAGAGAACGGGGGCGGCATTGTTTACTTCCCGCGCGGTTGTTATTGTGTGACCGGAACGCTGGCGATTCCCAAGTACACAGTCTTGCGCGGGGAGAGTACCCAACTGGCGTGCCTGTTCTGGCCGGAGACTGAAAAGCCGTACACGCTGGTCGAGGGCACGAGCCACTTCGGTCTGGAAGACCTGACCCTCTATTGCAGCAACTACGTGCATGGTGTTGCTGCGGCACTGGGCGAGCCGGACTCCGGCAATACTTTTCTGCGCCGCGTGCGCGTGCGCGCCGACATGTATCGCGGGCACTTGAAGCCCGAGCAGGTGGACGAGCGCTTCCGGGCCTCGCTGCGCAGATCAACGGGCGGCGGAGACCTCGTGCGGTTCGGCGGCGAGAACATCGAGATCTCCGACTGCGATTTGTACGGCTCCGGGCGCTCACTCTATCTGCTCAACGTTCGCGGTGGCCGCGTGGTGGGCAACACACTGTACAATGGTCGTTGGGGCTGGTACTGCATTGACGGCTCGGACGGGCTAATTCTCGAGCGCAACCAGATCATCGGCGCCGATCTCATGTCCACCGGCGGCAGCCTCAACTGCTACACCAGCGCCTATTCCCAGAATGTCTACTATGCATACAACAAGCTCTCCAAGGCCCACGGGTGGGACCGCGAGGCCATGACGACCGATGCCGGCTACGGCGCCTATTACGGAACAGTTGCAGAGGCCGCGCCCCGCAGATTACTGCTGGCGAGCGATCCCGATTGGAAGCGGAAGAAGGACTGGACCGGCGCGGGCGTGTTCATCCTGGGTGGCCGCGGAATGGGACAGTACCGACGGATTGCCAGCTATCAGGGCCGTAGTGTGACGTTGGACCAACCGTGGGATGTTCTCCCCGACACGCAGTCAATCATTACCATCACAATGCTGCAGCGCAACTATCTGTTCATCGGCAACGAGTTCGAGGATGTCGGCATCGCGCTGCAGTATTACGGCACGTCCATCGCTCACGTGGCCTTCGGTAACAAGTGTGCGCGCGGCGGCGGCTTCTATAACTCCGGCCGGTGGTATCGCCACTTCCAGCCCAGTTGGTATTGCCAGTTTCTTGAGAACGAGATACTGGAAGGCAACAACTACCGGTTCGGCCCCAATAACGCCACCAACGCCGGCGGGTCTTTCCTGGGAACATTCGGCCTGCAGTCCCAGGGCGGGACCGCGCCGCTGGCGCTCTGCTCGGTGCACCGACGCAATCACCTGTACAACAATGCGGAACTGCGGTTCATCGGCGTGGATCAAGGTCACCCGGGGCTGCGTGACGTTATAGCTGAGAATAACATCATTGAGAACTCGGACCGAGGGATCTATGTCGACTCGGGCTGCGTGGGCTTACTCCTGCGCAAGAACAGCTTTCGCAATGTGCAGCAAGAGCAAGTCAGCGAGCGTGAACTGCGAGCAGAGCTGAGAAAGCGGCGAGCTGCGCTTCTCGACCAGCAGGAGCCGGTGGCGCATTACAGCTTTGACCATCCGAGTGGGCTCATGGTGCCGGACGATGCGGAGCACAACTTCTGGGCAACCTGTACGGGCGAGATTGCATGGGAGAAGAGCCTAGCGGGGACCGCGCCGCGGTTCGATGGCTCGAGCTACTTCGTGGTCAGCGACAGCGAGTGGCTGCAGTTCCCGAGGATCACGGTTTCGGCATGGATTATGCCCGATACAGTGGAGGGCCGCTGGGGCATCCTGGCTAAGCGAAGTCGAGGTGGGACTGCGCCCTACGTCCTGGCCGTCCGCGAGGGCGGTATTAGCTTCGAGGGGACCGATGCAACGGGGAAGTGGTCCTACAACTTCACCACCAAGCCTGTTCTGAGCCCGCGCGTCTGGAGTCACGTGGCAGCCGTCTGCGAGGAAGGTGTGGGCGTTAGAGTGTACTGTAACGGCGAGCTCGTAGGCGAGAAGAAGGTGACACAGCCGCTTGGTGTGACGACGGACGTGCTGACGATCGGCTATGAGAACTGGGGCGGCATTCCCCCGAAGGCCGGACAATCGGGCAACTTCCATGGACTGATTGACGAGGTGAAGATCTGGTCGCGGCTGCTCTCGCCGCAGGAGATCAAAGCCGACTATGCGGCCCTGAAGCCGCAGGCGGAGGCCGACACGCGCCGGCGAGCGCAGCAGGCGGCGGCCGAGGCGGCTCGGGCCCGACGATTCGCCACGGAGATCGTGGCCGACGGCGGAGTGAAGTGGCAACTGGTGAAGTTCGACGATTTCGAGCGTGACGAGCTGGGGCCCGACTGGAAGACGCTTCGCGGTCGCTGGTCCATTAAGGACGGACATCTGTGCTGCTCGGAAACCAGCTTTCTGGGATACGCGAAGAAGGTCGGTGCACCTGTGCGCATTGAGTTCGACGCGCGCTCGGCGGACCCGGGCGACCTCACGGCCTTTTGGGGGACGTCGGAGTCGGGGTACGAGGGCGGCTACTTCATCGGCTTTGCCTCCAATGGGAATACGGTGAACAAAATCCTGCGCCTAGGCGAGCAAGTGGCCGTCAACGATAAGCCGCTCGCTACGCCGGGCAAGTGGCATCACATCATCGGGCAAGTACTGGATGGCAAGGTACAGCTTGTCGTAGAGGGCGAGTTGGCGCTGGAGTATACTGATAGGCATCCAGTGACGGCGGCGAACATGGCAGGTCTGATCGCGTGGTCCAAGGGCGAGTTTGATAATGTGCGCATCTATACTGGGAAATAGGCCACCGCAGTATAGCTGTGCCGTCCAAGAGGCCGCACAGGCGCCTTGGGCGCGACTGTAATAGTGGGAGGGAGCGACGTGGGATTGCTACTGGGAACTCAGCTCTATGGCTGGGGTCAGGTGTACAATGCTCGCGGGCAGGAGCTGGCGGATCACTACGAGGAAGTGCTGGGGAGCATTGCTGGTATGGGAATGGAGACGGTGGAGGCCTCTCTGGATCGCAGCGCGCCGGAGAAGGTTGGCGAGTGGGCGCAGATGCTGCGCAACCACGGGCTGCGCCCCGCCAGCATGTACTCGGGAGGCGCCTTGCATGGCGCGGAGCCAGCGGCGGCGACCATTCGTGAGGTGGTGGCGGCCGGGAAGGCGATGGCGGAGGCAGGGTTCTTCGTCCTTAATCTCAACCCGGACCCGATTGGGCGTGAGAAGACCGACGAAGAGCTGGAGATACAGGCCGAGGCGTTGGAGCGGCTGGGTCGAGAGCTGAAGGGACTGGGAATTGCGCTGGGCCTGCACAATCACACGCCGGAGATGGTGAGCGAAGGGCGGGAGTTTCATCACAACTTGCGGGCGACGGATCCGGGGACGGTGGGGCTGTGTCTGGACGTGCACTGGTGCTATCGCGGGGGCGCGGATCCCTACATGATCTATGAGGAGTACAAGGATCGGATAGTCAGCCTACATGTGCGGCAGTCCATCAACGGGGTGTGGGCCGAGGATTTTTGCGAGGGCGACCTGGACTATCGGCCCCTGATGCGGTCGCTGGTGGAGCGCAACTTTGCGGGGCCGGTGCTGATCGAGCTGGCGCTGGAGGAAGGGACGCCCCAAACGCGCGACGTGGTGGAGAACCATCGCCGCAGTTTGGAGTACCTCAGGTCGCTGATCGCCTAGCGCCAGGGCGCAGGACGGCGACGGCGGCGAGGACCTTGTAGCGCGTAGATCGGTCGCTCACGAACAAGGCCTCGCGGGCAAAGAGGGAGTGTGCTCTGTGCCTGCAGCCATGGTCGGAGTCTGTGGTGGGCCCTCGCCGGCTAGGCGGCGCCGTGTCGTCGCAGTAGCTCGACAACGCCCTGGTGGTTCCCGGCCTCCGCCATCAGGATCGGGGTGCCGCCGCCCTGGCTCCGGGCATTCACGTTCGCGCCCCGGGCGATCAGCAGCTCCACCACGTCCTTGTGGCCCGAGAAGGCGGCCCAGTGCAGCGGAGTAATGCCTCGTTGGGCCTCGGCGTTGACGTCAGCGCCCCGGCGGATCAGCAGTGCCGCCACGTTTCGGTGGCCGGTCTCGGCTGCTCGCTGCAGCGGGGTCCAACCGTGCCGATCTCTGGCCTCGGGGTTGGCTCCGTGTTCCAGCAAGAGCTTGGCTACCTCGATGTAGCCCCACTGAGCCGTCCAGTGTAGCGGAGTGTAGCCGAGGTTGTTTGTCGCATTCACGTCGGCGCCCTGGGCGATCAGCAGCTCTGCCACGTCCGCGTGGCCCCGGAAGGCGGCCCAATGCAGCGGGGTGTCGCCGTCCTGGCTCCGGACGTTGACCTCGGCCCCTCGATCCAGCAGTAACTCCACGACCGCCTTCTGGCCGCCGCGTGCCCCCAGGAGCAGCGGAGCAAAGCCTCTCTCCTGACCGAGGTCCACCCTGGTGCCTGAATCGAGCATCAGCCGCACCACATCGTCGTGACCGCGGAAGACGGCGTAATGCAGCGGCGTCGGAGCGTACTCCCCCCAGGTGGCGGTCTCGACGAGTTTTTCGATGGTGCGCTGCAGCCGGGCGGTCGCCTCGGCCATCCGGTTCTCCATCGCCACCGTCAGCGTCTGCATCCGTTGCTCCATCGTCTCGCGTTCGGCCTGCAGCGCCGCCTGTTCCCGCGCAACTTGTTGCGCCGCCCGTCGCCTGGCCTCTGCTGCCACAGCCCTGGCCCTCTGATCGGCAGCGGTCCTTCCGGCCTCCAACTGCCGGCTGAACAGCCGATAGAGCACCAGGGTCATGACGATGAAGCTGAGCAGGCCGACGCCGAGTCCGAACAGGAAGTCCCAGTCCATGTGCATGATGCCACACCTCTCCTGGGACCCTTATACCTGATCCAGGCGGCTCTGCTCATGCCTTATGAGGCGACGAGGCAAAGTTTTCGTGCCGATCCTGCGCGTCGTCGCGGAGCACCGGCGCAGGCTGCCCAACGCGAACTCTCGCCACAGTGCTAAGGCCCCGGCGCGAACACCGCCAGTTCGCGGTCGCCCGCGGCGCAGATCTCTTGGGCGCCGTCGCCATTCACATCGGCGGCCATGATCTGCGCGGCCGGCCCGCTAAGCCGCGCGGCGCCGACGGTCGTCCCGGCCGCGTCAATCAGGCGCAGCACGCCGTCCGCACAGCCGGCGGCCACCAGCTTGCCCGCCGGCGCCAGCATCCGCGGAGCGCCGGGCAGGTGCACGCGCCAGGCCGCGGCTCCGTCGGGCTTGAAGGCGGCCAGGTTGAGGTGCAGGTTGTCCGCGGCGGCAATGAGCAGATTGGCTTGCTCGGTTCTCAGGAGCGCCAGATCAGTGACGAAGCCGCCCACGTTGGCGTCGAAGACCTTGGCGCCCTTGCCGTCGCGGACGTAGAGGCCGAAGGTCTGGGCCCCGAAGATCGCCTCCGGGACGCCATCGGCGGTGATGTCGGCCGCCAGGGCAGCCGTCGTGATGGGACCGGGTGCGCCGACGGCAAACAGCCGCCGGCCCTCGCTGCTCAAGACGTCCCAACCGTAGTACTCCTCGCCGCACAGTGTCTCGAGCTTACCATCGCCGTTGACATCTCCCAGAGCGCCCTTCAGGCCCGAATGTTGGATTTCGTGGCTCCAGAGCCGGCTGCCCTGGTGGTCCAGGCAGTAGTAGTGCCAGTTCTCACAGGACACCACGACCTCATTGTCCCCGTCAGCATCCACATCGCCGACGCCGACCCACATCACGTTGCCGGGCCGGCCCCAGAAGCGCGGGAACTCCCGGCGCCACAGTTCCCGGCCCTGGGCGTCGAGGCACAGCAGGCGCTCGCCGTTGGTGCCGACGACG
>JALGUG010000036.1 GCA_029820995.1 Candidatus Zipacnadia bacterium
AGTGACGACATTCCCGGCGAGCAAATCCCCGCGGCGTACCATCGGTTCGTCGCCTCCGGCGATGCGCGCGAGATGGTGCGCATCTGCTACCACAACGTCCTCGACCTGCTGACAATGGCGGAGCTGATCCCCCACTTGCTCTAGGCTCGACGCCGCATCACTGCCGTCACTTCCTTGGCGTTATGAGGCATGCGGCGTACCCGGATCTGCTCGTACTGCTGCGCCAGTATTCCGGTCGCGTCGCGGATGTGTCGGCGCCGGTCGCGGGTGACAAACTTGATCGTCATGACCGCTTGCCTGCCCGGCTGGAGCCACGCAGCAAGGCGACACAGCAGGGCGGCCGATTCGTCCGGATCGCGGTTCATATCATTGGTGATCAGATCGAACCGGCCGAGATCGCTGCGCTCCAGCAGTTCCTGGGTATGCAAGGCCAGATGCCTGACGTTGCTCAGCGCGGCGACGCCGGGGTCGAGGTCCGCCGGGTCAACAGCGACAACCTCGGCCACGTGCTCGGCCAGGACCTTGGTCCATCCGCCCGGCGCGGCGCCGAGGTCCAGCGCACGCATATCCGGCCGGAGCTCGAGGCCAAAGCGCTCGATGATCTCGCTCAGCTTGAGCTGGGCGCGGTTGAGCGGCCGCTGACCCGGAGCATACTTGCGTGCGCGGTGGAGCTGCTTGGTGACGAATAGCTCACGCGGGAAGATCCCCAAGTAGGCAACCTGCTGGAAGATCTCGACGGCGACAAGCCAGTCCGGCGTGTCGAATTCGGCAAGGGCCCCCTGCTCCTCCAGCGCGCGGCCCACCGCCACCTGAACGTCGCGGCTGGTGAACTCGTGCTGCCCCCGGCGGCGGCACTCGACCAGGAACTTGGCGCCGGCGGGCGGCTTGTTCAGCCTCAGCGCCGCTTGAGCGATTAGCGCCGGCGCTTCGGCACTTGGTGTGATGCGGACCTGCGTGTCCAACGGTACCAGCCGGGCCAACAGGTCGGTCTGTGCGGCGGCGAGGGCCGGGATTGCCCGTTCAGGAGGCAGGGCCGTTGAGGCCAACAAATTGCCCTTGAGAAAGAGGCCTTTGACAACGGCGTCTGGAAGCACCGCCTTGACTTCTCGGCGTGCCTCGACCTCGCGACCCGCGGCCGTCGTGATGAGCAGCGAATAGCCCTCTGAGGTCAGGTCCGGTGCGTTCGGCATGATGTTCTTGCTCTAGCCTCAGAAAGGGGACTTCTTAAGAGTCCCTTTCGCCGCAAGAGCGAGCGCGTCCTCTCACCGGGGAGCCCCTTGACGCCGAAGGTGGGCCGTTCACATACTCGGCAGGCGGCCGTCCGCGAATGCAGGACCGCTCCGCATCTCAAGGCACCACATGAAGGGAGAAGGTAGCCTCAATGCGTAACGAAGATATTGGCAAGGACAATGGCACCGCCACGATTGAGCCTTCCGACCCGGTGACCGCGAGACAACAGGGCTCGTGGACCATTGAGTACACGGTGGGCAAGAGGAGCATCGAGCCGGGCGGCAGCATCCGAGTAGAGATCCCCTATGGATTCACGGCTCCGCAGCTCGAGTACCCCTTCGACCCCGGCTACGTGACGGCCCAATGCTCGCGGCCCGGCACAAAGCTAAAGCTGTCTTTGCGGGTGCCGGTTCAGCTCGACCCGGAGCCGTTCTACTATGTCACGCGCTGGGGGCGGCACGTATTCATCCAGGTGCTGGACGAGGCCCTGGAACGCGGTGACACAATCACGATGACGTACGGATGGTCGGCGCAGTCACCCGACGGGGCCGTGGCGCCGCCCTTCACCGGCGAGATGGAGTTCACTATCGCGACCGATTGCGACGGCACTCGCTCGGCGAAGTTCTCCGGCTACACGCTGATCCGGCAATCGCCGACGCTGGAGGTCATTGGCGGCCCACGCACTCGGTTGACGGTGTACGCTCCCAGCATCGTCGGGGTGCGCGAGAACGTGCGCCTACGCATCGTGCCCGAAGACGAGGACCGCAACACCGCTCCAGCCGAGCTGGACCCCGACGACGTGACTGTTGATCCCCCCGGTAGTCTGCTGCCACTGGATGTCAGGTTCAAAGCGGCCGGCGCGGGGGTGGTGGGCGAGGTTCCTGCGGACGAAGTGGGCAAGATAATGTTCTTCGCCAGCGCCAGGAATCCGGTCACTCTGGGCCAAAGCAATCCCACCGTGGTTACCGCCGAGAAGCCGCCTCTCCGGCTCTATTGGGGTGACCTCCACGTACACACTAAGCTGTCCGACGGCTTGGGCACGCCCGACTCGGCCTACGAGTTCGCGTTTCTCGACGCCGGTTTGGACTTCGCCGCCGTTGCCGATCATGGCCAGTACATGTCAGACCAGGACTGGGAGATTATCCAGAAATCCAACAAACGGTTCAACATGCCTGGCGAGTTCGTGACGTTCAATGCCTATGAGTACTCCCACAACTGGGGGAAGCGCTCCTTCGGCGACAAGTGCCTCTACTACCCCGGCGACGAGGGCCCTCTGCTGCGGGTGACGGACATCATGCGCAGCCGGTACATTGATCCCAATGACTTCACCGCGCAGTGGAAAGAGCATGGCGCCATGATGATCCTGCACCAACACGCCGGCGGCATTCGGCGGTACTACGATCCCGACCTGGTGCGACTGGTGGAGGTCTACTCAGTCTGGGGCGCTTCTGAGCGGATGCACGACCCGCACCCGCTGCTGCCGTCTCATGTCCGCGATTACACCGGAGAGATGGTCATAGATGCGCTGGAGGCCAACTTCGTGTTGGGGATCGTAGCCGCCAGCGACTGCCATGCCGGTCATCCGGGTAAGACCAACTGGCTCCGGACGCGTGAGGCCTATCAGGGCGGGGTGGCGGCGGTTTGGGCGCCGGAGCTGACGCGCGAGGCGCTCTGGGAGGCGCTCTGGAACCGCCGCTGCTATGGCACGACCGGGGCGCGGATCTATCTGACCTTTGAGGTAGATGGCTACCCGATGGGGACGGTGATCGAGGGTTCAGACCGCAGCGAACATGCCATCGAGGTCGAAGTGATCGGAACCCGCGACATCGAGGCCGTGTTCGTCTATCGCGGCGACGAGATGATTCGTAGGGAGACCACCATCGGGTTGACCGCGCACCTTGCCTTCGTGGACAAGCCCGAGACGCCCGGGCCGCACTACTATTACGTGCGCGTACAACAGGCCGACGGTGAGATGGCCTGGTCGAGTCCGATCTGGACCGCGCCTCCGCCCGAGGCCCAGGTGGATGGAGGTCCGGCCGAAGGTTGAGGGCAGCAGTGAGCCGCGCTCCTCGGGGGCCGGCTCCTCCTGTGGTGAGAGGGGTACTGGAACGACCGTTGGAACGCGAGACCGGAGGTAGCTGACAGCCGACCACAGAATCACCGCGGCCATGGTGCCCGCGATGGCCAATTTGCCCAGAATGCCCAGAAGCCTGCCGACCACGGTCCCCCACGCCACGCGGCGGGCTTCGGGGCGTTCTCGACCGGCGCGGACTTCGTGCCAGTAGGCCCCGTAAAACGCTCCGACGAGCGCGCCGATCAGCGGCAGCACGGCGCTGAGCAGCACGCCCACGACGAAGCCGAGCGCGAGGCCGACGAGGCCCAGTGCCGGGAGCAGCAAGGTGCCGATAATGGCTCCCGCCAGGGCTCCCAGAAGCGAAGTCCACAGGGCTCCGGTGGAGCCGCCGAGACTACGCACTCCAAGTGCGCCGAGCACGTTGTCGAGCGTCTCGGCCGTGATCGTGAGGGCCAGCAGGATGAGCAACAGCCACCAGGAGACGCCCTGCCAGTGCGTGCCGGCCGAATAGACCAGGGCGCCCAGGAACAGCACGATAGTCCCCGGAAGGCCCAGCAGGACGGCCAGTAGGCCCCCCAACATGGTCAGGCTCAGCGCCACAAGTCCCAGGATCTCAACCCACGTCATGGTGGGCTCCCGTACCGCAATAGCCCCAGCGATGTCGCCAGGGCTACTCCAGAGCCAAGTCAACTTCGACCGGCAAACGCCACGCGTTAGCGCATCCGCCGCGCACCCGCATACCGGCGCGCGTAGTAGCTATTGTTCAGCGACGTTATCTTCACGCCACCGCCCGGATGGCTGGCGTGGATGAACTTGTTGCCGCCGACGTAAATCCCCACGTGAGAAATGCCGGAGCGGTACGTGTTCTTGAAGAACACCACGTCCCCGGGTTGGAGGTCGTCCCGGGCCACCGGCACGCCCTCGGCGAATTGCCCGCGCGAGCTGCGGGAGAGCTTCACGCCGTGCTTGCGATATACGTGCGCGACCAGGCCGGAGCAATCGAAGCCGCCGGGTCCGGAACCGCCGCGGACATAGCGGTCGCCGAGGTAGGCACGAGCGGTTCGCACAATTGAGCTGCTGGTGTCAATGTCGCCGTCGTCGTACACTCGCCGCGACCGGCGGCGCGATGAGCCCCTGCTGCCGCTGCGCGAGCGGGAGGCATAGCGCGTGTGAACGCTGACGCCCTTCTCCCGGCGCACCAGCCGCTCGGCCCGGGTATCAATGTACCGGGCCGACATCCAGCCCGTCTTGTTGTTGGACAGCGCGACCTTGTACCAGTCGCCGTCCTGGTCGAGGATCACCAACTCGGTGCCCAACACCGCCTCGGCCACCTCCGGGTACTCGGTTCCCGGTCCTTCACGGATGTTGACCTCGGGCCGAGCCACCCAGCCCACGCGCACGTTGACCTTCTCCCCGGCTTCCACGGCTACCGCCTGGTCGCGCGGCCCCTGGAAGTTCATCACCCACCCGGCCACCCAGCCGTACTTGCCGTTGGGCAGCCGCACCTTGAGCCACTGTCCCTGTACGTCGGTCACCGTCACCTGCGTGCCGGGCGGGAGGCTGTCCTTGACGTCATACTCCCGGCCCGGCCCGTAGCGGACATTGGCGCTGTCCGCCCCGATCCAGGCCGTCAGCTCCTCGATGGTGTCGCCCGCCTCCGCGTCGGCGGCTCGTACCGGGCCCTTCTGGGGCCGGGAGGCAACCTTCGGGGGTTTGCCGCCTGTGTCCGTCTTGATCAGCCAGTGCGCCACCCAGCCAGTGGGCCCATTGTTCACCTTCACCTTGCGCCAATAGCCCTCCGCCCCGATGACCCACAGGGTTTGGCCTTTGAGCAGCGTGGTGATGCGGGAGAAGCGGCTGCCGGGCCCCTCGCGCAGATTCACTCGCGGGCTGGCTACATACGCCTTAGCGGCGGTCTTGGGCGACGTGCCCTTCCCGGCCAGCTTGCGCCCCGCCTCCACGTTAGTCTCCAGAAGCTCGCCGAGTATCCAGCCGCGACCCTCTGAAGCGCTGGATACTCGGCACCAGCCGTTCCGGCGCGACAGGATGTACACCTTGCTGCCCCTCTCGAGGCCCCCCTTCTTCTCGTAATTGGTCCCCGGGCCCGTGCGGACATTGCACTTGGCGCACTTCACCCACGCCGGCTGAGGCGCGGGAGTTGAAGACCCCGCTTTCTTCTGGGCCTGGGCGGCCAGTTTGCGCCCCTTGTCGGCAGAGAATTCGAGGTATTGCTCGCATAGCCAGGCTCGGCGGCCGTCCGGGAGTGAGGCGCGGCACCAACCATCCCGAGAGGCGATCACGTACACCTTCTGGCCCTTGTTCAGCGTCCCCAGGCTGTCATGGTCGGTCCCGGGCCCGGAGCGGATGATCAGCGCGTCCACAGCCACCCAGGCAGGCCGCGGGTTAGCCGCGACGGCCGGTGCAGCCCAAAGAGCGCTCAACGTGCCCATGACCGCCAAACTGAGTGCTGGAGGCATGAATCTCCTGCCCAATCGGGGTCGGCAATTCCAGCGGGGATGATATATCATGGCCCAAGTCAGTGTCAACCGTACCGTCCGGCGCCTGACATTCCGGGCAGCTCAGAGGCGCGTTAGGCTAAGACGCCGGCGCAAAGCAGATGTTCAGTCCTTGGTGCCGTGGAGCGGCCCTTTTCAAAAGGTTGCCGGTATGCTATGCTGCGTCTGGGAAAGCGATTGCTTGCGTGGTGAGATGGATCCCGACGCGGAAGACGCACGGCTGGAGCAACTGGTGGCGCTGTTCGCCGCGGTCGTCGAAGAGTTGCGGGGACCGCCGTGGGTCGCCGCCGGAGCCGACAGTGGACTGTCAACCCCGCAATTCTTGGGGCTGAAGTTCATCGCCTTGCATGCCGGGTGCCTGGTGCGCGACCTGGCGGCAGGCCTGGGTGTGTCCCATCCGGCGGCGGTGAAGCTGGGCGATCGGCTCGTCGCCAGAGGACTGGTGACGAAGCGCAGGTCCCGCCAGGACCAGCGTGCCTCCGAGCTGCGGCTGACCCCTCGAGGGCAAGCGGTTTTCGCAGCCATCTGGGGGACCCAGCACCGGACTATCACCCGCATCATTGAGCGGATGGGCCCGGGGCCCCGCGAGCAACTCAGAGCAGGTCTGTGCGGTTTTCTGGAAGCTGCGCTCCGCGACGAGGACCTGATCGCGGCAGTGTGTCAACACTGCGGCATCGAGCATGACCCGAACTGTCTCCTGAATCAGCTACACATCGCGTTGACGGGCGAGCCTCTGGCTGACAGCTACGGGGTCCGCAGAAGATAGGCTCCGCTCGGCCGCCGTGCAGCGCCGCTCGGAAGGACATGGGCTTCAGGTGAACAACGAAAACCTCTGGCATCGCTTGCTGGTGAAGCTCAAGCTGCGCCACGAGGACCCTCAGGTCACGCGACACGCGGCCCTCCAGGCACGGCCCATTCGCAATCCCAAGCTGAACTGGCGATTGGACGACAAGGGCGAGGTCGCCATCACACTGCCGCGCCGTGAGGGACGCCTGTGGGGCCTTGTATCGTGGATCTTTGCGGTGCCCGAAAGCCGAGACGTAACGCTGGACGAGATCGGCACGCATGTCTGGCGCTTGTGTGATGGCGAGCACACTGTGGAGGATCTCATCCAAGAGCTCAAGGACGAACACCAGCTCAGCCGCCGGGAGGTCGAGGTCTCGCTGACGACCTATCTGCGAACGCTGGGCAAGCGCGGGATGGTCGGATTTCTGGTCGATGACGAATCCGGCGCCGAACAGACGGAGGACAAGCAGCAATCGTCGGATGCGCAGTCCTCCGGCTCAGCCGCTCCAGGCGCAGACGCGGCGCCCCAAGGCCACAAGGACAGCTCGCAGCGCTCGAAGCGGGACTCACGTCGGCGGCACAAGAAGCGCCGCAAGTGAGCCGGGGCGGTTGCGGAAACGGCGCCCTGATGGTATAATGCGTGCAGGTGTCGGTTGGGTGTGGGGCCGCCCGGCCTCGGACGGCACGGAGCCGAAAGATGAAATCTGAGAGCCGGCCGACCACACAGGAAAATCGGTGGACCCTTCAACACAATTGATGTATCTCTGCGCCATCGTGGCGTTGGTGGCGCTCCAGGGCGTGTTCTCCGCTGCGGAGATTGGCTTTCTGGCTACCAGCGTAGCACGAGCACGTCATCTGCGGGATGAGGGCCATCCTGCCGGGCGTCGTCTGTCGTGGATGAAGGCGCACCCCACTCGGGTCCTCACTACCATCCTCATTTGCGTTACCGGACTGCTGTACACGGCCGAGACGCTCGCCACGCGCTTTTGCGAGGCGACGTTCAGCGCGACACTCCACGAGTTCGCCCCCTGGGTTGCGACCATTGCGATGACCGTCCTGGTGCTCGTATTCGCCGAGGTTACGCCCATCTTGTATGCGGCCCAGAAGCCCGAGCAGGTGGCCCAGCGAACCTCCGGCCTCGTCTCGACTGTACTGTGGCTACTCTATTATCCGGTTGTCCTGCCACTGACGCTGGCGTCCGAAGGCCTGATGCGCCTGGCGGGTCGCCCGGTGCAGACCAACCGTCCGACGGTCACCGAGGAGTACTTGCGGTCGGTCATCACCACCGGCGCCGAACAGGGAGAGTTGGACGAGCCCGACGCGCGGATGCTCAAGCGCGTGTTTGAGCTGGGTGACCGTACCGTCAGCCAGGTAATGGTCCCGCGCCCAGACATGGTCTGCGTGGCAGCCGAGGAGACGCTGCAAACAGCGCTGGAGCGGGCGGTGGAGAGCAGGCACACTCGGCTTCCGATCTATGAGGGCAGTCTGGACAAGATCGTCGGCGTGCTCTATACGAAGGATCTGCTGCCTCATCTCCGTGCCCAGGCCATGCACCGCGAGTGTCGTCACGTGGCGCGCGAGGCGCTGTTCGTCCCCGAGAACAAGCGGCTGGACGACTTGCTACGTGAGCTGCAGAACCGGCAGCGAATGATGGCCATCGTGGTGGACGAGTTCGGCGGCACGGCCGGCCTGGTGACGGTGGAGGATCTGCTGGAGGAGATCGTCGGCGAGATCCTCGACGAGACCGACGTGGAGGAGCCGAGTATCGTTGAGTTGGAACCCGGCGTCTTCCTATGCAACGCCACTGTCAGCCTGCACGATCTTGGCCGGCAATTGGCGCGGTCGCTGCCCGAGGAGGAGTTCGACACGCTGGGCGGCTTTGTATATGACTTGGTGGGGCGAGTGCCCGAGGTGGGCGAAACGCTGGCATACGAGGATCTGACGCTGACAGTGCGCGAGGTGCAGGGACGGCGGATCAGGAAAGTGGAGATAGCGCGTCAGGTTCCGGAGGAACAGGACGAGCAGGCGTAGACAGTTGGGGTCCTGAGCGTCATGGCCGTGGCAATGGGAGGTGGGGCGTCGTTGGACGACCCCTTACCTGGAAGTAGATGGGCGGGTCCTGCGCAATGACAGGCCCGCTACCAATCCTCGAGGCGTTGCTGGCAGGCCTGGGTTTTGCGGCCGTTTTCTTCCTGTCGCTGGCTGAGTCAGCATTGGTGTCAGCAAGCCGCGCCGACCTGGAGGCGTTGGCCCGTGCCGGCAATTCCCGGGCCGCGCTGGTTGTGCGTCTGACTGCCGGTTACAAGGACTGCATCAGCGCCATTCTGGTCAGCATCAACATCGCCGTCATTCTGATCTCGACCAGCATGACCCTGCTCTTCTTCCGCCTCCTGGGCGAGCAGGCCGGCGCCGGGGAGAAGCTGCTGCACGTCGCCACAGTGGCTGCGATCCTGCTGTTCTGCGAGATCACTCCCAAGAGCTATGCGGTCCGCGACCCGGAACGCCTCGCCATGAAGGTCGCGCGTCCGGTCTATGCCTTGACGTGGGTGCTGCAGCATCTGGTGCGGGTCTTGCGCTGGATCGCCATTGGGCTGATTACGCTGGCCGGTGGCGAACCGGGAAAGCCGGGGCACTTCGTGACGGAAGACGAGATTCGGGGCTTGGCCAGCGTGGCGGAGGAGGAGGGCGTGGTCGAGCCGCAGGAGCGCGAGATGCTGGAGGGTGTGATCGAGCTCCAGACGACCACGGCCCGCGAGGTGATGGTGCCTCGTATGGATATGGTGGCGCTGCCGACCACAGCCACAGTGGACGAGGCCATCGAGGTGGTGCAGGAGTACGGGTTCTCCCGTATCCCGCTCTACGAGCACGACATAGATCAGATCCTGGGCGTGCTCTACGTCAACGATCTGATCACGGAGCTGGCGCAGGGCTATCACGAGGTCCCGTTGGCCTCCGTGGCCCGGCAGGTGCCCTTTGTGCCCGAGTCGAAGAAGATTGACGAGCTATTCGAAGAGTTGCGCCAGGCGAAGGTCCACGTGGCCATTGTGATTGACGAGTACGGGGCCACGGAGGGCCTGGTCAGCATGGAGGACATTCTCGAAGAGATCGTCGGCGAGATCGAGGACGAGCATGATGTCCCCGCGGACAGCATTGTGCGGATTAGCGAGCGCGAGGCGCTGATAGACGCGCGGGCCGATCTTGACGACGTGAACAGTGAGCTGAACACTTTCTTCCCGGAAGGCCCGTACGATACCATTGGCGGGTTCGTGTTCGAGCAGGCCGGCAAGATCCCGGAGGTGGGCGAGCAGGTCCGGTGGGAGAATGTGACCTTGACGGTGGTCGAGCGGGAAGGTCTGCGCATCGGCAAACTGCGCCTGGTGCGCGATGAACCGGCGGAAATCTTGCGCCTCAGCGAGGAAGAAGTTGTCGTACAGGGGAATACGCAGCTTAGGCAGTTAAGCCAGGCGCTGGGCGCCGAGCTGGAGGGAGACCCGGACCAGACGGTGGGCGCCTTGTTGCTGGAGGAGCTGGGCGGGGAGAGCGAGCGCGGGGCTCAGGTTAGCCTGGGCCCGTACGAGCTGACGGTACTCAAGGGCAACGGGACGACCATCGAGCAAGTCCGGGTCACGCCGGGGACGCGCCTAGGGAGGGGAGCGGGTCGTGGCTCTCAAGCGTAGGGCGAAGAAGGAGAAGCAGGCGAAAGTTGGCTTGACGCCTGCCGATTGGCGCTATCCTAATGAGCGCGGCATCTATTGGCAGGCGATCATCGGCGTGTTCATTGTCTGCATCGTGGCGGCTGCTGTCGCCTTCATGATCGTGCACAGCGGCAACAAAGACAACAATCCTCTCCACGGGCTGTATCAGATTCCCGCGCTGATCCTGGTTTGGCCGATCGTGTCAGTGCTGGCGGTCAATTGGATTTGTGCCCGGCCCTGGAAGAAACGCCTGAAGACACTGGGCCCTCAGGCCAAGGTGTCGGCCGCCAATCGCCCCGAACTGCGCCGGGTGATCCTGGACATTACGGGGATGTTCGGCATGGCCGAGCCCGACACCTATGTCGTGGAGGAGGAAACGCCCCAGATCGAGGTCATCGCCGGAGGCAAGGGGACCGTCATCCTGTCCACCGGCTTGCTCAAGGCCTTCGAGGGGAGCCAATTGAAGGCTGCGCTGGCCCACGAGTTGGCCCATCTCAAGTGCGGCCACGTGCGCATCATAACGGCCCTGTTGTGGATCGATTCAGCCAAGCTGTGGGCTAAGGCCTTACTGCTGCCGGGCCTGCTGTTGGGGCGCATGTTAGGCGCCTGGCTGGATGTGGTGGACTATAGTGCCGACCGGGCTGCGATCCTGGCCACCGGCAGTGTGGCCGACGTAAATGCGACCATGCTCAAGCGAGCGGTCTTGACCGATCCGCTGTCGCAGATCGAGGCCGATGAGCTGGACGAGTACTTGCACGAGACCGGCGAGTTGGGGACCGATTCAGTGCAGGTCGAACGGCACTTCAAGATCGGCAATTTCGTCGCTTCGGTGCATAACCTGCGGGAGCGGATCAACGAGACGGCCGCCTACCTGAACACCGAACAGGGCAAGCAGGCGGTGCAGAAGCTGGCTGAGATGCGGCGCGGTGCACCGGCCGCCGGGGGAGGAAATACGAGCTGACCCGAGCTGCCCTAGGCGGATTCGGCGGCCACCGGATAGGAGCCCAAGAGCTTGACGATATGGCACCGCTCGGCCAGGGCGTCCAGGGCCCGGCGCGCCGCGGGGTCGTGGTGGTGTCCCTGGAAATCAACGAAGAACACGTACTCCCAGGTTCGACCGGGCGCGGGACGCGATTGGATCATCGTCAGGTTGATGCCGTGGTCGTCAAAGGGCGCCAGTGCGCGATGCAAGGCGCCGGGCCGATGATCGAGCACGAACAGTAGCGAGGTCTTGTCGTGGCTGCCGGGCGGGCAGTCCTGGTGGCCGAGGACGAGAAATCTGGTGCGGTTGCTCGCCTCGTCCTCAATATTCTCGGCAATTACTTGCAGCCCGTGGTGGTCGCCTGCGGGGCGCGAAGCCAGAGCCGCCGCGCGGGGCGCCGCAGCCGCACGGGCCGCAGCCGCGGACGTGCTTTCAGTTTGCTCAATCGGGACCTGCGCGAGGTGTTCGCGAAGCCACTGGCGGCACTGGGCTACGGGCTGAGGATGGGAGTAGACCACCTGGACCTCGTCCAGCGCACACCGAGCCAGCAAGCAGTGATGAATCCGGTACAGGAGCTCGCCGCAAATCTTGAGGTCGGAAGACACGAAACAGTCCATCGTGCGAGTAACCACACCTTCAATCGAGTTCTCGATCGGCACCACGCCGAAATCGGCACGGCCCTTTTCTACCGCCGCGAAGGTGTCTTCCACCGAAAGGGTGGGCACGAAGTCGGCCTCGGAGCCGAACCTCTTGCGTGCGGCCAGATGGGTCCAGGTCAGCTCCGGTCCCAGGTAGGCAACTCGCGGATTGCGCTCCAGCGCCCGGCAGGCTGAGATGATCTCGCTGAAGATCGCGGCCAGTCCTTGCGCCGACAGGGGGCCGCGGTCCAACTCGGCGACCCGGCGCAGAATCTGGGCTTCTCGCTCGGGGACGTAGGCGGGCATTCCCTGACGGCGTTTGATGCGGCCGATCTCCTGGGCGAGTTCGGCCCGCCGACGCAGCAATGCCACGAGCTCCCCATCAATCTCGTCAATCTCTGCCCGGCGGTCATTAAGCTTCATTGCCAGTCGCCATCCCCTGCAAACAGGCCTCAGCCCGCATGATAACACAAAGGCCGCCGCAGCGTCGAGACACGATACTCAATCTCTGAACTCTCAGGCCGGCTCATGACACCACGCACGCCGCACGACAACAAGCGGAACCGTACCGGCCGGGACAAGGCCGATGAGCAGCTTCGCGACATGCCGGAAGACTTCTTCGAGAAGTGTCCGTCGTGCCGCGCCATGCTGTACCAGAAGGACCTGATCCGGCATCTGTGGGTCTGTACCAAGTGCTCCTATCACTTTGACCTCACGGTCGCCCAGAGGATCGAGATCACGGCGGACCCGGGAAGCTTTGTGGAATTCGACGCCGGCATCACCGCGGGCGATCCCTTGGAGTTCCCGGACTACGCCGACCGACTGGCCCGGTACCGGGAGCGATCGCAGGCCGCCGAGGCCCTCGTCACGGGTCGGGCCAAGATCGAGGGGCAGCCCATCATTCTCGGCGTCATGAACCGCGCGTTCCTCGCCGCCACGATGGGGCACGTAGTGGGGGAGAAGGTGGCCCGGGCCCTGGAACGCGCCGCCGACGAGGGCCTCCCCCTGGTGATGTTCTGCGCGTCCGGCGGCGCCCGAGTTGACGAGGGCCTGATCGCCCTGATGCAGATGCCCAAGACCTGCGCCGCGGTGGGGCGACTCAACGAGGCGGCCGTACCCTACATCACCGTGCTGACCAATCCGACCTACGCCGGCGTGATGGCCAGCTTCGCCTCGCTGGGTGACGTTATCTTGGCTGAGCCCGGCGCCGGCATCGGGTTCACCGGACCGCGCGTGATCGAGCTCAGCCTCAAGCGTCGAGGACCTTTCAAGTGGCAGACCGCCGCCTTCATGTACGAACACGGCCTGATTGACCTTGTAGTGCCGCGGCCGGACCTGAAGCCGACGCTGGGCCGCTTGCTCGGGTTCCTGGGCTCGCCGGAGCCCGCGCCCGAAGGTCCGTCCTCACAGGAGCGCGAAGCTCCATGAGCAGGCCGACCCGCCGGGGATATGCCGAGCTGAAGCCCTTGCTCGCCGAGCTGCGCGAGAAGATCGCCGAGCTGCGAATGCTGGGCGACACCGATGGCGCGGGCCCGTCGGAAGAGCTGGAAGAGCTGGAGCGGCGCCAAGTTGAGTTGGTGTCGGAGGTGTTCGCTGATTTGACGCCCTGGGAGACCGTCCTGATCGCGCGCCACGAAAAGCGGCCGTACACGCTGGATTATGCCGCGCTGATCTTGGACGATTTCGTCGAGCTCCACGGTGACCGGCGCTACGGCGATGACCCGGCTATCGTGGCGGGGCTGGGGCGGCTGGAGGGGCGCAACGTGGCCTGGATCGGCCACCAGAAAGGGCGCACGGCCAAAGACCGCCGGCAGCGGAACTTCGGCATGCCGCACCCGGAGGGCTATCGCAAGGCCTTGCGCGTGATGCGCCTGGCCGAACGCTTCGGACTGCCGATCATCACGCTCCTGGACACCCCCGGCGCCGATTGTTTGTCCGAGGCCGAAGCGCGCGGCATCAGCGAAGCCATCGCCGACAACCAGCGGCAGATGTTCAGCCTGCGCACGCCGATTGTGGTGACGATCATCGGGGAGGGCGGCAGCGGCGGCGCCATCGGTATCGGCGTAGGCGACCGGGTGCTGATGCTCCAGTATGCGTACTACTCGGTCATCGCACCGGAGTCCTGCGCTTCGATCATTTGGCGAGACGGCACGCGCCGCGAGGAAGCGGCATCGGCCCTTAAGCTCACGGCGGCCGATGCCCTGTCTCTGGGCGTGGTAGACGAGATCGTGCCTGAGCCGCCCGGCGCGGCCCACGCCGACCCGGTGGCCGCGGCTGAAGCGCTCAAGAGCAAGCTCGTGGCCAACCTCGACCAACTGTCGCAGGTCAGCATCCCGACACTAATTGAGCAACGGTACCAGAAGTTCCGTCGGCTGGGGCAGGCTTGGACGCAGGGGTTGGAGGACTGACATTCCAGAGGAACGCGCCAATCGGGCATGCGTCCGCCGGCGCACCCGGGCGGAGCAAGACCGCAAAACGGAAGACACGACACCGGAAGTGTCGTGTCCAGCAGTCTACAACCTGGTGCCGGCGGCCGGATTCGAACCGGCACGAGTGGTTAGCTCGCCGGATTTTGAGCCCGGTGCGTCTGCCAATTCCGCCACGCCGGCTACTTAGCAGTATACTGGCGCGTTCTGCGGTCTGTCAAGATGAGTAGTCAGCGCTCAGTAGTCAGCCGACAAGGACCAGCCGTTGGCCGTTAGCTGGTGGCTGACGGCTGAATACCTGTTCTTCACTGCTGCACAATAGGAGGCCGGCAATGGCCGACAACCAGATACCTGGAGGCAGTACTCCGCCGGACAACCAGAACCCGCCGCCGCAGGAACCCGTACCTCCGCCCGCGACGCCGACGCCGCAGCCCCCGCGGCCCAGTCAACCGCCGCCGACGCAGTTCTCCCCACCCCCGGTGCAAGTGCCGCCGCAGGCAGCGACGGCGGGGCCCGAGACCACGCAGGCCAAGAAGCCGCGGCGAACCGCGTGCATCGTCGTCCTGATTGTGCTCCTGTGCTTTGCGGTCTTCGGGGTGGCCATGTTCGTGCTCGCGGCCGCGCTCGGTAGCTCGGGTGGAGCTGCTGCTGGTGGCTGGGGGACCTCCTTCGGAGACAAAGTGGGCGTTATCCACATCAGCGGCATAATCTCCTCCGGCAGCGGCGCCAGCCTGTTCGGCGGCCACCTGGGCGCCGAGACCCTGATGAAGCTGATCCGCAAGGCCGGCAAGGAACAGAGCGTCAAGGCCGTGGTCCTGCGCATCAACAGCCCGGGTGGCTCGGCAGCCGCTTCGCAGGAGATCTATCAAGAAGTCCTGCGCTTGCGCGAGAAGAAGCCGGTCGTGGTTTCCATGGGCGACATGGCGGCCTCCGGCGGATACTATGTGGCTGCTGCGGGCAGCAAGATCATGGCCTGTTCCGCGACCATGACCGGCAGCATCGGCGTGATCATGCCGACCCTCCAATACTACGAGGCCCTGAAGAAGATCGGCGTAAGTATGGAGCCGATCAAGTCGGGCGCCCACAAGGACATTGGCAGCGGCGCCCGACCAATGACGCCCGAGGAGCGCAAGCTGCTGCAGGACATGGTGATGGACGTTTACGATCAGTTTGTGTCGGACGTCGCGTCCGCCAGGAAGATGGACCCGGCCAAGGTGAAGAAGATCGCGGACGGCCGGATCCTCACCGGACGACAGGCCAAGGACGCAGGGCTGGTGGACGAGATCGGCAACTATCGCGACGCCCTAAAGCTGGCGGCGAAGCTGGGGGGCATCAAGGGCGAGGAGTTCACAATCCGGGAGTACGGCAAGGTCACATTGTTCGAAGCGCTGTCGGGAAGCTATGACACTGTCGGCGGCGACCAATTGCTGCGCCGGGCTCTTCAGAGCCTGATGTGGGAGTCGTCTACGCACCTGCTGATGGCGCCCCAGGTATGCCCGGGAACGGACCTGTCCAGTCATGCCCCGTAAGCTGGTCATTCTGGACGTCAGCAGCCTCCTGCACCGCGCCTATCACGCGCTGCCGCACCTGAGCACGCGCAGCGGCGTGCCGACCAACGCCGTATATGGGCTGGCTCAGATGGTGCTGCTCTTGCTGGAGCAGGAGCAGCCGGACTTCGTGGCCGGCGCCTTCGACGCTCCGGGGCCGACCTTCCGCCACGAACGGTACCCTAAGTACAAGGAGAGCCGACCGCCGCCGCCGCCGGACCTGGTGCCGCAGTTCGCACTCGCCAAGGAGCTGCTGGCCGCCTTTGGCCTGACCGGGCTGGAAGTGCCCGGCTATGAGGCCGACGACATCATGGGCGCTTTGGCGCAGCAGGCGCAGGCCGAGGGCCTGGAGGTCCTGCTCGTCAGCGGCGACCGAGACCTACTGCAGCTCGTCAGGCCGGGAGTGGAGGCGCTGCTCACCATCAAGGGCGTGCGGGAAACGATGCGCTACGACGAGGCCGCGGTCCAGGAGCAGCTCGGGCTGCGGCCGGAGCAGATTCCGGATGCCAAGGGGCTGGCGGGCGACAACTCGGACGACATCCCGGGCATTCCCGGCATTGGCCCCAAGACGGCTGCGGCACTGCTGCAGCGTTTCGGAAGCGTGGAGGAGCTCCTCCGGCGGCTGCCGGAGGTTGACAACGAGAGCCTCCGCCAGAAGCTCGAAGCCCACCGTGAGACCGCTCTGCTGAGCAAGGAACTCGGCAAAATTGTGACTGACGTGCCGCTGAGCGTATCCGTCGGCGACCTGCGGGTTCACCCGCTCGATCGCCGCGCGCTGACCGAGTTGCTGACGCGCCTCGAGTTCACCAGCCTGCTCAGCCGGCTCCCGGGCGGGGGCAGCGAGTGGGAAGCTCAGTACCAGGCCATCGGCACCGCGAGCGACTTGCGGGAATTGGCTCGCCGGATCTCGGGTCCCTGCGGGCTCGCTGTGGAATTGGCGGCCGATGAACCACGCGGCCTCGCGTTGGCCCCGGCGGAAGGCGAGGCCTACTATGTGCCGGCCGACGCGATCGTACAGTCGAGGTCCGGCGAGTCCGGTCGGCTGTTCGCCGAGGCGCAGTCCGGGGTGCAGCTTGACGCGGATGTCAGGGCGGCCCTGGATGAACTGTTCGCCGGCGACGGCTTCACCCCGGTCGGTTTTGATTTGAAGCTGCAATTCCGCGCCCTGAAGGCTTGGGGCCTCAAGCTGCCTCGCGGCAAGGACCCGCAACTTGCCGCGTACCTGTTGGACCCCGATCGGAGCGGCCTGGGCGCCGAGCAGCTTGTGTTGGAACGACTGGGCCAGGAACTACCGGCGCTGGAGCCCAGCGAAGCCGCAGAGCGGCTGTCGCCCGGAGGCCGGCGGGCGTGCTGCTTGGCCGATGCGGCCCTCCGGCTGTGGCCCGCGCTGGAGCGCGAAGTACGGCATAGCGGACAATGGGAGCTCTACGACGAACTGGAGACCCCCCTGGCGTACATCCTCGCGGAGATGGAGCAGGCCGGGATCGCGGTAGACCGGGATCGGCTGGCCGAGCTCGGCCGGCAGATGGGCGAACAAGCGGACGCGCTACGGAAGCAGATCTATGAGCTGGCCGGGCAGTCCTTCAACGTTGACTCGCCCAAGCAGCTTAGCAAGGTCCTGTTCGAGGACCTGGGCCTGCCGCCGGGGCGAAAGACAAAGACCGGTTATTCGACCAATGCGGAGGTCCTGGAGTCCCTGAGCGAGAAGCACCCCATAGCTGCGAGAATCTTGGAGTATCGAAGTTTCACAAAGCTCAAATCTACATACGTGGAGGCACTAGCACGCCTGGCCGATCCCGACACGGGCCGCGTACACACGACCTTCGAGCAAACGGTCGCAGCGACGGGCCGCTTGAGCAGCCGGGACCCCAACCTACAGAACATCCCGATCAAGACTGAGTGGGGACGCGAGATTCGGGCTTGCTTTGTTCCCGGTGAAGACGATTGGGAGCTGGTGTCAGCGGACTATTCGCAGATCGAGCTGCGTATTCTGGCTCACCTGTCAGGTGACCGGGCGCTGAAGGAGGCCTTCCAGGCGGGCGCGGACATTCATCGCCAGACAGCCGGCAAAGTATTTGGCGTGGCGGATGACGAGGTGACGCCGGAGATGCGCCGGCGCGCCAAGACCATCAACTTCGCGATCATTTACGGGATGGGCTCGGCAGCACTGGCGCGGGAACTGGACATCAGTCAGCCTGACGCCGAGCAATTCATTCAGAACTACTTCGCCGTTCTACCGGGGGTCAAGCGCTACATCGAGGACACTGTCAGCCGGGCGCGCCAGGAGGGCTACGTCACGACCCTGATGGGCCGGCGCCGCAGCATCCCCGGCCTGACGAGCACCAACAATCGCGTGCGCTCCTACAGCGAGCGCGCTGCTGTGAACACGCCGATTCAAGGCAGCGCTGCCGATATCATGAAGCTCGCCATGGTGCGGGTGCACGATTGGCTGAAATCGGCGCAGCCCGCGGCTCGTATGCTGCTGCAGGTGCATGACGAGCTGGTCTTTGAGGTCGCCCGGGAGCAGGTGCCCGAGGTTGCGACCCGAGTACGGGAGGTGATGCAGAACACGTACCACTTGGATGTTCCGCTGGTAGTTGACGTCGGAGCAGGTGAAAACTGGCGGGACCTGCAACCGGTCTGTTGAAACCGGTGCGGCGTGCCTGCCGGGCATGTACTGCGATGTGTGAACTTGGGTGATGACCGTTATTCTGCGCGCGCAGCGGCAGAACTGCGAAACGCAAGCCGCTGCCCTGGGAAGAGGAGAGCTTTCGCCATGGACTATCAACCGGGAGATGCTCTTGATCGGATTCTGGACAAAGAGAACGCTCTCAGGATTCTGTCGGAACACCAGTCGGCCGAACATCGGGACGAGCAGGAGGAGGCACCGGCGGACGCTGGCAACAGTGGAAACAGCGAACCGCCCGCCGATTCCGAAGCCTCGGAGGAGGCCGCACTGGAGCAGGCGTTGCCGGAGTTCCGCGACGGAGAGATCGTGGACGGCACGGTCGTTCAAGTGGATCCGGATAGCGTCATCGTGGACGTGGGGGCGAAGTACGAGGGTGCGATCCCCCGGATCGAGTTTCCGAACCCGAACGAGATCCCGAAAGTGGGTGACAAGCTCAGCGTCGCCGTAGTGCGGGTCAACGACGACGAGGGGCTGCTGGAACTGTCGAAGAAGCGCGCCGACTACGAGAACGTGTGGCGGCGCATTCTGGATGCCCACGCCAACGGAACTGTGGTCACGGCCATGGTGACCGAGCGCGTGAAGGGCGGGCTGCGTGTTGACCTGGGGGTGCCGGGCTTTGTCCCGGCCTCACAGGTGGCGGGCGGGTTGCGCAGCCTCGATCGCTTCGTCGGTCGTTCACTGCGGCTGCGCGTCATCGAGGCCGATCGGCGCCAGAAGAAGGTCATCGCCTCCCATCGCCTGGTGGTGGAGGAAGAGCGCGCCCGGCGCAAGACCGAAACCCTGGGCCGCCTGTTCGAAGGGGCGATCTGCGAGGGCAAAGTCCGCAACTTGACCGACTACGGTGCGTTCATTGACCTTGGCGGCGTGGACGGTCTGCTGCACGTCTCGGAAATGTCCTGGTCCCGTGTCAAGCACCCGTCGGATGTCCTCAAAGTGGGCGACACCATTCAGGTCATGGTCTTGAAGCTGGACCGGGAGGCCGAACGCATCTCGCTCGGTCGGCGACAGATCCTGCCCGATCCGTGGAAAGTAACCGCCAAGTCGTTGAAGGTCGGTCAACTCGTTCACGGGCGCATCACGCGCGTGGTCCGCAATGGAGCCTTCGCCCAGGTCGGCGAGGGGGTGGAAGGGTTCATCCCGGTCTCAGAGCTGGCCGAAGGCCGCGTGAACGACCCCTCCGACGTCGTGGCGGTGGACCAGGAGATGGACCTGAAGATCCTCAGCATCCGTCTCGAGGAACGCCGCATGACCTTGAGCTTGACGCAGGCGCAGCAGGCGAAAGAGCGCGAAGAATATCGTCAGTACATCGAGGAACAGAAGCGCGACCGCGCCACGCTGGGCGATGTTTTCGGCGACGTGCTGTCTCGCGTCCGAGACGCCGCCGAGCAAGCCCAAGCTCAAACGGCGGCCACGCAGGGAGACCAGCAGAGCTCTCCCGCTGCGGCGGAGAGCGCGGGTGAGCCCCCGTCGGAGGCGCCTGCGACTGAACAAGCCGAGCAGCAAAGCACTGCCCCGGAGGAGAAGTCCTCCGCGGCCGACACGCCTGGTGCCCAAAAAGCCGAGGAGCAGAGCACTGCCGCCGAGGAGAAGCCCGCAGACCAGGCATAGGCGCATACGGGCCGCGGCGCCTCGATACGCGGCCCAACGTTCACGGCCGGGCCGTGCGGCCCTTCGCCTCAGAGCCGCAGGTCCGGCCTTGTCGCGACTGCGATGAACAGCGAGGGCCGGGACCCTATTGTTCTAGGTATCGTCGGGCCCATTGGCTCGGGGAAAACCCTCGTCCTGGAGATGCTCCGCGACCTCGGCGCCGAGACGATTGCCGCGGACGACATCTCACGCGAGCTGCTGCAGCCCGGATCGCCGGTCCTAGAAGAGGTCTTCCGTCGCTTTGGGAGAAACTTGCGTCGGCCCGACGGGCGCCTCGACCGGGCCGCACTGGCCGACCAAGTTTTTGCCGACGAGGGCCTGCGCCGCCGGCTCAATGCCCTGCTGCATCCGCTGATGGTGCAACGACTGCGCCGGCAACTGGAACAGTGGCGTGAGTGTGCGCAACCACCGACAATTGTCGCCGTGGAAGCGGCGATTCTGGATGAAATGGATGCCCGCCCGCTGGTAGACCATGTGGTGCGAGTGGAGGCGCCCCGAGATCAACGCCTGCGCCGGCTGGGAGCTCGGGAAGGAATGAACCCGCAGCAGGCGGAACAACGGCTGCGACTGCATGAGCAAATGGGTCTGGCCCAGGTGTCGGCCGACTCCGTAATTGACAACTCCGGGGACCTGGCCGCTCTGCGAAAACAGGTCGCCCGGCTATGGTCGGCGCTGGAGCGCGAGCACCGGCGAAGGCCGGGTTCCGGTTGAGACGCAGGCCGTTTGTTGCAAAAGCAAAACCGGTGTGCTATAATGCGCGCGTTCCGTCCGAGGTAGGTACCGGTGCGGAGCTGCGGCGCGACAACTAGCACACGGAACGAGAGCCAACACCGAACTGTTTGGGGAACCAGAGTCGCGCGGCAAGTCGTGTTGTACTGGGCGTGGGCTTACTGGTCAAGGCCGGTTCCCCGTCCTCCAGAGACGGGGCGTGCGTAGCGTCCCGACCGGAGGAACAGACGAAGGCTAGCCGCAGCAAAAGGAGTGATCGGTCGGCATGGCCACGCAGCTCCGGAAGGTCATCCCGCCTGTCGTCCTGCTCGCCCTTCTTCTCGGATTCATATTCCTTCTCGGTCCGGCCACCCAGGAAGAAAGACGGCCGATCTTTGACCGTTCTCTGCCGATGTACAATGCGTTTACCAAGCACCGGTACATCGGCCGCCATCTGCCCGATGACGTGGTGGCGAAGCTGAATTCCCGACAGGTGGACCGCGAGCAGTACAATATCACGGCCAATGCCCTGCTCTCCGACGAGACGTCGCCGAACTACGGTCCCAACCCCAACTCGACCACCAATCGCTGCGCCTTCGTGAGCAACGGCGTGGCTGCCGAAGACGGCAGCATTGCGCCCGATCTCGTTGACACCAACACCAATTTGTGGATCATGCGGCCCGACGGCACGGGTCAGCAGCAGATCACCACTGCTCCGGCGAACGAAACCGACCCCGCCTGGGACCCTGCCAACCACCGTTTGGCCTACATCTCGGACGTTGCCGGCACCCGCCAGGTCTTTACGGTTGACCTGGAGAACCCGCAGATCATCACCCAGATCACACAAGACGCGGGAAACAAGAGCCACCCCACGTGGTCGCCGGATCAGAACTGGATCGTCTACGTCTCCGACATCAACGGCAACCTGGACCTGTTCAAGATCCCGGCGAACGGTGCCGGCCTGCCCCAGCAGCTCACGACCAGCCCCAACGACGACGACAACCCGGAGTACAATCCCCGGTACGACATCATTCTCTACGATTCCGGCCCCTCGGACGGGCCGCATCGCATCTACCAGATTCCCGCCGACGCGAGCAGTGCGCCGGAGCTGATGACCGACGGCGGCGGCGATGCGACGGCCAGCGATATCCAGCCCTCCTGGCGCAAGAACGGCAACAACTTCGCCTTTGCGTCCAACCGGCTCATCGGACTGGGCGACAGCATTCGCGACTTCGATATCTACGTCACCGGCCGTTATGGGGAGACCGGCGCGGGCGATCCGGCGCGGGCTCAGCCGGGCATCAACTACAGCAACCTCGACCCCCTTGACGAGAGCAACGACACTGAACCTTGCTGGGAATCCGAGCCGCTGGTCCCGCGAACCGATCCGCGGAATCCCTTCGGCCCGCCGCTGGACGACGTGCGGTTGTTCTACACCTCCGACCGCCTGGACCCGAACCAGACGCCCGCCGATACAGACCGAGACAAGAATATCTGGTCCGTGTTTATCAATGATACGCGTCCCCCCTTCCTGGTAGACCTACCGTGGTCCGCAGTACCCGGCGATCACCTGACCGAGGAGCAGGACGGCGTCGTGACGGTGCTCCGACCCGAGCTGCCCACCAAGCTGTTCACGCCGGGCAGCGACATCGCCATTCACGTCAAGGTTCGAGACGTGGACACCGGGGTCAACCGGGTCACGGCGACCTTCAAAGACCCCGACAGCGCCATTGACGACAGCCAGGGAGTTGACCACAAGATCTTCGACCGCTGGTACGAGTGGGTGGACGGCGGCCAGAGTCAGTTCACGATCGAGCTCTTCGTGGAGCGGGACTGCGAGGCGGTCGGCAGCATTCAACTGTTCGACGATGGCGACCTGGTCAATAACGATGACCTCATTGCCGGGGACGGAGTCTACTCGGGGATTTGGACCTCTCGCACCTCGCCTAGCGACTTCTATGTGGATATTGACGTGCGGGACGAGGCCGGCAACTTCAAGACCTTTGATGATGTGTACGGGTTCACCACTGAGATCTTCCAGCCCCACACCAAGGTCCTGCTGGTCATGGATTACGTGGCGGGGCAGGCCTTCCTGGCCGAGCAGGACTGGAATTACCAAGAGTTCTATACGGCCTCGATGCCGTACGAGAGCTACTACACGACCAATCCCAGCGGGCAGGAGATCTACAATACGTTCCTAAACTCTGTGGACCGTTATCCGGCCAACGATTTCTGGCGCAATATCTACCCGTACAGCTATGACCTGTATCGGACCCAGTGCCGGGGGCCGATCAGCATGGACCTGCTGGGCTACTACCTGCCCACGGTGGAGTACCAGCCCACGCCGCCGGAGGGCGGAACCGTCCCGGAGCCCGTTTTGGTCGCCGACCGCATTGTCCTCTGGGCCGCGCCCCATACCGGCGACATCTGGACCGACCGCGGAACGCTCACCGATGCTGCCACGCAGTCCACGTTGGCCCAGTTCCTCGACCGCGGCGGACGCCTAGTGCTGTCGGGGTCGGACATCGGCTTCGCCCTGACCCTCGACGGATTCCAGACCAACACGTTCCTCAGCAACTACGTGCATGCCGAGTATATTGACGACGATGTGGACTTCTTCCCGAATCCCTGGTCCACCGGCCCGACGCTGCTCAACGGCGGGATCAGTATGCCGTTGGTGTCGCAAGACCCGTGGCAGGCCTTGCCGGGAGACCGAGTGTTTTCACTCCACTGGGGCCCGCCGAACACGGACGGCGGCTGCACGTACGATCCGCCGGTGGACCTGAACACGCCGATCCAGTACCGCAGCAACCAGCCGACCTTCGGCGACGCTCAGCGGTATACCCGCTCCGAGGATGAGTTCGAGCCCATCGGCGGCGCTCAGGTGCTGATTGAGTATGACGAAGATGAGAGTTATCCGGGCGCGCCCAGTGGCAACCATGCGGCCGGGCTGTTCTATGCCGACCCGAACCTCGGCTACCAGATCGCTTTCTTCCCCTGCGATTTGGCCCAGATCAATCGGCGCTACCATACCGAATCCTGTCCCAGCGCCATTGACCACTGCCGCAATCACCGCGCGAAGCTAATCCACAACTGCTTCTGCGCCATGCGGACCGGCACTATCGCCGGGCAAGTGCTCTCTGCGACGGCAGGCTACTTACCGATCAGGGACCCCAACCCCACGGTCAAGAGCTATAACGCTGATTTCGTAACCCTGGAGAACACCGGCCTTGCCGAGGACGACGGCAGCTACGTGATCAACGGCGTGCCCTCCCGGACGCACTGGGTCCGAGCCCAGCGTCCCGGCTATCGGATTGACCATCTGGAGACGGTCATCGTCCACGGCGGCGGCATCAACTACAAGGACTTCGTGCTCACCGAGGCCCCCGACGGCGCCATCTCGGGCACTGTGACCTCGCAGGCCACGGGCGCGCCGATCGCCAATGTCCATATGACCGCCACCGATAGCGACACGCACACGCTCTTGCGGGAGGCGACGACGGGCTCCGATGGCACCTACACCATCGCCTCCGTGCCGGTCGGGGACTGGGACGTGACTGCCGACGGCTCGGCCCTCAAGTTCTCCACCGAGACGCGAACCGCGGTGCGTGTGAACTCCGGGACCACAACAGAGAACGTTGACTTCCAGTTGACGGCGGCGCCCGGCACGCTGGTGGCCAAGGTTGTCAGCGCAGCCACCGGCCAGGATGTTGCCGGGGCGACCATCCTGATCCGCTTGGCTGCCGCGGTCGTCGGCCAGGGCTCCACCGGACCGGATGGTGTCGCCAGAGTCGATGTCCAGCCGGGCGTGTATGAGGTTATCGCGCGGGCCCCGGGCTTTGCGCAGTCGGAGCCGCAGGGCGCCACAATCCTCTCCCTGGATGAAACGAACGTTCAGTTCGCGCTCCAACTGGAGCCGCCCGGGTCCATGTCGGGATTGGTGGTTCGACAAACCGACGGACGGCCGCTGGGCGGCGTCGTGATTCAGGTCTGGGACGGCGCCACGCTGCTGTCCGGAGTGACAGCCGTAACCAGCTCCGAGGCCACGTACGAAGGTGGGTACGCGTACAACTACAAGATTGACACGGTTCCGACGGGAACCTACACCGTAATCCCCGTCATGGCCGCGTTCAGCTCGACGCCGCCCAGCCGGGAAGTCACAATCGTCAGCGGCGTAGAGACCCAGAACGTCAGCTTCGCCATGAGCACGCTGCACACGTTCCCCGCCGGGCTGTCGCTGGTCTCGACGCCCTTCGATTACTCCACCCGGGATCCCGCGGACCTCCTGGCGCTGCCGTCCAGTGAAGTGCGAATGGCGTCCTGGGTGCCTCTGTCCGGACAGTACGCCTTCTATCCGGCCGCGCCGGCCGACCACTTCCGTCTCGGGCAGGGCTATTGGCTGCTCTTGGCCAGCGCCGCGGACCTGGCCGAAATCGGACGCCGCGGCGAAAGCCCGTACGAGATTCCCCTGAAAGCCGGCTGGAACATGATCGGCACGCCCTTCCCCGACGTGGTGGACTACTACGGCATCACGGTTCGGCGGAGCGACGGCGTGGAAATGAGCCTGCAGAACGCGCTGTCCACCGGCGTACTGCAAAACGGGCTGTTCACCTATGGCATCGGCGGCTACCGCTTGTCCACGGAGCTGGTGCCCTTCACGGGCTATTGGCAGAACGCTCTGCAGAACTGCACGCTCGTGGTCGAGGAGCCGGTGGGCGGATTGGCGGCTCGGGAGGCGGCCCGGCGGCTAGCGGAGGCGAAAGCCGGGCGCCGACCACTGGTTGCGACGCCGCCCGGCGGGTGGGTCTGCCCGCTGGTGGTCAAATGCGGCAATCTCACGGACCAAGCCCTCTACTTCGGCGCCGGCGCCACCAACGGGTACGATGCGCAATACGACGTGGCCAAGCCTCCCTTCGTGGACTTCGCGCCCAGCGTGTACGGCGCCTTCGCTCATCCGGAATGGGGCAAGATGGCGGCGGGCAGTGCCTTTGCCGCGGACGTTCGTGCCAAGGTCGAGTCCAAGACGACGTGGGACCTGACCGTCAAGACGAGCGCTGTGGGCGAGCAGACGGTCGTCAGTTGGCCGGATCTGAGCGCCCTGCCCCGTGACCTGCGCGCCACCTGGGTTGACCTGGAGACGGGCAAACGACTGCAGATGCGCACCACCGCCTCGTACTCATATCGGGCCAACGCTGCGGAGCGGCACTTCCGCATCGAGGTCGCGCCTCGCGAGGGCGGGGCCCTGGTGGTGCGGGCGCAAGCAGTGCCCACCCGCGCCGGCGTGCAGGTCGTCTACACTCTGTCGCGGCCCGCGCACGTCGACATGGAGGTCGTCAACATCAGTGGCCGCCGCGTGCGAGCATTGCTGGAAGACGAGCCGGAGGCGGCGGGGCGGAACGAGCTCGTCTGGGATGCCCGCGGTCAGGGAGGAGCGCGGGTGCCGAATGGACAGTATCTGATCCGGGTCCGGGCCCGGGCCGACGATGGTGCGCAGCACAGCGCCCTGGTGTCCGTCACCGTGATTCGATAGTCAAGGGGTACGCGGCCGGCTCGGACCGGAGATGGCCGTAGGTCCCTTGAACGGTGGGTGTTGCAGGAGTAAAGCGGCAGTTTACAAACAATAAGTGATATGCTATACTGCCCGCCGTCGTAGGGATTGCCTGCGACGCGGTGTCAGGAGGGAGGACAATTCATGCACGGGATGCGGCCATCGCCGGCCAGGAAGTGGCTTGCGACCTTCCTTGCCGTCGCACTCATAGCACCATACGCTCTCGTCCGCGCGCCTCGGCTCGCCTCGGCCCAAGACGAGGGCGTAAAGACCATCGGCATCCTCCCCTTTGTAGACCAAACCCCTCAGCATAGTCGCACTCTTGGACAGAAGGCCTCCGATGCGGTCGCACTGCGACTCCTCGAGTCGCGCGAGTTCCAGGTCATCGCCAAAGATGACGTGGAGCGCGAGCGTGAATCGCTGGGCCTACGCGCCGACTATGAACCGTTGAGCGTCTCGCAACTTGTCCGGCTGGGACGGCGCCTCGACGTGGACGGCTTTATGACCGGCCAGATCCTCATGTACCAGGTGGATCTCAAGTTCCGCAAAGGCGCTCGAGCTCGCGTCCGCCTGGCCATTCAGTACTTTGATGTCCAGTATGAAGAGATCCTGGACGGGGCCGTCGTGGACGAACAACTGGGACCCAAGCCGGGCTTCCGGGGGACGGAGGATGAACTGGGCGGCGAGTGTCTCCGTGCCGCCGCGGAGAAAGCCGTGATGCGGATGCTTGCCGAGCACCTCCCGGCCGGGAGCGTGCTGGCCCGCGACCAGCACGGCCATGTGCGCATCAACCTCGGCGCGGAGGACGGTGTCAAGGTCGGCGACCAGTTC
>JALGUG010000254.1 GCA_029820995.1 Candidatus Zipacnadia bacterium
CAGGTCGGCATCCAGGACGGCGATGACTTCGCCGCGGGCGAGCGAGAAGCCCACGCGCAGAGCGGCGCCCTTGCCCAGGTTTACCGGGAGGCGGTGTCGTCGCAGGTTGAGTCGCGGTGCGAGGCGCTCCAGGATACCAGGGGTACCATCCGTTGAGCCGTCGTCCACAACCACGATCTCGTGCTCGAAGGGCAGCGCGTCGGCGCGGTGGAGCAGCTCCTCAATGGTGGCTTGCTCATTGTATACCGGCACGACAATCGAGACCATCACAGTTTGCCTTTGAAGCGCCCTTGGGCGCTCACTGAGGCGGAGTTGGCGGCTCAGTCGGTGGTGCGGGCGGGCTCGGTGGCTGTGCAGCGGGCGCTTGAGGCCTTTGGGGCACAGTGGGCAGGCTGCTGCCGAGCTGTGCCTCACGATCGAGGGCCTGGCCATGGAACAGCGCCTGGGCGCAGGCTCCCAGGCTGACGAGAGCAGTGATCAGGCCCGCTATCTGCCCGAAGACCGGAAGCAGACCGGCGCCAAAGAGCGTGGCCGCACCGACGAGCACGCAGAACGTGGGCTGGCCCGTGCGAGCACTCTGGGCGCCTTCGAGCATTCGTTCGCCAACGCGCCACGCTACTCCACCAAAGCCGACTACGGCTGCGCCCAATACGGTGGCAGCCATCAAGACAGCGAGGAGCCCCCCCAGGTCTCCGGCCTGCGTAAAGATGGCGATCAAAACGATGGTCAGAACAGCCAGGCAGAGGCCCCAGAGGAAACTGGCCCAAGCGTGGCTGCGGGCCGCAGTCACCGTGCGCAGGCTGAACCGAGGCAAGATGATGGTGGTTAGCAGGGCCAGGCCAACGGCGCCTGCACAGACAGGAAGAGCCAGGGCTGCCAGGGCGAGGGCGCCAACGGCTGACTGGTCCTTTTTCTGGGCCCAGGCGACCCCTGTTGCGGTGAGGAGCAGGGCCAGGCTCAGTCCGGCACAGAGCAGGAACCATTTGGTGCGACTTGCGAGAGTAGGCCTGTCGCTCATCGTCTCCACCTCCACTTAGCACGGCGCGTCATAGACACCAGTTGGCCATATGTCCCCTACGCGTCAGGCGGGGGGCCAACACAAAGAGCAGGTTAGCGAGGCCGAAGAGCGCGGTGAGCGCCCATAGGGCCCCGGTGCCGGTCGTTTCGGCCAGCGATCTGCCCCAGGAGGCGAGGGCAGCCAGGAGACTATGGCCCCAGCTCGGAGCCAGTTGCGGCACCGCGGTCAGAGACTGCCAGATCTCGCGACCGGCCAGGGCTGTTGCGTCCCAGGCGGCCTGGGTCTCCACGGAGACCTCGTACCAGGCTGTGCGGATCGGTTGGATCCACGGGCCCCAGAGCGGCATGGCGGCCGCGAGCACAAGGACAGCCACCGCGACAGCGACAGCCACACGCCAGACAGGCCAGCGCGATGCCACGGGCGGCGACTCGGGGGCGCGTTGCAGCCAGCAGGGACGCGCAGCGGAGGTGGCACGGCGCACGCGCGCGACAAAGCCGAGTGGGGGCTGGGGCGGCGGTAGCTCGGCCAGGGCCTCGGACAGGCGCCGCAGCTCGCCGACCAGACGCCGACAACTCACGCACGTCCCCAGATGCTGCTCGACCAGGCGCGCCTCTGCAGGCTCCGCCGCGTCGTCGGCGTAGAGGTAGATCAGCTCTTCCAGTTTCGCGCAAGTCTCGTCAGGTCTGCTCATAGTCAGCCAGATGCTCCCGTAGCAGTTTCTTGGCTCGGAACAGGTGTGTCTTGACCGTGCCCAGCGGCAGGCCCAGTGCTGCAGCGATCTCTTGATAGCTGAACCCTTCCAGGTGGCGCAGCAGGGCGACCATGCGATACGGATCCGGTAGGGCTCCGATGGCGCCCTCCAGGCGGCGTCGCAATTCGCGGGCAGCCGCCTGTTCGTGGGGGCCGCGGTCCGGCGAGCGAAGCTCCCGTGGGGGCATACTCGGGTCGGCAGTCGGTGATTGGTCGAGCGAAATGCCGGCCGGCCCGCGGCTCTTCAGACGATTGACGGCGAGATTCGCGGCGATAGTCATCAACCACGGACGGAAGGGACGGGCAAGATCGAAGAGGTGCAGCCGCTGATAGGCGCGGACGAACACCTCCTGCGCCAGGTCCGCCGATTCTTCGCGGTCGTGAAGCATGCGATAACATAGCCCAAAGACCCGCGCCTGATAGCGTGTGACGAGCTCGTCAAAAGCCCTGGTATCGCCGGCGAGACAAGCTCGAATTGCCGTCTCGTCGCTCTGCGGCATCGGTGCGGCCACGCTCCTGTTCAGGTTTACAGAGGCCTCCGGCGATTTGTTTCAGGCTTGAGCCCAGGTACGAACAGGCCCCGGGGGAACACCGGGGCCTGGAGCCGGGCACAGTCGGCCGGCGCTACAGCAGCCCCGCGGCCGCCATAGCGGCCTTCACGCCCTCGGTGTGATCGCCGGTCGGTGCGTACTCGAGGCCGACATATCCCTGGTAACCCAGTTCATCAATCCGGGCGAACACGTTCTCGTAATTGATCTCGCCGGTGCCGGGCTCGTGACGGCCGGGAACGTCAGCGACGTGGAAATGCCCAATGTGCTCAATGCCGGCCGTGATGTTGTCTATAAGATTGCCTTCCATGATCTGCTGGTGATAGATGTCATAGAGGAGCTTGACATTGGGACTGCCCACGTCGTCCACGATCTCGAGGCCTTCCTGAGAGCTCCAGAGGAAGTAGCCCTTGTGGTTGACGAGGATGTTGAGGGGCTCCAGAACGAGCGTAATTCCCGCTTGTTCGGCCAGCGGGGCGGCGGCTTTCAACCCCTCAATGATCGCATCGTGCTGAACGGCGCGGCCCAGCCCTTCGATCTCCTGGCCTGTGGTGACAATCAGCGTAGGAATCCCGACAGACTGGGCGGCTTCGAGGCTTTCACGGGCACCCTCGACCCACTGGGCGGTGGTCCCGGGGTTCACCAGAGGTGCCGGCGCTTCGACGACACTGGCGGCAATGGCCAGACCGCACTCATCAGCCTTCGCCTTGATCGCCGGCAGGTCTTTCTGCCGCCAGCCCCAGAACTCGAAGGCGGGAAGGCCGACATCGGCGACCTTCTGAATGCGCGTGAGGAAGTCGTCCTCGTTGCGAAAGATCATTTCGATGCAGGCTGAGAGCTTGAGCACGTCGTTTTCTCCTTTCGTGTGGGCCGCCGCCGGGGCCGACCTCTGCTACGAGTTAGGGCTCTACGTCGTGCCGACTGCGAGGTCGGCTGTAGCGGCTCCCGTCGAGCGACAGGCTGTCCGGATCGCGCAGAATGGCTTCGATACCCAGAATGGTGCAAGATAGCGGGTCCGGCGCGATGGTCACGGGGATCTCGATCTCATTCTCCATCAGACCCGCCAGACCGCGCAGCAGGGCGGTGCCGCCCGTGAGCATCATACCGGTCTTGATGACCTCCGAACGCACTTTGGCCGGGAGCTCCTCGATCATCCACCGGATCTCGCCTGCGATGGGCGTGATCATCTGGCGCAAGACATGCGGCACCGCGGAGACATCCAGCTCCAGTGTCTCCATATCGCCTGTCTCCTGTGAGACCCCGGCGACCCTCAGGGTGTCCTGGGCCAGGTTGGCAGACAGAGAGCCGACGCGGATCTTGATCTCCTCAGCAGTGGCTTTGCCGATGCGCATGCCCTGCTGTCGCTTGATGGTGCGCACGATGGCCTCATCAAAGTCGTCGCCGGCGTAGCGCAATGAATTGCTGGCGATGACCGCGCCGACTGAGATGACGGCGATATCGGTGGTGCCCGCGCCGATATCCACCACGAGGTGGCTAGTGGCGGTATCGGTAGGCATGCCGGTGCCGATGGCCGCGGCGACGGTCTTGCGGGCCATCCAGACCTTGCCGCAGCCCGCCGAGCGCAAGGCGTCCAGAAGCGCGCGGCGCTCGACGGGGGTGGAATTTGTGGTGGCCGCGGTCACGACCTGGGGAGAGAACAAGGGACGGCGGCCGAGAGCACGGCGGATGTAGACGCGGAGCATCTCCACCGCAGCATCGAAATCCGCCACCACGCCCCCAACGATGGGGTGCACGATGCGCAAGCCAGGCACGTCGCGGTCGGCTAGAGCCTTGGCCTCGCCGCCCACTGCGGCGGGACGCCGACGTTCGTCAGCATAGGCAATGACCGAGGGCTCGCGCAAGACCGTTCCCTGCCCCAGAAGACAGATCTGGGTGGTTGCCGTGCCCACGTCAACGCCAAGCTGATCGTTCCACGCCAGCATGGGTGGGTTTCCGCCTCAAGATAGCGGTAGCCGGGAAGACACTGCCGGGCCGTGTACCGCCAGTGCGGGCCGCGCCCGGGCAATCGCGCTCACCGCTGTCGCCGCGGGCGCTCACGTATCCACGGGCAAGAAGCCGCCGCGCTGCAGGTCTTCAATGATTTGGCGAGCACGGTCCTCGTCTTCCTCGCGCACCAGCAATCGGCCAAATCGCCCGGCCATCACCTGGCCCAGTCCGTCATACCAGGGCATCGTCTCGGTGTCGGCCACACAGGGAATGCCCTCGCCCTGTAAGGTGGCTTGCGCCGACAGCAGCGCAATCTGCGTGGGCGCGCTATAGGCCTCGGTGAGCCGTCCCGAGCCGGCAACGAGAGCCGGTCCTCCAGTGGCAACGGGGCCCTCCAAGGCGGCCCCGCAGTGCGGGCAGCGTTCAGTGCCAGGCTCGCATTGGCTTTTGCAGTTGGGACAAGTCTTCATGCAGCACTTCCAGCGACAACTTCCCCGCGCGGGCAGCTTCTCCTGCCCCACAGGCTGCCAGCAGGCCGAGTCCACCGGTCAGGCAGGAAAAAGGGATCGGTTGGGGCGCTCCCAGACTATTCTCGCGGCGAAAACCGAGTTGTCGCTGCCATAGCGTTCGCAACCAGCGGGCTGCATCCACTCGGCGACCGTCACCCAGGTCTCGTGCTCGCTGACCTCGGTGACACCGAAGTTCCCCAGTCGCGCACCGCGCTCAGGCACCAGGACGCGCTCCGTGTCCCGTATCAGGCACAGATGAACAGGATCCACGGCGGCGATGAACAACGGCGCACGATGGCGGAAGACATGGTCGTTGCCGGCACCGCGCCGCGTATAGACCAGGAACAGACCGTCGCTGTGAGTGACCCAGTGTTGCTGTGTGTTGTAGTTGCCGAGCTCCGTGCCGTCATCGAACATCCAGGGGCGAGGCGGCGCGAAGTGTAGGCCATCGTCGCCGGCCGTAACGTAGCCGCGAACGTCATTGCGCAGCGTCAGGAAGTAGCGGCCCTCGTAGCGCGTCAAGGAAGGCTCGCCCAGTCCGCGAGGGTCGGCGACCGAGAGTTCATCGCCGTGCTCGAGGTAGGTCAGCTCCGAGCCGTCGAACCGGCAGCGGGCCACGGTCGAGTCGGAGAGCGCTGCCCGGGGATCGCGCCGGAAGTAAAAGGGCAGCAGAAGCGTGCCATCCGGCAGGTCCACGCGCTGGACCGAGCCGGCGCCGGCGCAGAAGAACTTCCGCTCGGGCGGCAACGGCAGCGTGCGGGGTGCCGTCCACGTACAGGTCTCGGTGTCGTAGACTGAGTACGCCGTCTGCCTCGGGCGCGGGTCGGGCATCAGAGCATCGCCGACATAACGGGCGATATGCCCGATCCCCAGGAGTGTACCCGTCGGAGCGTGCCACTGGGGAGTGAAGTCGCAGACGCACGCCTCGACGCCATGGTCTTCGCTCCAGCGCTGGAGGGTCGGGCAGGCCGTCGGGCCGCTCCACGTGGTGCCGAGATCATCGCTGCGCATCTCGTGCAAGCCGTAGAACACGTCCGATCCGCTCAGGAGCAGCTTCTGCATGGTCAGCACGACCGCCGGCGAGCCCTCTCGTCCCGCGCCGGGCACTGCGCCGGCCCGCGCGTGGACCCAGCAGGTGACACCGTCGTACCCGCTCCGGATGGTATGTAGCTGGACCTCATAATGCACATGGTCCGGCACGGAGCATCTCTCCCTCAGTGCTCAGTTCAGCGCGGTCCGCGGCTCGGCGCGGTGCCGTGCGCTGACCGTGCCTTCGTGCCGGTGCGTAGCTGGTCCTTCTTTGGGGCGCTTGGGGGGCGCAGTATCAGAGGCGCAGAAGCGAGACCGCCGGAGCAGGCGCGGCCTCTCGATCGCAGGGCAGTACAGCGGAGTGCAAGTGCCGTTACGTGTCGTCTTCGCGGCCCACGTCTACAGGTTCATTCTCCACGACCGCAGTGTGCAGCGACACGTCGGCTCCGGAGGCCTCGCGGTCCTCGTCGTCGGGGAGGTTCGCCGCCGCGCCTGAAGCGTGCGCAGACGATGCGACGAAGTCCGGACCGACCAAGACGGTGCGAGCTTTGGAGCCTTCGGAGGGCCCGACGACGCCGCGCCGCTCCATCATGTCAATCAGGCGACCGGCCCGCGCATAGCCGATGCGGAAACGACGCTGCATCATGGACACGGACGCCTCCTGCGCAGCCACGACGTACTCGACGGCGGCCGCGTAGAGGCTATCGCTCGGTTCTTGGTCGTCGGCCAAGATGTCGCCGTCGTCCTCCGAGACCTCTGGGATGATGTCATATTCCGGCTCGCCCTGGCTGCGCAGGAACTCGACGAGTCGCTCGACCTCGGTGCCGTCAATGTACGCGCCTTGAATGCGGCGCGACTTGCTGGCGTCAATGGGGTTGTACAGCATGTCGCCGCG
>JALGUG010000037.1 GCA_029820995.1 Candidatus Zipacnadia bacterium
CACGTTTTTCGACGACGCGCTCCCGACGAAAACGCTGCTGAAGCAGCTCATCGCGAACGAGGATCCGAGGGCGCCGCTGTCGGACCCGCAATTGGTGGGATTACTGCAGGAGCGCGGGATCCAGATCGCGCGGCGAACGGTGACCAAGTACCGAGAGAAGCTGAGGGTGCCAAGCGCGGCCGAGCGGAAGGCTGCGATGCAGCTTACAGTTACGGCCTCGGTAGCCTAGCGGTGGTTTTGTGGCCTGAACGAGCAACGAGCGTTGCGTGAGGGCGGTCGTGGAAACGGACGACAAGAGGCGGGCCGGATGGGGCCCCTAGCCCATCGCGGCCCCTCCGCATGACCAGATCAGGGTCACTTGGGCAGCCAAGTAAG
Source organism: Candidatus Zipacnadia bacterium (assembly GCA_029820995.1). GTDB lineage: Bacteria > Armatimonadota > Zipacnadia > JALGUG01 > JALGUG01 > JALGUG01. The sequence goes on from JALGUG010000037.1 coordinate 376, forward strand.
TACTAGTGGGTGGCCAGCACCTCCGGCAGCCATTGTGCCGGGAGCGACGTGGGCGGCTTGAGGAGGCCGCTCACGATGCTTGTACGGGTGGGCACGGGAATTGCTGAACCGTTGGCAGAAGGCAAGGCGGGGAGTGAGGTGGGCACATGAGCAGCAATGGTCAAGTAAGCGGTATTTCGGACCTGACGATTGCGGCGCTGGAGCGGGCGCTCGACGGGCTCGCGGTGCGGCAGGCAGTGGTGGCCAACAATGTGGCCAACGTGGACACACCGGGCTTCAAGGCCTCGCGGGCGCTGTTCGAGGAGCAGCTCCGGGCGGCGCTGGAGAAGGCGAAGAGGGCGGGGGCAGGTCAGCGGAGGCGAGGTCTGGAGCAGGTCGAGGCCAGCGTGGTCGAGACGAGCGGCGCGCTGCGGCGCGACGGCAACAATGTGGCGATCGAGCAAGAGATCGGCGAACTGGGCAAGACGGCGCTGACCTATGAGGCGGTCGCTCAGATCTTGAGGCGGAAGGTGCACCTGATACGGATGGCGATCTCGGAGGGGGTGCGAGGCTAGTGTCACTGTTGGTGGGATTTGATGTGAGCGCCTCGGGCCTACGCGCCCAGCGGCTGCGCATGGACGTGATTGCCGAGAATCTGGCCAACGCGCAGACGACCAGAGGAACCGAGGGGGGCCCGTATCGCCGGAAACAGGTGGTGTTCGCGGCGGCGCCGTTGCAAGGGCCCGGTTTGCCGTGGGGAGGATTGATGCGGCAGTTGCAGGGGGTGCGGGTGTTGGCCGTCGTGGAGGATCAGACGCCGCTGGAGGCGGTGTACGATCCGGGGCACCCGGATGCGGGTCCGGATGGTTTCGTGCTGATGCCGAACGTGAACCCGGCGACGGAGCTGGTGGACATGATCTCGGCGACGAGGTCTTATGAGGCGAACGCAGCGGTCATTGAGGCGCTGAAGAAGATGGCGGCTCGGGCGCTGGACATTGCACGGTAGGGACGGCGGCCATGCCGGCAGGACGATGCGAGGGGGCAGGACAGCGATGCGGATTGAGCCGATAGGCGAGATGGGACTGCAAGCGGCGGCCGGGACGCCGGCCAAGGAAAAGGGCGGCGGCTTTGCCAAGGCGCTGAAGGAGACGGTGGAGGAGGTGAATGCGCTCCAGGTACAGGCCGACGTGGAGGCTCAGAGGCTGGCGACGGGGCAGGCGGAGAATATCCACGACGCGGTGCTGGCGATAGAAAAGGCAGCCTTGGCGCTGGAACTGACGATTCAGGTGACCAAGAAGGCCGTGGAAGCCTACCAGGAGATTCACCGCATTCAGGTCTAGCCAAGCTTCAGGGCTAAGCGAAGATGAGGCAGCAGCTCAAGAACTTGTGGGAGCAATTGGAGTGGCGGCAGCGGGTGGTGCTCATCGCTCTGGGCGCAGCCACGCTGGTCTGCCTGGTGCTGTTGGCCTTCTGGTCCTCTCGACCGGCGTACGGGGTGCTGTTTGCGGATATGCATCCGGAGGATGCGGCTGCCGTGGTGGAGCAGTTGCGGCAGTCGAAGACCCCGTACCGGCTGACCAATGGCGGCACGACGGTCGAGGTACCGCAAGCGGAGGTATACAATCAGCGGCTGAAACTGGCGTCGGAGGGCCTGCCGCGAGGCGGAGTGGTTGGGTTTGAGGTATTCGATCGGTCGGGACTGCCGGGCACGGAGTTCAGCAACAGCGTGAGCTTCCAGCGAGCGCTGCAGGGGGAACTGACGCGCACAATCGAGTCGCTGGACGCGGTGCAGTGGGCGCGAGTGCACCTGGTGCTGCCCCGTCCCAGCCTGTTCACGGAACGCGAGGAGAAGCCGACCGCCTCGGTAGTGCTGGGGCTATCGGGGGCCGCTGATCTCTCGCGACAGCAGATCCGGGGGTTGAGGCACCTGGTGGCGAGCGCAGTGGACCGGTTGAGTGCGGAAGGTGTGACCGTGGTGGATAGCCATGGGGATCTCCTGGCCGCGCCGGACGAGGACGGCACGTTAGGGCAACCGGGCGCGTTGACAATGGCCCAGTTAGAGGCGCAGCGAGGCTTCGAGGACCGGCTGCGGTCGAGGCTGCAGACGATGCTGGACGATACACTGGGAGTAGGGCACGCCATCGTGCGGGTGCGGGCCGAGCTGGAGTTTGACACGACGGAGGTTACGGACGAGACGATATCGAGCGGGCCCGGAGGCCAGGGTCTTGTGGCCCGGGAGCAGACATCGGAGGAGACCTATGAGGGAGCCGGCCGGGGGACTGCGGGGGCGCCGGGGGTGGCGTCCAACCTCCGGGGGAGTGCGGGATCGCCCGTGGGTACCGGCCCGGGCAAGTATTCCAGCACGGAGAAGATCGTGGAGTACGACCACTCGAAGCGGACCGAGAGTACCAGGCGGGCTCCCGGCAAGGTCCAGCGGCTGACGGTGGCGGCGGCAATTGATGAAGAAGCGGCGGGCGGCGACACGCGGCGAATAGAGGAGCTGCTGGCGGCTGCGGCGGGAATTGACGAGAGTCGAGGGGACCTGGTGGTGGTGCGGCCCATGAAGATCGAGGCGCTGGCCCAGGCGAGTGAGGCCGCAAAGGCCGAAGAGGAGGCGGCACGCCGCGCCCAGCGGCAACGGCAGGTGATGGCTCTGATCCGGCATGGTGCGCTGGTGCTGCTGGGGCTGCTGATGCTGATCTTTGCCGGTCGGGCTGCACGGCAGAAGAGCATGATTGCCGGGCCCCTGGTCAGCATACCGGAGGAGGCTGAGGAAGAGCCCCGGGTGGAGGAAGAGCCGGAACTGCCGCCAGCAGCGCCATCCGAGGAACCCGCGCAGCTTGAGCCGGCGCTCGAAGGGGAGCCGGCGGGTGCAGTGGGCGCGATGGGCGGACCTTCGAGCGGGGCGAGAATCCAAGACGAGATCATGGACTTGGCCGCCAGCGATGCGGAGCTGGTGGCTCGAGCAGTTCGGCGGTTGGTGCACGGCAGTTAGTTAGCCACGAGGGTGAACGCGGAACTCGGAACGATGAACGATGAACGATGAACGATGAATCAAGGGCTCCTTCGCCCTGCGGTTCCCGCTCGGACGTCGCGTCTTCGCCTTTGCCTCTGGCCGTTTCCCGTTCCGCGTTCTGCGTTCCGCGTTCATCGTTCGCCGTTGACAACGTCCACAGCCACATGGCGGTGAGGCGGGCGTCTTCTTCGAGGCGGAGGAATGGGGCAGCAGGATCAGGTTGAGGGCGTGTTCTCAAAGAGCGAGTGGGCTGCGGCGCCGAGCAAGGAGAGCTTTCAGGAGGCGCCATGGGGCAGGCTGTCGGCCCAGCGGCCGGAGGAACTGGCCCGGGAGCAGGCACGGAAGATTGTGGCGGAAGCGCGAGAGGAAGCGGAACGCATTCTCCGGGAGGCACGGCAGCAGCGGGAGGCGGAGGCAGCTCGGCTGCAGGATGTCGCACGGCAAGAGCTGGAGCGATCGGTGGCCGCGCTCCTGGCGGAGATGCAGGAGTTGTTCCGGCGCGAGAGCGAGGCCGTCTTGGAGGAGGTGGCCGTCGAGAACCAGCGCAGGCTGGCTGCGGTGCGCGATGAGGTCTGCGAGATCGTGGCGGTTCTGACGAGTCAAGTAGTGGCGCGGGTAGTGGAGGCGGAGGATGAAGTGGTGGTGCGGCAGGTGGATCGAGCTGTGAAGGAGTTGGCAGAGGCGAAGGAGGTGATGGTGCGGGTGTCTCCCGAGGCAGTGGACCGGCTGGGGGAATGGGCCGAGAAGCTGCGGGCGAGTGGAGCAGCCGTGACCGTGCTTGGCGACCAGAGCATCGGGGCCGGAGGGGCGCTGGTGGAAACGGAAAGGGGCGAGGTAGACGCCAGGATCGAGCGCCAGCTTGAGCGAGTGAGGGAAGCCCTGGAGGCCGCTCTGGGCCGTGAGGAGGCGGCGGATGGACCGGCTGCAGACCTGTAGGGCGGCCGCAGAGGAAGTGTCCACGGTGCGGCGAGCGGGGCGGGTGAGTCAAGTAATCGGCCTGGTGATGGAAGCTCAGGGCCCGCCGGCGGAGGTGGGCGAGGTGTGCGAGGTCTTGGGCGAGCGAGAGGATCAGCGGCTGATGGCCGAAGTGGTGGGCTTTCGGGGCGAGAGGATTCTGTTGATGCCCCTCGGAGACACGGGGGCAATCAGCGCGGACAGTCGGGTGGAGGCGACCGGCCGGAGCCTGAGCGTGGCGGTGTCGGACGAGCTGTTGGGGCGAGTGCTCGGCGGGCTGGGGCAGCCGATAGACGGTAGGGGGCCCGTTGCGGCGGCGGAGTGGCGACCGGTGAACGCGCAACCGCCGGCGGCGCTGGAACGGCCACGGATCGGCGAGCCGCTGCCGCTGGGGGTACGGTCGCTGGACGGATTGCTCACCTGCGGGCGGGGACAGCGACTGGGCGTCTTCTCGGGAGCCGGAGTGGGAAAGAGCTCTCTGTTGGGAATGATCGCGCGCCATAGCAGGGCGGAAGTGAACGTGGTGGCCCTGATCGGAGAGCGGGGGCGCGAGGTGCGGGAGTTCCTGGAGCGCGACTTGGGAGAGGAGGGCCTGGCGCGATCGGTCATAGTAGTGGCCACCTCGGACCGGCCGGCGTTGGAACGGATCAAGGGGGCCTTGGTGGCTGCAACGGTGGCGGAGTACTTCCGCGATCAGGGCAAACATGTGATGCTCCTGATGGATTCGGTGACGCGGATCGCCTGGGCGCAGCGAGAGGTGGGCCTGGCAATCGGTGAGCCGCCAACCAGGAACGGGTATACGCCGTCGGTGTTCGCGTTTCTGCCCCGCCTGCTGGAGCGGGCGGGATGTTCGCCGCGCGGCAGCATCACGGCGCTGTATGCGGTGCTGGTGGAGGGCGACGACTTGAGTGACCCGGTGGCCGACGCGGTGCGGAGCATCCTGGATGGTCACGTGGTGCTGTCCCGGAAGCTGGCAGGACGAGGCCTGTATCCGCCGGTGGATGTGCTGGAAAGCGTGAGCCGGCTGATGCCGGATTTGACGACTGCGGAGCACCTGGCGGCGGCACAGACGGTGCGGGACATTCTGGGAGCGTATGCGGAGGCGGAGGATTTGGTCAGCGTCGGCGCGTACGTGGCGGGCTCCAATCCGCGCACGGATCGGGCGCTGGCGCACCTCGGGGCCGTTGAGAAGTTCCTGGCGCAGGGACTGGAGGAGAGGGCCGAGTACGAGGATACGGTGTCCAGTCTGATCGCGCTAGCGGCGGCAGCGGGCCCGGCGGAGGCGACAGCGCCCCGGACGGAAAGGCCGGCGGAGGACGGAGCGGGCTCCACGGATTGAGCACTGGCCTGAGGCCAGTCAGTGCATTATCCTCGATTCAAGTTCCCTTGCGAACGTGCCGAAGGGATTTTCGCCGGCCAGGGCGGATGGAGGCCGGTGCCAGGGAGGGCAGATTGAAGCGATTCGCATTCAGGCTGGAGCGGCTGTTGGAGCTGCGGACCCGGGCTCAACGGCGTGCTGAGCAGGCACTGGCGCAGAGCCACCGGTTGTCAGAGCAGCACCAAGTCCAGCGGGCGCGGATTCGTGCGGACATGGCGGCGACGTGTGCCTGGGGCGCCAGGGAAGGCGCCGGGCCTCCCGACGCGCCGTCGCTATTGAGTTGCGCTCGCCGTCTGGAGCTGCTCCGGAGACGGGAGGCAAGGCAGTCGCAACGGGTCGCAGAGGCCAGGCGGCAGGAGAACTGCCGCCGAGAGGAGCTGTTGTCGGCCGTCCAGGCGCGACGAGGGCTGGCACGCCTGAAGCAGCATCGGCACGCCGCGCACATGGCGGAGGCGGTCCGGGCGGAGGACGCTCTGCTGGACGAAGCGGCAACGAGTCAGTTCACGCGCCGCGGGCCGGGCCGCCTAGTAGGCAGCTCTTGACCTTTGCACAACGGAAGGCATCCAGATGCAGTCTCGTCTGAGCGCCTCTCTGGCTCGGATCACGGAGATCGAGTGGCGTCTGCGGGCACTAGGGGGCTCGAATGCGCCGCTCGATTCGGGGCCGTGCCCCCCACGGATGAGAGCAAGCAGATCGTGTCGGTCATCGCCGGGCGATTTCGATGCGCTGGTGCAGAGAGCCGCGGCGCGGTATCGCCTGGATCCCGCCTTGATACACGCAGTCATTCGCGCAGAGTCGGACTACAATCCGCGTGCAGTGTCCCGTGCCGGAGCGAGAGGCCTGATGCAGATCATGCCGGACACAGCGCGGGCGTTCGGCGTCAAGGACGCCTTTGACCCGGTGCAGAACATTGAGGCGGGGGCCCGCGAGCTGCGAGGATACTTGGACCGGTTTGATTCGGTGGAGCTGGCGCTGGCGGCATACAATGCGGGGCCGGGGAATGTGCGCAAGTACGGGGGGATACCGCCTTTCCGCGAGACCCAGGCCTACATTCCGCGGGTGTTGGAGTATTGGCGGCAGGAACAGAACAGAGTTCAGCGGCCATGAGCGTGTCCGTGCCGGCAATTAGTGCAGAGTGGGAGGCTACGCGGCTTGGAGAGGCCGCGCCGGGAACCGGCGAGGCTGTGGCGGACGCGGCTAAGGGGTTCGCAGCGTTGCTCGAGGATCTGGAACAGACACTGGGTGATGGTGGGCGCGAGCGAGGCTTGGAGATGCAGCAGCAAGAGCTGCTCGGCGGCGCAATGATGCAGTGGATGGTGCCGGTCGGTGGGACGCCAATGGGATCGGCGAGGGATGCAACGCCGCGGCAGGGGGGCGAGGGGCAAGCGGAGGCGGCCATTGAAAGTGTTGGCGTAGTGGAGGAGGCTGGAGGCGCGGCACGCACCGCGATGGTGATGCAGGGAGAGCGGCCGGCCGTGGCGGTGGCGTTGTGGCGACAGGTGGGAGCACAGGACGCTGTCGTCGAGCCGGAAGAGGCGGCCGTGCCGGCAGGACCCGCGGAGCGGCCGCGTGAACGGCCAGTGGAATCGCAACCAGGACAGCTTCCAGAGCAGACACCGCCTCCAATTGTGGAGGGCCAGCCACTGAGGACGGAAGACGCAATCAGCGTGCCGGCAGAGCTGGTAGACGAGTTGGTGGGGAGCACGGGCGAGGCAGGCGACCCGGCGTCAGGCATAGCTGAGGAAACCGCTCCGGCACGCCAGGAAGAGCTACCGCGCGTTGAAGGGGCCAGCGTTACTGCAAAGCCACCGGAACCATTGCTGAAGGTGAAGGAGCAAGATGCGCCGGGTTCGCCTACGGTCGTACAGGAGCCACAGGACGCGTCCGGCTTCGTGCGGACGACAGAAGCGGATGCCGCAGCCGGCGAGTCGAGCTCGGGGCCGGCAACCATTATGGTCCGGCGCTGGAGAGCTCCACAAAGGGCTGTAAGCGCGAGGCCGGCACATTTTGAGAAGGGCGACGCCCCAGGCGTGCTGCGGTTCGAAGGCGCCGGAAATGAACCGGAGGCGCCTGTGAAAGCAGGTTCGCGGCCACAGCAGCCTGTGGCACTGTCGGCAGAGCAAGCGCCGCAGCCGTCCGAGGTCTTGCGCCCGATGGCCGGCGGCTCGGCCCAAGAGGAGCCGGCACAGTTAACGGAATCCCCGGCGCCCTCAGGGACGAGCTCTTCGCCGCCCACGCCTCAACGGCAATCGCAGCAATTGCCGGCGATTATGTCGGTGGGAGGTGAAGCACCGGCCAGCAGCGGCACGCACGGGGCGGAAACGACAACGGCGTTGAAGGCTAATCAGGCGACCGGGCGTGAAGCAGAGGCGCTGATACAGAGACCGGCACAGATACCAGCGCCAAGGCCGATCTCGCGAGGCGCGAGCGCTGAGGAGAGCAGCGAGGTGGTGGCCGCCGTTCCGAGAGCTGCGGCGACTGAGATGGGAGGCGGCTGGGCGTCGTCGCCGGTGTCAGGAACGCTCCCTCCGCGCGACGGCGGCGGGGCTGTCTCGGAGGTGCTGCCGGCCGAGGCGGAGAGTTTGCCGCCGGTGGCGCCCTCGTTTGAGCCAAGCAGGCCCGCGGAGGCCAGAACGGGCGGCACTGACGGGGCCCCAGACACGAAACCGAGGTCGGACGCTAAATCGGTCAAGGTCGGCAAGCCAGGGGGCGACCCGCCGGCGGGCGGGGTGGCGGGAGTGTTTCACGGCATGGATCACGAGGCAGCTCTCCAGGCGGCGACGGAGGCGGTGTCGGGTGTGCAGGCGATGCGGCCACGCAATCTACACCGGCTGGAGGAAGCCGCGAGACGGGCGCTGCGGACCCGTCAAGAGGTTGAGCTGGTTCTGCATCCGCCGGAGCTGGGCCGATTGCGAGTTCGGGTTGAGGTTTCGGACGCGAGAGTGGGCCTGGTGATCGTGGCCGCGGGGTTGCAGGCGGGAGCTGATCTGGCCGCGCATCGGCACGAGATCGGCGCTGCATTGGGCCGACAGGGGCTAGGTCTGGATTACGTAGACGTTCAAACGTCAGGTGGCGGGGCCTTTGGCGAACCACAGCCGCAACAGCAACATGGGCCGGTGTGGGCCTGGCGCGAAAGCCTGCCGACAGTGGCTGTGGGGCCGGATCGTGGGAGCCCCTTTAAGGCGGCTCAGGGACGGTCAGCGTTGGACGTGATGGCGTGAACAAGAGCCGCTGCGAAGCGGCCAAGCGGGTCGGGGAGGCGAGAACATGCAGGTGAATGCTAGTGGGTCGAGCACGAGCGATCAGATGCTGACTCTGTTGATAACGCAGCTTAAGCAACAGGACCCATTGAATCCGCTGGACGGGGTCGAGTTCACGAGCCAGTTGATGCAGATGCAGTCGTTGCAGGAGTTGATGGAGATCTCGGAGGCGATGCAAGCGCTGGCAGATCGAGGGCGCATAGAGGGTCCGCTGTCGCTGCTCGGGCGCCGAATCGCCGGTGCGGATGCGGAGACGGGCGAGCTGGTGGAGGGGATCGTGGAGGGGCTGGACCTGGGACACGAAGAGGTGATTCTGCACGTGGGGAAGGCACAAGTGCGCCTCGAAGACGTGGTGTCAGTGAGTGCGAGTGAGCCGTAGTGTGACCTTGGGAGGAGGGGTGTCTGGTGCTCAAGCCAGTAGAGGGGACTGAACGACGGTGGAGCGTGAAGAGGGTCGGTCCGAAGGGTCGGTGGCCGCGAGAAAAGCAAGGCAAGCGGCGCAAAGGCAAACGCCACCGCGAGGAACATGGGCCGACAGACGAGCGGGGTCAGCACGTGGCGACGGTGCGCTGAGGGAGGCCAGAGCGTGAGTCAGTTGACAACCGCTCAGAGGGGTGAAGGGGTGCAGGGGCGAGACCGGCCGCCGGTGCGGCTGCGGCGCGGGTTGCGACCGACAAGCCGGGAACGCAGCGAGGGCCGGCAGCGTTGCGGCGTGGACCTGGAGCAGCTCCAGGTTGTGGCGGAGGCGGCGCTGGGTGCCGAGGGAACGCTACTGCTGAAGCTCACTGAGAAGGGATATGTAGTGTCGGCGACGGCGGGACCGTTGGGACGCGCGTGCGCCGCGGGGCTGCCACCGCTGCCAGCGTGCGAAGTGAGGAGCAAGGGCTCGGAGAGTCCGCTGGCAGTGTGGGCAGACACGGCAAGCACGGATAGCGAGTGTCTGTGCGCGATGGCGCGGCGCGGGGTCAGGTCGTTGATCGTGTGTGGCGGAACGAGGGATACGGTGTGGGCGTTCCTGTCGCCGGATGTGAACGGGTTTGGGACCTATGAACAGAGGGCGGCGGCGAGCCTAGGGGGTCTGATCGGCGGGCGGCCGGTCATGCAATTGCCCGAGCAGGCGGCAGAGGAGGCGGAGCGGCTGTCCTCTCTGGGCCAGATGGCAGCCGGTGTGGCGCACGACTTCAACAATATCCTGGCCAATATTCTGGGGCATGTGGACTACTTATGCCAAGAGATCGAGGATCCGGCGCATCGAGAGGCGCTCCGGGCCATCGAGAGCCAGGCGTCGGACGGAGCGGATACTGTGCGGCGCATCAAGGAGTTTGCCGGCGGAGGGCCGAGAGGCCGGGTCGAACGTGTTGATCTGAATGCCGTGGTGCGCAAGGTGAGAGCGGCGACGGCAGGTGTGTGGAAGCACGAGGCTCAGGCTCGGGGCCAGCGGATCGAGTTCGTGACGGAACTGGGAGAGATCGGCACAGTGCTGGCTAATGGGGGCGAGCTGCAGGATGTGGTGATGAACCTGGTGTTCAATGCGCTGCAAGCACTGCCGGGCACCGGGACCGTGGAGGCCAGGACCTGGGAGGAAGACGGTCGGGTCTGTCTGTCGGTCAGGGATAGTGGTGTGGGCATGGAGCCGGAGGTGCAGCGAAGGATCTTTGAGCCCTTCTTTACGACGAAGGGAGAATCGGGCACGGGGCTGGGGCTGAGCGTGGCCCACGGGGTGATCACCAAGTATGGAGGGACAATCCAGGTGGTGAGCACACCGGGCGAAGGGTCTACGCTGACCGTGCGGCTACCGAGGGCCGGATAGGGGCGACGTGCTGGAAGGCGACAGCGGCGCCGGAGACACGCGGGAGCAGGGAGCAGCGACCGGGCCGGTGCCGATCAATCGGAGGGAACCATGAGTACTTCGCTATTCTGCGGGCTGTCAGGGGTGCAGGCACATCAGGCGTATACGGACGTGGTCGCGAACAATATCGCGAACACGAACACGGTGGGCTTCAAGCAGGGACGGGTGACATTTCAGGATACGCTGTACCGGACGCTGCGGCCGGCGTTGCCGCCACAGAGCAGTGGGGCCGGCGGGACCGCGGCGGTGCAGGTGGGCAGCGGCGTCACGCTGGCTTCAGCGGACGTGCTGCACAGCCAGGGGGCATTTCAGCGTACCGGGCAGCCGTTGGACCTGGCGCTGGAGGGGGACGGGATGTTTGTGGTTCAGGACCAGGGCAAGATCCGGTATACAAGGGCCGGGATGTTCTCGATCAATGCGGTGAACGGGATCATCAGCTCCTCGACCGGGGCGGCACTGCTGGGCTGGCGGGCAGTGAACAGCGTCGTGGACACGACGGGACCGTTGGAGGTGCTACAGATACCGCTGGGGCAGGCGGTGGGGGCGATTACGACGACTGAGATCGAACTGGGTGGAAACCTGGACGCAGGAGCAGACGTGTACAGCGCGGGCCCGCCGCCTACGGGGGGGCGGCACGTGTGCAGCATGGATGTATATGATTCGCTGGGTGTGGCGCACACGGTGGTGATTGAGCTGACGAAGGCGTCGTCCGTGCCGACGATCACGTGGAATTGGGAAGCGACGGTAGACGGCGCGGTGGTGGGTACGGGGAGCGTGGACTTCGACAGCAGCGGCATGGCCGTGCCACCGGTGCCGCCCGACACGATCAGCATTCCCCTGACGAACGGCGCGAACACGCCCCTGGACGTCACAGTGCGATGCGACGGGCTGACGCAGTACGCGGGCGACTATACGGCCGCGGTCGAGAGCCAGGACGGGTGGCCGAGCGGCACGGTGCAATCGGTGGTGGTGGATCGGGACGGCTTTGCGACGGGGCGTCTGACCAGCGGGCTGGACGTTCTGATTGGACAGGTCGCGGTGGCGCGGTTCCCCAATGTGGCGGGGACGGCGCGGTTCGGACAGTCCATGTTTGAGGAGACGCCGGCCTCGGGCCGGCCGGTAGTGGGCCCGGCGAACACCGGAGCGCGAGGGGCGATTGTGTCGGGTGCGCTGGAGCTGTCGAATGTGGACCTGACGCAGCAGTTCGTGCAGCTTATTATTGCACAGCAAGCGTTTCAGGCCAGTGCGCGGGTAATCACGACGTCCAATCAGATGATGCAGGAGGTGTTGAGGCTGGTGCAGTAGCGGGGTGAGAGGTGCGGCCACGGTTGTGGGCGGCGCAGTGACGGGCCCGGGAGAGAGGCCGCAGGCGGCCTGGCCCCGGGCCCGCATCGGGTACGAGAGTTGCAGGTATCTTGGTGTCATGGTTCTTCTCACGCGCCTGAACGGTCAGGAAGTTGTGGTCAACGCCCAACTGATTGAGACGGTGGAGGCGACGCCCGATACGGTGGTGACGTTGACCACGCATCGCAAGATCGTGGTGCGCGAGCCGCCGGAGGAGATCGTGAGGCAGGTGCAGGCGTACTGGCGTGGTACGTATGGCAGGAGCCCAAGACAGGTGGAGGCGGAGGAGGCGTGTGCGGCGGTGGGGCCTGGGGAGGGACTTGAAGGAGGGAGCCTTGAGCCGGTCGGTGACGCAACCGATCTGAAGTAGGGACCAGCATGGATCTAGCAACGCTTGCGGGGATAACGGTCGCTTTTGGCTGTTTGCTGGTGGCGAGCCTCATGGAGGGCGGCGGTCTGGGGGGCTTTGTGAACTTGCCGGCGTTCCTGATTGTGTTCGGGGGCACTACCGGGGCGACGATGCTGAGTCAACCCCTGGGCACGCTCAAGTCGGCGGTGGCGGCATTGCGCAAGGTGGTGTTCAGCCAGTTGCCGGAGCCGACGGGCGCGGTCACAACGCTGGTGCGGCTGGCGCGGAAGGCGCGGGTGGACGGTGTGCTGTCGCTGGAGAGCGAGCTGGACGGGATTGAGGATCAGTTTTTGAGGAGGGGGATCACTCTGGTGGTGGACGGCAACGATCCGGAGGTGGTCAGGTCGATTCTGGAGGGTGAGATTGAGAGCATGCAACAGCGACACAAGGCTCGGGCCGGGGTGTTTGCGGCCATGGGAGGGTTCGCGCCGACACTGGGGGTTCTGGGCACAGTGATGGGGTTGATTCACATGCTGGCGCAGCTTAGTGAGCCGGGCAAGATGGGTGGCGCGATTGCGGCGGCGTTTGTGGCGACGATGTACGGCGTGGGGTCGGCGAATCTGGTGTTCCTGCCCATTGCCACGAAGCTGGGCGAGCGCAGCAAGGAGGAGGCCGCGCTGAGGGAGATGATGATGGAAGGGGTGCTGGGGTTGCAGGCGGGAGACAACCCGTTGACGTTGGAGGAGCGATTGAAGGCCTTCCTCTCGCCGCAGGAGCGGGAGGCGCAGTTATCGCAGGAAGAGGTTGAGAGCGGTGGCGAGCAACAGGAAGCGGCGTAAAGGGCAAGATGAAGAGGGGCACGTCAGCTCAGAGCGGTGGTTGGTGACGTACGCCGACATGATCACGCTGCTGATGGCCTTCTTCATCATGATGTATGCGATGTCCATTGTGAGCATGGGGAAGTTTGCGGAGTTGGCGTTGTCGGTGCGGTCGGGATTCGGTGGCGACGTTGCCAAGATGAACACTGCAGTGTTGGCGCTGGGTGGTTCGACGCGGCCGCACCCGGGCATTTTCAACGCAAACAGGTTCGAGTTGCTGGACAAGATCGAGGGACAACTGAAGCGGACGCTGAAGGAGAAGGGGTTTGCCAAGCTGGTAACCGTGGAACGGACGGAGCAGGGGATTGCGGTGCGGCTGCCGACAGACGAGCTGCTGTTCGATCTGGGCAGCGCAGAGCTACGCCCTACGACGCGGCGACTGCTAGCCGTGCTGGCGCCGACGCTGAGGCAAGCGGGGTTCCCGATTCGGGTCGAGGGGCACACCTGCGACCTGCCGATCCATTCGGCGCTGTTCCCCTCGAACTGGGAGCTGTCGGCGCGCCGAGCGACGAACGTGCTGACATTTCTGACGCACCGGTGCGGCCTGTCGCCGGACCGTGTGGCGGCAGTGGGATATGGCGACACGAAACCGCTGGTGCCGAATGACACGGAGGCGCACCGGCGGCTCAACCGGCGAGTGGAGATCGTGGTGTTGGTGCCCAGCGAGAGGGAAGTTGCGGCCTTGCCGACGATCATCGCCTCGGGAAGCGGGGGCACTACGGCGGCACACTATTTCAGCTACCTGGGGAGCGCGGCTTATGAGCTGGCCGAGAAAATCATCGAGGGGAGAGCGGGGCGGAGTTCTCAAGCGAATGATCATCTTTCTAGCACTAGCGGTGATCGTCGGCGCCGTGGCAGTGGCGCTCACGCCGTCGCCGCCGAAGCCCGCGGAGGAAATGGAGGCCGAGGCGGAGGTGGAGACGGAGACGATCACACTGGACGAGTACCTGGTGAATCTCGCTGACCCGGGCACGCCGCGGTATCTCAAGATGGAGATTGCGCTGGAGATTTCGGGTTTGAAGCTGTCCGGCGGGGAGCACGGCAAGGGAGCTGGGCTACCCATCGAGCTGGAAGCGGCGATCAATGATGCCGTGGTGGATGAGTTGTCGTCTCACAAGTATGACGAGCTGAACACGCCCGAAGGCAAGAAGCGGCTCAAGGGACGCCTCCACGGCGTGATTGCCAGGAGCCTGGACGCGAAGTGCCCGGAGGCGCAGTTGCACAAGGTGCTGTTCATGTCCTTCGTGATGCAGTGAGCTTGCGGGACGGGCGGCATCGAGGAGGGATAGAGATGGCACAGGAGCCGGAGCGCGAGACAATGGAGCCGGAAGCTGAAGCGACAGCGGAGACGGAGGAGGTCCGAGAGCCGGCGAGCGCCGCGGAGCCGGCGGAGGAGCCCTCGGTGTCCGGCTCGGATGGGATCGAGGGAGCCGAACCGGTTGCCGAGTCGGAGGGAACGGTGAACTCGGAGGAGAGGGAGCTGGAGGAGGGTCGGCCGTTGAGCCTCGAGCCGCTGGAGCGCACCGGCGGAGCCGGAGGTGCGAACTTCGAGGTGGTTTCCGACGTGCCGGTGGTAGTCACCGTGGAGTTGGGTAGCACTACGATGCCTCTGGCCGAGGTGCTGGAATTGGGAATTGGATCAGTGGTGGAATTGGACCGTTCGCCCGGTGAGCCGGTGGACTTGCTGGTCAACGGCAAGCTGGTGGCCAGGGGCGAGATTCTGGTGATTGACGAGATGTTCAGTTTTCGGGTGCTCTCCGTGCCGAGCGAGGAAGCGGGGCGCAACCGGGTGTCGCGCAATACGCGAGTGGCCTAGAGGAGGGAGCGGGATCATGCGGCAAGCGACGGGACGTGACGCAGCAGAGCGAGGGGGCCTGCTGAGCATGTCTGGAGTGTTGTCGTCGCGTCTAGTCATCGGTGGGGCGCTGGTTCTGGGGCTCTGGATTGCGGCAAGCGTTCTGGTGGGGCAAGAGGCGGATAACCTGTGGGATGGTCCGGCTCAGGCGGCGCCGGTGGAGGATCAGGCCGTGCCGCCCGGGTACGAGCCGATGTTTGCCGACGAGCGTCGGACGAGCCCTGCGCCGGGCGCCGCACGGGACGAACCGACGGAAAGCGCGGGCGGTCCGGTGCGGCTGAATCTGCTCTCGGTAGCGGGGAAGTTGGCGGCGGTTTTGGTCCTGGCCGGCGTGATGATAGCGGTCTTGAGAAGGTGGTCGGATCGGCGGTCCGCGGTCGAGCAAGCGGCGGAGAGGCGGCTGCGCTTGGTGGAGACGCTGGATCTGGGTTCGAGCCGCCAGGTGATGCTGCTGGAGGCGTCCGGGCACGAGATCGTCGTGGGGGCCGACTCGCAGGGCGTGACGCTGCTGGCGGATCTGGAGAAGAAACGACCGGAGGGCCCGGAGGAGGAGCCGCCGGCGGATGAGCCGCTGCCGGAGTGGTTCTGGCGACCTGAGAAGAAGTCGAAGCCCGACGGGAACGACGTCAAGAAGCGGCGCCAGAAGCGCGAGAAGGACCCAGAGGCAAGGATGCGGAGACGGGAGCTGTTGCTGGAGGCGCTGGAAGGCCGAACGCGGTGATACGACGGTTGGCCGGGGCAGAGCGAGTACCGAGGGATGGGCGGAGAAAATGCGAGCTTGGGGGTCGGGCGGACGGGGCCGGTGCGCCGGACTGGTGCCGGGCGTATTGATCCTGGCGACGGTGTGCGCCGTGCCTGCGGCGGGGCAGGCGCAGATTCCGGTGCCGCGGATCAGCATTGGGCTGGACCAAGCGCAGCAGCCCCAGGACCTGGTGCTGACGCTGCGGATCGTAATTGGTCTGGCGGTGCTGTCGCTGGCGCCGGCGCTGCTGATGATGGTCACGTCGTTCACACGGATCATCATCGTGCTGGGTCTGATGCGCAGCGCCCTGGGGGCACAGCAAACGCCGCCCAACTCCGTTCTGGCGGGGCTGGCACTGTTTCTGACGTGGTTCGTGATGCAGCCGGTGTGGCAGCAGATAGATGAGCAGGCGCTGCAGCCGTACCTCCGGGGAGAGCTGCACTATGAGCAGGCGCTGGAGCGGGCGGCTCGGCCTTTGACGGCGTTCATGCTGCGGCAGACGCGCGAGAAGGACTTGGCGCTGTTCGTCAAGCTGGCGCATCTGCCGCGGCCGAAGTCGCCGGAGGACCTGCCGTTCCGGGTGGTGGCGCCGAGCTTTATGATCAGCGAGCTGAAGTCGGCGTTCCAGATGGGATTTGTGCTGTACCTGCCGTTCCTGGTGATTGACCTGGTGATCGCCAGCGGCCTGATGTCCATGGGGATGCTGATGCTGCCGCCGGTGATGATCTCGCTGCCGTTCAAGCTGCTGTTGTTCGTGATGGTGGACGGCTGGCATTTGATCGTGCGGTCGGTGGTGCTGAGCTTCGTGTAAGAGGAGCCGAAGCAGCAGAGGGGCGAGGTGGGTGGAATGACGGATGAGACGGTGATGCACCTGACGACGCAGATGTTCCTGGTGGCGGCGAAGTTGGCCGGACCGACGCTGGCGGCCGCGCTGGTCGTCGGGGTGCTGGTGAGTCTGCTACAGGCGGTGACGCAGGTGCAGGAGATGACGCTGACCTTTGTGCCGAAGATTCTGGTGGTGATGGCAGTGGTGCTGCTGCTGGGCCCCTGGATGCTGCAGGCGCTGGTTGAGTTTGCCACGGACCTGTTCACGCGGCTGCCGGAGCTGGTGCGGTAGGAACTCGGGGGCGCCGGGGGCGTCCACGAATGGCGGGAAACCCATGGGCTGGCCCTTGGTTCCGGAGGATACGCTGGCGCTGGTGCTGCTGGCGGCGGTGCGGGCGGCGGGGGCCATGCTGTTCGCGCCCGTGCTGGGCTGGCGACAGGTGCCGGCGGGCGCGAAGTTCGGGCTGGTCGTGGCGATGATGCTGGCAGTGGGCCCGGTGGCGGCGGTGCGGCCATACGGGGGGCCGCCCGTGGTGTCAGTGGCCTTCGGGATCTGTTGCGTGCGCGAGCTGCTGACGGGGGCGGTCTTGGGGTACGGAGCGCTGCTGGTCGTGGCCGCGGTGCAAGCGGCGGGCGCGCTGCTGGACCTGGAGGTTGGACTAGCCGCCTCGGCGTTTTTCGACCCCGCGACCAACGACTGGCAATCGGCCATCGGGCGCTGCTATTTTGTGGCGGCCGGCATGATTTTCATCGCGTTGGACGGGCACCACGCGCTCTTGATGGCGATCGGGCGCAGTCTTGAAGTGCTGCCTCCGGGTGGAGGCGCGATGTCGGCCGCGCTAGCGCAGGGGCTGGTGGACCTGACGGGTCGGCTGCTCTGGTCCGCGGCGCAGCTTGCCGCACCGGGGATGGCCGCGGCATTCCTAACGGACCTGGGCCTGGGATTGATCGCGCGCGGAGTGCCGCAGATGAACGTGTTCATCGTCGGCCTACCGGCGAAGGTGGGCATCGGGCTACTCATATTGGCGCTGGCAGCTCCCGAGCTGTGCCACAACGCCGGAGTATTGACGATAGAGCTATTCGGGTGGCTACCGCGGCTGCTGGCGTGGTTGGGGGGATAGCGTCGGAGGTGAGAGCGGAGGAGCAGGATGGCAGGTGACGGCAGGACTGAGCAACCGACCCAGCGGCGGCGGGAGGAGGCGCGCAAGGAGGGGCGCATAGCGCACAGTCGTGAGATCGGAGCGGCGCTGGGGCTCCTGGGCGTGCTGGGCGTGCTGCGGTTCGGGGGCCGGTGGATGTGGCAGGTAGCTGAGCGGGCGATGCAGCAGGGGCTGGGAGGTCTGGAGGCCGACTTCAGCCCCACGGGGCTTGTGTCGCTGGTGAAGCTCTGGCTGGTGCCAGTGGCCGCGATTCTGGGGCCGGTATTCGGCTGTGTGGTCTTGGTGGTCGTGGTAGCGGGTCTGGCTCAGACGCGGGGGTTGCTGTCCGCAAAGCCGCTGGCGCCCGACTGGCAGCGGGTGAGTCCCCTGGCGGGATCAAAGAGGCTGTTCTCGCGGCGGACACCGGTCGAGTTGGTCAAGACCGTGGCAAAGGTGGCAGCGGTCGGCTTCCTGATCTACTGCACGCTGGAGGGGCAGTCGGGAGGACTACCGGCACTGAGCCAGTGCAGCGTTCCGGCCGCGGCGGCGTATGTGGCCGGGCTATGCTTCCGCGCGTGTGTGTGGGTGGCGCTGGCGCTGGTGGTGGTGGCCGGAGCGGACTATGCCTTCCAGTGGCTCGAGATGGAGAAGAGCCTCCGGATGACCCGGCAGGAGCTGCGCGATGAACTGAAGGAGACGGAAGGTGACCCGCAGATGAGGTCGCGGGTACGGCAATTGCGGAGGAGGACGCTGGAACAGCGGACGGAACGCGACACTGAACGGGCGACAGTAGTGGTGACGAACCCGACGCGCGTGGCGGTGGCGCTCCGGTATGAGGCGAGCGAGATGACGGCGCCGGTGGTGCTTGCGAAGGGTCAGCGGCGGATTGCCGAGCGGATCATTGAGATTGCGCGGGAGCATGGAGTGCCGGTACGGGAGAACGCACCGCTGGCGCGGGCGCTGTTTGCGAGCGTGGAGATCGGGGAGCAGATTCCGGAGGAGCTGTATAAGGCCGTGGCAGAGGTGCTGGCGTGGGTATATCGCCAGGCCGAGCGGCGGCGGGAGCGACAGCTTCGCCGGCGACGGGAGGAAGCCGAGTAAGCGGTTCTAGGGCCGATGTTTCGACGGGCGACGGCATATAGCGATGTGCTGCTGGCGGTGGGGGTTATCGGGCTCATCGGCATGATGCTGATCCCGTTGCCGACGGTGCTGCTGGACATGCTGCTCACGTTGAACATCGGTCTGAGCCTGTGTATCCTACTGGTGGGCATGTACGTCAAGGAGCCGCTGGAGTTTTCGGTGTTTCCGTCATTGCTGCTCGTAGCGACGCTGTTTCGACTGGCGCTGAATGTCTCCACGACGCGGCTGATTCTGCTGCGGGGCGGGGCCGGAAGGGTCATCGAAGCCTTCGGGCAGTTTGTGGTCGGCGGCGATCTGGTGGTGGGCCTGGTGGTGTTTCTGATTCTAGTAATCATTCAGTTCGTGGTGATCACGAGCGGCTCGCAGCGGGTTGCCGAGGTGGCGGCTCGGTTCACGTTGGACGAGGTGCCGGGGAAGCAGCTTGCGATTGATGCCGATCTGAATGCGGGGCTGATTACGGAGGACGAGGCGCGCGCGCGACGGCGGAATATCGAGCGGGAGGCGGACTTCTACGGGGCCATGGACGGTGCGAGCAAGTTCGTGCGGGGCGACGCCATCGCGGGCGTGGTGATCATGGCGGTGAACATCATGGGGGGATTGATCATCGGCATCGGGCGGCTGGGCATGACGCCGGCAGAGGCGGGCAGCAGATATGCGCTGCTGACAGTGGGCGACGGGCTGGTGAGCCAGATTCCAGCGCTGCTGATCTCGACGGCGACGGGGCTGGTGGTGACACGGGCGGCTTCGGAGGAGAATCTGGGACAGGACGTGATGGCCCAGATGCTGTCTCAGCCGCGTGCCGTGGCGATCGTGGCGGCGATGCTGGTGGTGTTCGGGCTGGTGCCGGGCTTGCCGAAGCTGAGCTTTCTGGGGATCGGCGCACTGGTGGGTGTGCTGGCGTACGGGCTGCTGCGGGGGTCGGGGGAAGTGGAAGAGGAACCCGCAAAGGAGGCGCCGCGTCTGCCGGAGCCGCCGGAGGACTTCTCCGATCTTCTGGGCGTGGACCGGATCTCCCTGGAGGTGGGCTACAACCTGATCCCGCTGGTGGACTCGAGCGGGACCGGGGATCTGCTGGATCGAGTCACGGGCATCCGGCGTCAGGCGGCGCTGGAGTTAGGGCTGATTGTGCCGCCGATTCGCATTCGGGACGACATGGGTTTGAAGGCGAACGAGTACAACATCCGCCTGCGGGATGTTCCGGTGGCCCAGGGGGAGGTTCTGCCGGGGCATCTGCTGGCGATCTCGCCGGGGCCCGACGCGGAGCCGCTGGTGGGCAAGGAGACCGTAGAGCCGGCCTTCGAGCTGCCGGCGGTGTGGATCGCCGAGGGCGACCGGGCGGTGGCGAAGGCCCGAGGGTACACCGTGGTGGACGCCTCGACCGTGGTGGCGACGCACCTGAGCGAGACGATCAGACGGCACGCCGCGGAGATACTATCGCGGCAGAACGTGCAGGAGATGCTGGAGCACATGAAGGAGACTCAGCCGGCGCTGGTGTCCGAGCTGTTACCGGACCTGGCGACGCTGGGGGACATTCAGCAGGTACTGCGCGAGTTGTTGCGCGAGGGTGTATCCATCCGAGACCTGGGGACGATTCTGGAGGCGATGGCGGACAGCTTGCGGCGGACGAAGTCGCTGGAGCGTGTGGTGGAGCACGTGAGGCAGGCGTTGGCGGCGCAGTTGTGCGCGCAGTATGCCGATGCGGAGCGTGTGCTTCATGCGATTGTGGTTGCGCCGCGGCTAGAGGAGGAGCTGCTGGGATGCGTCCTGGAGACGGATGAGGGCCGAGTGTGCGCTCCAGATCCGGGGTTTCTGCAGGCGCTGGTGGAGCGGACCAAAGCGCTGACTGAGGAGGCAGCGGTGCGGGCGCCCCAGGTTGTGCTCTTGACGGCCCCGCAGCTTCGGCGCCACTTGCGCCAGCTTCTTGAGCGCTATTTCCACGACCTGGCCGTGCTCTCGCATGCCGAAGTGGCGCGGGGGTTCACGTTGCAATCGGAGGGCGTTCTGGCTGTTGCCGAGGAGCACCAGCCGGAGCGCCTGGGGGCGGGCGGATCGGAAGAGGAGGGGCCATAAGCTTTGGAGCTGCTGGAACAGGCGCTACCGGCTGCGCTCGGCGGGCTGGCGGCGCTGACGGCACTGGCGGGAGCGGTATGGGCGCGGTGGCCGTCGGAACGGGCTCTGACGCTGGCGTTGGCCGCCTTCGCGGTGTTCTGGCTGCTGGCGCGTGTGGGCGGGCGAGTCCTGCTGTGGAGCGCTAAGGGTCGAGGCCGGGCAGATGAAGGGCGCAAGGCCGCCGACGTCGAGGGCGAGCGCAGAGCAAAAGGGGGAGGTAGACCGTGAGCGGAGAAGCGTGGCCGACGCCCGGAGACCAGGAGGGCGTGGGACGGCGGGACCGGCCGGTCGGCGCCGGAGGCCTGTCGCGACACGCACGGATTCAGGAGCACATTGGTGTGGTCCATCGAGCGGTCCGGCGAGTGACGGGGTGCCTGCCGCCGCATGTGGACGAGGCCGAGGTCGTGGGGTACGGCATTCTGGGATTGCTGGATGCCCTGGACCGACACGGCGACCTGTCGGGAGCCGAGTTCGAGGCGGTGGCTGCGGAATGTGTGTGGCAGCGGATTCTGGAGGCACTGCGGGACATGGATTGGCTGGCGACGGAGGCTCGCGGCCGGGTGCGGGAGCTGCAGCTCGCGTACGACACAGTGGAGCGAATGCTGGGCCGGCCGGCGACCGAGGACGAGGTGGCGGCTCGGCTGGAGGTGACCAGGGAGAAGCTGTGTGAGTGGCTGGAGGAGGCCAGCCGCACCTTCGTGGCGTGCCTGGATCAGTTAGTGTGGGTTGAGACCGCGGAGGGGGATCGGTATGCCGCGCCGCTGAGCGAGCCGGCGACCAGCGACCTGGGGCCAGAGCAGCGGGAGGAGCTCGAGCGGCTTCTGGCGGAGGCGATCTCCAAGCTGCCGCAGGAGGACCGACTGGTGGTGACACTGTACTACTATGAGGAGCTGAGCTTCCGGGAGATTTCGGAGGTCCTGGACATCAGCGAGAAGCGGGCGGCGCAGATCCACGGCCGGGCTGGTTTGCGGCTGCGGGCCAACCTGGCGCAAGCGGCGCAGGCCGCGGCGGCGTGAGAGCGAGGCCGGGTGCCTGAGCTACGCTGAGACGGGGGCTAAAAGCAGTGTGCCGGCGCGTCCCGAGCAGAGGGGCGCGCCTTAAGTTCTGGGGCCACGGTCCGATGTACTGAGGGCGCGTGCAGGACGGCGCTAGGAGCCGGCGATGATACGAGGGATGTACGCCGCGGCGTCGGGGATGATGTCGGAGCTCGCGGCTCAGGACGTGTGGGCCAACAACCTGGCCAACGTGGGGACGGTAGGGTATCGGCGGCAGGGAGTGGCCGTGCGCAGCTTTGCGCAGGCGCTCGATGCGGCCCTGGGGGGCGACCTGCCCGTGGCGCAAGCCAATCCGTTGAGGGGCGGAGCGCGACCGGTGGTGGAGGCAATAGACTGGTCGGAGGGGCCGCTGGAGCCCACGAACTCACCCCTCGATTTGGCGCTGCGGGGCCCCGGGTTCTTCGTGATCCAGACGGCGGAAGGACCGCGGTACACGCGCGACGGGCGGTTCCGGGTGGACGCGGAGGGACTGCTGGTGACGCAAGGGGGCCAGCGGGTGCTGGGGAGGCAAGGGCCGATTGCCGTGCCGGGTCGCGACCTCCTGGTAAACGAAGACGGCGAGATCTTCTCCGAGGGGCAGTTGGTGGACGAGCTTCTCCTTGTGGATTTTGACGACGGCGCACTGTACCGGACCAAGCCGGGGCAATTTGCTGCGACCGGGGCGCCGCGGCCGGCGGAGGAGGCTCGAGTGTGTCAAGGCTATGTGGAGGAGGCCAACGTGCAGCCGATCGGAGAGTTGACGCGGATGATTGTGGGGTTTCGGGTGTATGAGGCGAATCAGCGAGCGCTCCAGATGCAGGACCAAACGCTGGATCGCTTGATCAATCGCGTAGGAGGTTAGAGGTGGTTTCATAGCAACGGCGGTCGCGCCTGAAGGCGTTCCTGCAACGGTTATGAAACAGGTTCCAGCATTCCCGGCAATCGGAACAGGGAGGGACTGCACACCATGATGCGAGCGCTGTGGTCGGCAGCTAGCGGGATGATAGCCCAGCAATTGAGGGTGGACACGATCGCGAACAATTTGGCGAACGTGAACACCACGGGATTCAAGCGGAGCCGGGTGGATTTCCAGGACATGTTGTATCAGACGCTGCGCGCGCCGGGGGCAACGTCGGCGGAGGGTGTGGAGGTGCCGACCGGGCTGCAGATTGGTCTGGGGACGCGGCTAGTGGCGACGCAGCAGGTGTTCTCGCCGGGGGTCTGGGAGCAGACGGAGAACCCGCTGGACCTGGCGATCCGGGGCAAGGGGTTCTTCCAGATTCTGCAACCGAGCGGCTCAGTGGCATACACGCGGGCGGGGGCGTTCAAACTGGACAGCGAGGGCACGCTGGTGAACTCCGACGGTCTGCCCCTGGAGCCGCCGATGGTCATTCCGGGGAACGCGACGGATGTATGGGTGGGCCTCGACGGCACGGTTTCCGTGGGGGTGCCGGGGCAGACGGATCGGCAGGTTCTGGGGCAGATCGAGTTGGCGTATTTCCCGAATCCAGCCGGATTGGAGAGCCTGGGCGGCGGGCTGTACCGCCCTACGGCCGCGTCGGGCGAGGTAGTGACCGGAACGCCGGGACAAGATGGGCTGGGCGAGGTGCAATCGGGAGCAGTCGAACTGTCAAATGTCCAGGTGGTACAAGAGCTGGTGAATATGATCGTGGCTCAACGGGCGTATGAGGCGAATTCGCGGGCGATTCAGGTGGCGGACGACATGCTGCAGACCGCGAACAATGCGAGGGTCTGATGAAGCGCAAGGGCATGAGCAAGAACAGAGTGGACCGCCGGGAGAGTGGCTCAGGCGCAACCGGGAAGTTTTCGCGGGAAGCGCGGGAGCGGCGAGTGCGCGTATCGCCGAGGGAGCCCGAGACAGGCGGCAAGATCGGTGCCGGTGCAGTGCAGGCGAATATCGGTCGGGTGGCGCGCGAGTGGTTTTGGGGTGTGGTGCTGCTGTGGGTGGGAGTTCTGGCGGTCGCGGAGCCTACGGCTCGGGTTGTTCTGCAGGAGCGCGCCTGCGTTGTTGGGCCGAGTATCCGGCTGGGCGACGTGGCGGAGGTGGAGGCGCCGACTGGAGCGACGGAAGAGCTGCGGGCGGTTGAGCTGGGACCGGCGCCCTTACCCGGTCGGACGCGAACTGTGAGCCTCGGAGTGGTAAAGTTGCGACTGCGGCGGTACGGGTTTCGGCCGGAGGAGATGGTCTTCGGGGAGCGCGATGAGGTGAGAGTGGTTCGGTCGCGGGTTCTACGGTCGGCGGCACGGGTCGGGTCGCTGGAGGCTGCGGCGGTGGCGCAAGGGCGGCCGGCGGTGAAGCGCCGAGAACGCGTTCGGGTGGTCATTCAGCAGGGATCGGTGAGGATCACGGCTCCAGCGGAGGCGCTGGCGGACGCTGCGACGGGTGAGGACGTGAAGGTCCGATTGCTGCTGAACAACCACATCCTGCGCGGGCGGGTGCAGGGGGCCGGCGTGGTGGTTCTGAGCCTGTAGGAGGGAGGGTCGAGATGCGAGCGGCAGCAATTCTGGCGGCAATGGTGGCGTGTCAGGCGGCACGGGCTGATTCGCTGTTTACGCCGGCGAGTCCGTTGGCGCGGCTGTTTTGCGATCGGAAGGCATACCGGGTGGGCGACGTCTTGACGGTGATCATCGCCGAGACAGCACAAGGGAGCCACCAGGCGGCGCGCAAGCTGGCCAAGCAGACTGATACGAAGCTCGGGCCGGGCACCGGAGTTATTGACATGGTTCCGGCGGCAGGCTTCGGCGGCAAGTCGAAGATTGACGCCAGCGGCACGAGCACACGGACGGGGACCTTGCGGGGCCGACTGACGGTGATAGTGACGGCAGTGACGCCGACGGGGACGCTGGTGGTCGAGGGCACGCGGACGGTGCGTGTGAACAAGGATACGCAGACCTTCCGACTGCGGGGTGAGGTGCGGGCCCGTGACATTCGGCCGGACAATACGATTCTGTCGCAATCGTTGGCCAACGCGACGATCGAGTATGAAGGGACGGACCCGCGCAAGACAGGCAGTCGGGGAGGGCTGATTGAGCAGATTCTGAACTTTTTCTTTTAGGGGAACATGTGTTTGAGCAGCTCAAGATTGCTGCGGTAGGGCCCGATAATCCGAGTAGCAAGCAACGTGTGGGTGTCAAGGGGCCGAGGGTATCGAGTGATGAGAGCCTTGGTAGGGCGCCAATTTGCTGTGGTCTTGGGCTTGAGCGTGACTGTGGCGCTAGGTGCGGCACAGCAACCTGTCGGGATGCGCGTGAAGGACATCGCGAGTGTGGTGGGTCTGGGGTCGCACAAGTTGATCGGGTATGGACTGGTGGTAGGTCTGGAGGGGACCGGTGACGGGCGGCGGGCGACGTTCACGGCTCGGGCGGTTGCGAACATGCTGGAGCAGTTTGGGATTACGGTGGACGGCAGCGACCTGCGGGTGGAGAACGCGGCGAGTGTGATGGCGACGGCGGATGTGGGGCCGGAGTGCGAGGTGGGAGCGACGATTGACGTGGTGGTTTCCTCGCTGGGGGATGCCAAGAGCCTGCAGGGGGGGACGCTGCTGATGACGCCGCTGTTGGGGGCGGACGGGGAGGTATATGCTTTGGCGCAGGGGCCGATTTCGATTGGGGGGTTCAACGCCTCGGGCGGCGGCGCCAAGGTGCAGAAGAACCATGGCGTAGTGGGACGGCTGCCGGCGGGAGCGTCAGTAGTCAAAGCGCTCCCCGCCCAGCTTCGGGAAGTCGAAAGGATAACCCTGGCGCTGCACGTGCCCGATTTTGGGACGGCGCGGCGCATTGCCGCGGCGCTTAACGCAGCCTGCGGTGAGGAACGAGCCGTGGCGCGGAGTGCGGCGACGGTGGAGGTGAAGGTGCCGCGCGATCGGAGGCTGGATCTAGTGGCCTTCGTGGATGAGGTGCAGCAGCAGCGAGTGTTGCCGGACACGGCGGCGAAGGTAGTGGTGAATGAGCGGACGGGCACAGTGGTCATCGGAGAGAACGTGCGAGTGCTTCCGGTGGCGATCGCGCACGGGGGACTGACCGTGGAGATCACCGCTAGCCGGACGGTGTCGCAGCCGGTTGCACCGTTTACTCCCAGCGTGACAGTGCCACTGGAGAATACGACGGTTCGGGCGGAAGAGGAGAGCGGCGCAGTTATCGAGCTGGACGGAAGCAAGACGCTGCAGGATTTGGTGACGGCTCTCAACCGTTTGGCGGTCAAGCCGCGAGATCTGATCGCGATCCTGCAGGCTTTGAAGGCTGCGCACGCGCTGCAGGCCGAGATCGAGCTGATGTGACGTGGCGAGCACACTACACAGTGACAGGTTGGTCCGCTGGGCGGCGCGCGAGGCTTTGACGGGTCAGGGGGCGGCGCGAGCGGGGTTGGCGGCGAGAGGAGGCCGAGGCAGGGGCGGTCTAAGGCGAACGGCCCGGGAGCTAGAGGCGGTGTTTCTGGCGCAGGTTGTAGCGGAGATGCGTCGGACGGTGCACAAGGGCGGGCTGTTGGATGGAGGGGTGGCGCAGGAGATCTTTGAGGAACAGTGGGACTACGAGGTTGCACGGCGGGTGACGCAGGTTCAGGGCCTGGGGATTGCCGACGAGCTCTGCCGGCAGTTGAGCCGCACGTCACCGAGCGAAGCAGCAACGGATCACAGCAAGAGCGGCATGTCGTTGGGAGGCGAGGACGATGCGAATCAATGACAGTGGCGTGCGTCGGGTGATAGCCGAGCGAACGGACGCAATGTCGGGAGAGAAGGGACGCAGCGAACGAGGCGGTCGGGCTGCCGAGGGACAGGCATACGAGGTGACCCTCTCGGAGCTAGGCCAACAGATGTCGTTGGCCCGGCGAGCGCTGAACGAGGTTAGCCTGAGCCGCGAGGAGCGGGTAGCTGCGCTCAAGCAGTCGGTTCAGGATGGATCGTACAGGGTGTCAGCGCAGGAGCTGGCTCAGAAGCTCTCGGAGTTGCTGGCACAAGGGCGCACGACAGGGGATGCAGCGTAATGTCGGCTCCAAG
>JALGUG010000481.1 GCA_029820995.1 Candidatus Zipacnadia bacterium
ACCCGCCTGGAGTCTTTCGCCGACCTGTCGGAGGTGATTCGTTGACGCTGTACCTGGCGAGTGAGGAAGGCTACGTGGGCGACCTGGCCAGCACGTCGGGCTACGCCGAACTGCAGCGGTTCCTGGAGCAAGCCGCGCACGCCCCGCTCTGCAACGAGTTCGCTGAGCAGGGCTTTACGCGCAATCCGCGCGGGATGGCCGAGGAGTTGGACCGGCTGCTGGCTGGCTCTACAGTCGCAGGACAGGACCTGCGCGATACGGTGGTGAACCTGAGGGATATGCTGTCGAAGTGCGACCTGGTGGCTATCGCCTCCGACGGCGTGAGGTAAGAGGAGCATATCATGGAGACGAAGACGCTGGAGCGATGCGAGTTGGCGGTTGCCGACAACGGGGATGTCGTCTTCTGGGCGGTCGCCGTGGACAAGAATCGCCGGCCCAATCGCAAGGGCTGGGTGTTCGACTGGCAGAAGCCGTCCGACGTGGACGTGCGGAATCTGAAGCGGAACCCGGTGCTACTGTACCTGCACGACAACGACCTGTTGCCGGTGGGTCGCATCGAGGAAATCGTCGTCACGGACCGGCAGGTGAAGATGCGGTGCCGTATCCCCGGCGGGCCGGGCTACGAGGGCCTGGAGACGTTGCGCCGGTGGGTGACGGACGGATATCTGCGGGCGGTGAGCATCGGCTTCTACATCAACAAGGCAGAAGAGATGGACATCCCCGGTTCCGAGGCGAAGGCCGTCCGCATCCGGTCGTTCGAGATTGTGGAACTCAGCCTCTGTCCCATCGGCGCGCACGAGACCGCGCTGATTCAGGACGTGGGCCTCGCCGGCGCCGAGGTAGGGGCCCTGCCAGAAGGGGCTACGTGGGAAGAGGAGACCAACAGCGACCGCGTGCTTTACCGCCTGGCGCTGGACACGACTTACACGTGCGAATGCATCTCCTGCGGCTATCGAATGGAGACCGACAAGCATTGCCGCGACGTGAAGTGCCCGAAGTGCGGCGGTGAAATGCGGCGTGCGGAAAGGCCGGGGCCGGGACAGCAGGCGGAGCGCTGGAAGGCCATCCCCTACTCGCGTCACGGCAAGTGCCCCAAGGCGCCGGAAGCGAACAACCCGGACGTGAAGGGCGGCTACAAACTGCCGCACCACAAGCCGGGCGGGAAGAAGCCTACGGTCGTCTGGCGCGGCGTGGCGGCGGCGATGGCGGTACTGTTCGGCGCGCGTGGCGGTGTCAAGGGCGTGTCGGATGCAGAGAAGCGCAAGGGCTATAATCACTTGGCTGAGCACTATGCCGACTTCGACAAGGAACCGCCGGAATATCAGGATTACAGCACCGAAGACCTTGAGCGGCTGCATGACGAAGGCCGCATCATCATTCCGGGGCGTGAGACGGAAGAACGCGTTCTGCCCATCGTTGCAGATGACGCGGAACTGAGCGCCGTGAGGACGACGCGGAGAAGGCGCCGGCTCCCCGCAAGGACGGGGCGCCCGTGCTGGTATCCGCCGAGTTCATCGCGGCCCTCCGCAAGGCCCTGCGTGAGCAGATTCAAAACTCCGAGGCGATCCGCACGTATCTGGAGCGGAAGGCCGAGGAGGTGGTCAACGCCGTAAGGCGTGGGAGAGCATAACCGATGAACGAGAAGGACAAGAACAAGGCGACCCCTCCGTCGCTTGAAGACCAGGCCGCCGTCGGTCTGAACGAGGGGTCCGTGAAGGAACTGGCGCGCGTCTTTGGCTCCATGGCTGCCGAGGAGATGGCCAATATCTTTGGCAACGAACTCGGCGCCAAGATCGAGAAGGCGCGCAAGGAAGTGGACCGGTCCAAGGTGGCCGGCATGACGGCACAGCCCACCAAGCGCGAGCCGCTCAACCACGAGCAGATGGCCGAGTGGCTTCGCTGCGCGTTGATGCGGTCTTCGGGCAGGTTCGACCTGGGCAAGCCCAGAGAGGACCTCGATGAAGACGGGCGCATCACGCAGGCACTGAACCCGGTGACGGGTTCGAGCGGCGCGTACCTGCTGCCCGACGAGTTCGTCAGCGAGTTGGAAAAGCGCGCGCCGACGCCGGTGGTCCTGTGGCCGCTGGTCAACAAGGCTCAGGTCAAGAGCCGGACGGTGAAGATGCCGTCCGTCACGACCTACCTGACGGTGAATACCGGGTCTTCGGCCAACGTGAACTCGGCCACCACCGGGACCGAGATCACCGAGACGGTGCCGGTCTTCAGTGAGATCGAGTGGAACCTGGAAGACAGCGACAGCCGTCTCCCGATCAAACTCGACCTCCTGGAGGAATCGCCCATCAACGTGTACGAGGAACTGCTCAACATGGTCGCGGACGACTTCGCCCGCAACCGAGAGAGCATGATCCTCAACGGGCAGGGCCACGGGCACAGCGAGCCTGAGGGCCTGCTGATGGGTGTGAGCGGCATCAGCACGGTG
>JALGUG010000255.1 GCA_029820995.1 Candidatus Zipacnadia bacterium
TGGCCGAGCGACGCTCGCAGGCTTTCTGCGCCGCCCTGACGGCCTGTGTAGCATCGCCCTGAGCGCGTAGGATCGAGACCGCTCGCCCCATGAGGGCCATCGGGGCAATGCGGGCGTCGGCTATGGCCGCCTTGCGGTATTCCTCGGCTGCTTCCTCGTGCTTGCCCTGCGCCTCCCACAAATGGGCCCGCAGACAGTGCCATCGGCCCTGCTGCCGGCAAGCCTTGGTGGCCTCCAGGGCTGCCTCAGCTTTCTCACGCTGCTCCAGTCGAATATGCAGAGCCGCCAGGTCGAGACGCAATCCGGAGCCGGTGCCGGCCTGCTCCGCCGCCTGCTTGAGGTAGGCCTCGGCTGCCTCCGGTTTGTCCTGCATGAGGGCGGCCAGGACTAGCAAGTGCGCCGCTTCGCTCAAGACCTCCGGGTGAGCGTCCCGGATCGCGATGACCTTCTTTTCGGCGGCAACTACCGTCTGCTGCTGCTCCGGGGTCAACTTCTGCCAGGTCGGTTGGAAGGGGTCCAGCGGCGCACGTAGCCGGCCCAGGGCGAGGTCCGCCCCGATGGCGGTGAGCGCCAGGCGGGCATTGTCGGGCGCGAGTTCGGCACCCTTCCGTAGGTCCGCGATAACAGCTTCGAATCCTGTGGCGGCCTCGTCGCGGGGGGAACTGAAGGCGAGCAGCGCCATGGCTGATTTCGCCCGCAGCACATACATGCGGGAATCGGAGGGCGCCCGTTTGACGGCCTGGTCACTGAATGCTCGCAATTTCTCAGCCGTGGCTTGCGCCAGGTCGCCACGGCGAGCCAGGGCGAACGCCATGATCTGGTCCAGATAGCAGTCCGCCAACAAGGGGTAGGCCGTCCACAGGTCGGGCTTGTGATTCAGTGCACTCTCAAGGTGCGCCACCGCGTCTTGCAGTTCTCCGGCCCCAGCTTCGGCCTGGCCGAGCGCAGCCGCCAAGGCCCAGTTCTGCGGGTTGGCGCGCACCAGCGGCTTCAGGACCCGCACCGCCTCAAAGCTCGCCTCCCGGGCCTCCCGTCGGCGATGGAGCTGTCGGAGCAACTCAGCCTGCTTCAGCTTCGCCACGTGGTCGCGTGGGTCGTGCTTCAACTGCTTTTGCAGGACTTCAAGTTGCCGTTCGGCCGCCGCCGGTACCGGCGCGTAGATGTCGTCAAGGTCCACGGAAGCCTTCAGCTCCAGGCACTGGTCCGGCAGCTTCAGAAGGGCGACGAGCTTCTGCTGGTCAATCTCCTGTGCCTGCACAACAAGGGCGGCAGCCATGAGCACCAGCGCCGCCGCCCCGCACACGTGTCCTATTCGTGTCATGTGGTCTCTGCCTCAGTCCTCCTGCTATCGGCTTGCTGACGGGAAGCTGTCATATAGGTCTGCGACCTCACGGATCATCAGCAATGTCGCGATCACGTCTCGGCGCGCCTGTCTCAGCTTGGCGGGGTCCGTCGTGTAGCTGTGCAGCTCGCCCGCCGGCCCGGTGACCTGTTCCACTGCGTGGTCAAGCTGGTGTTGCGCAGTGGCGGCGATTCCGTCCTGGCCCTTGCCGCGGGCCAGCAAGATGGCTTTCCGGAGCATGGACAGCAGCTCGTAGTCCTCCTGCCCGTCACGCAGCCTCTCCCAACGCGGCGTGCTGAGCGGCCCTCTGGGGCCCGGATAGACGATAAACAGGTCGCCGGGCGGGAACTTCCCCTCGCCCGCGGGATGCCCGAAGGGATCGGTCGGCCACGCTGTGTAAGACCAGCGCAGCAAGCCGTTGAGCCCTTCGCGAAAGGTCAACCACGGAAGAAGGCGGGGTTCCAGCGGGTGAGACGTGATAAACGTGTTGGGCCGGTCGGGCTGGACGCAAATATACCAGTCCACGCGTTTCCCCTTGGCGAGCTGTGACTGTGCGAACTCGCGGCTATACGTGCCAGGGTCCAGCCTGAGCACCAGGCGGTCCAATAGAGGCGCTAGTCGCCGTGCCGAGGCCACGGACTCGAGCGTGGCCGTAGTCTTGAAGCCGGGGTCCGCCTGTTTCAGCAGCAGACATGCGTGCTCGAACAAGCTCAGCACTTGCGTCCCGCTCGTGTCGCGCGGCTCATCCGTGGGGCAAACGTACGTCTTATCGAGCCATCCCTTGGCGCGGAGGTGTGCGGCGAACTCTTTCAGAAAGGCTCCCCAGGGCCGGTCGTAGCTCTCGTCGCCGGGGCTGCACTTCTCGGTGACGATTCGATTCTGCGCCTCGTCGAAGTACGAGACCAAGGCCGTGCCATCGGTCCCGAACATCGAAAGGTACTCGATGCCTTCGTCAATGCCCTCCGCCCGGCACAGCTCCACGTACCGGTCGAACCGAGAGAAATCGAACGCGAACCGCCCCGCCGCGGTCCGTTGCCAGTCAATGAAGCTCTGGCCCACAGTCACGAAGTCCTGTCCGTGTTCGGCCAGGTCCCGCACGTAGAGCTCGATTAGGTTCCAGTGTGGCTCGGACCACGGCTCGACGCTCGGCGAAGTGGTGACCAGGCGGCCCCAGTTCTGCCAGAAGTCCAACGAGAATGCGAACTGTGTGGGTGAGGGCAGGAGCAGGTCGTGTACTTCGACCTTCACCGGCAGAGCGATCGCGCTGGCGCCGGTCGCGCTGACCGTGATCTGGCCGGAGTACATGCCGGGAGCCGCAGTGGCTGGGATGCGGAGCGTCAGCCAGAAGGGTGTCACCGTGTCGGCGGGCAGGTCGAGTTCCTCGGAGCCGGCGAGCGGACGGAGCACATCAGGCCAGCGCCGCTGCCTGCCGGTCCTCGGGTCCGACGCGGGCACGTAATCGACCCGGCACAGGCGCCAGGCTGTGGCTGGAATGGTCGCGCCGCTCGGGCCGGTCAGCGGGAGCAGGTCCATCTTGAGCCCCCGAACCGCCCCGGCCAGCGGGGCCACGACGAGTTGGGCCGAGACCTCCTCATTACGGCAGGCCTCGAGCGAGACCTCCTCGGCCGCGGGCAGATCAAAGCTGTCTTCCCACACGCGCTTCAGTGCGGACTGACATGAGACCTTGATGGCGCCTGCCGGTGCTCCCTCGGCACCACGGGCCTCCAGCTTTTTCAGCGTTCGTTCGGCCTCGCTGTGCAGCTTGTCCGCTTGCGCACCCAGAGCCTCATACTCCTTGACCGAAAGCGTGAGCCGTCGGGCAAATTTGGCGGAGATACCCCGCCAGCGCTCCGTGAGGCCGTCCAATTCGCCGGCTATCGCCCGATTGCGAGGGGTTTCGTCCAGGGGTTGGGCGGCCGACAGTACCCGACGAAGGGTCGCCTCGGCGGCATACACTCGCTCCGCGACTTCCGGGATAATGACTGGAAAGGACGCCGTTCGAAAGAGGTGCTCGCCGGTTTGAGTGTCCAGGACCGAGAGAATCAGCGGGCTCTGCCCGTCTCGCGTGCCCTCGTAGTCCAGCGACAGCCTCTTGGTCGCGCCCGGCGCCAACTCGGCCTTCACAAAACCGTAAAAGCTCTGCTCGCCTGGATTCTCGACTCGTGCGTTCACCTTGACTGCCACCCGCTTTGGGCTCTCGTTGCTCAAGCTGAGCGTGGCCTGGGACTTGCCGAGACTGAGGGCGCCGACATCAACGACTGTGGTCTTCACCGAAACTGGCTGGTCGGAGAACCGCAGCACTCCGAACCGGCTGGGCTCGTGAAAGCTTTGAGCGAAGTCGCACCAAGCGCTGAACTCCCGGCTCTGTGTGTCGTGGCGCGCCACCGCCATGCGCCATTCGGTCCCCGCGCCCGGGGCCACATCGGGCGCGAACGGGAACCTGATCTCCACGGTCCACGCCTTCTCCTCCCGGCCCACGGCGCCGCTCCACTCGAAATCGGCCGACTTGTCCTTGTTCAGAGCGTCGTACGTGGTTCCACTGGCGTTCAGCGCCACATGACAGTACGCGCGCCCGTTGCCGACGACGTCGAGGAACACCTCCAGGGAATCATCGTCCAGCACGTCGCCGTCGTGCTCCTTCGCCTTGGCTTGCAGGGCCTTTGGGTCCGAGACGTGAAGCCGAACGCCCAGATACATCGCCTTGCCGTCGTGCAGCACTACGCAGTCCGTTTGGTTTTGAGGAAAGGCGCGTCCGCCCAGCTTGACGAAAGGACTCAGCGGCGCTCCGAGCCGCCACTCGGCCTCATCGAGTTTCCCGTCTACGCGGGGGGCCGGCCCCCGTGGGCACAGAATGAAGGGAACGGTTCTAGGAGCTGCTAATTGACCGGTGGGCAGGCGTGGAGCGGGGGCCGGCCACACCCCGGCGGGTAGGAATGCGAGCGCGAGGATGACTAGAGCCACTCGGGTTTGCAGCGCCATGGCAGGACCTCGAAGGAAAGGTTACAATGCCGGGCAAGAGTAAATCTGCTACAGGAGTGTTCGCCTCCAGTGTGATTGTTCCTCCCGGCGAGGCAGCGTGGCGGCCCGGGGCCGGGCCAGTGGTGGATCGAAGATGAAGGTGGTGATTGACGGTGCCTTTGTCGCCGGCCATCGTTGGGGCGTGTACCGCGCCGTCAGTGGACTGCTGCGCGGGCTCTCGCAGCTCCACCAACCGGCGCAGTACACGGCTGTGGTGGCCGATCCCGGCGATTTCGAGCTGCCGAGCGGCCCGATCGAAGTGCTCGTGCAGCCCCAGGCGAGGCACAGTTCCTGGCGACGACTGATCTGGCAGCACCGGCGCCTGCCGCGTCTGCTGGCGGAGCTGCCGGCCGACGTCTTCCATGCCGCACGGTATGTGGGCCCCTGGCGGTGCCCCGTGCCCATGGTCGCCACGGTGTACGATGTCTTGGCCCTGACGCGCCCGGAGCTGGTTCGTCGGGGCAACAGGTGGCACTTCTACTGGGCTCTGCCTCGCACCGTTCGGAGCGCCCAAAAGGTGATCGTGCCCAGCGAATGGACGGGCCGCCAAATCCATGAGCGGCTGCGGGTGCCGAGGGACAAGATCGTCCTGGCGCCGTTGGGCGTGGACGATTGGGAGCTCCCCGCGGACCGGGCTGCCGAAGCGGAGCGCGTCCGGAGGAAGCATAACTTGCCCGACCGCTTTGTGCTGTTCGTCGGCCACGTGGAGCCGAAGAAGAACCTCCCCGCCACCGTGCGCGCCTTCGCCAGAGCCCGCCGTCGCGCCGGCTTCAGACACCATCTGGTCCTGGCGGGAACGCGTGGCTGGGGCTGGCCTGCAGTGGCAAGAGCCCTGACGGAGGCGGAAGCGTCGGACTTCGTGCACTCCATGGGTCCGGTGGCTCAACCGGATCTGCCGGGCCTCTACGCCGCGGCAGACTTGCTGATTCACTGGTCTCTGGCGGAGGGCTTTGGGCTGACGCCGCTGGAGGCGATGCGCGTGGGCACACCGGTGCTGTGCTCCGACGAGGGAGCCCTGCCGGAAGTGATCGGCGACGCCGGCGTGATGGTACCGGTGACAGACGCCGACCTGCTGGAGGCGGAGTTGGGGCGTCTGCTGGGCGATGAATCGGCGCGGGCCGGACTGACGGCCAGGGGCCGAGCGCAGGCTGCTCGGTACACGTGGCAAGCGCACGCGGAGCAGGTCTTTCGTGTGTACCAGGAGGTGCACGCTCGTGTCCACTGAGAGCGAGCGACTCCGGGTCGCCTACTTGCTGGGCGAGTTCCCGTGTGCGTCGGAGACCTTCATCCAGCGGGAGATGCAGGAGCTTGACCGCCAGGGCGTGGAAGTGATCCCGTGCGCTCTGCACGCCGGCCCGTCGGTACCGGGTGCACCGGACACCGCCCTGGCCTCGCGAGCAATCTACCGCAGCCTGTTCACGCGCTTGCAGCAATGGGCGGTCACGCGGTTGGGGCCGGCTCGCGGGACCGAGCGCGGGGAGGGGATGTGGGCGGCGACTTGCGCCGCCGCGTGGGCCCGAAAGCTGCGCTCAGCAGGCATCCAACGCGTCCACGCCCAGTTCATCAACGAATCCGCCGCCATCGGCCTGGTTCTGGCTGCGCAACTGCACGTGCCCTTTTCCGTATCCGCTCACGCCCGGGATATCTTCGTCGAGCGCTCGCCGCTGCTGCCGCACATCATGAAGGCTGCGGACTTCGTGGCCGTCTGCTCGGAGGCGGGAGCGGCCACTCTGCGGGATCATGTGCCTGCGCCCGCGCGGCCCAAGATCCGCCTTATCCACCACGGTCTGCCGGGAGCGCGAGAGGCTAGACCTCTGGACACGCCGTGGCCGCGTGCGCCTGAGCACGGGCCCCGGCTCCTGGGCGTCGGACGGTTCGTGGAAAAGAAGGGCTTCGGCGACCTGCTGATCGCGCTATCGCTTCTGCGGCGCAAGGGGCTGGAGGCACAAGCGAGTCTTGCCGGCGATGGACCGTTAGCAGCGCTGCTGCGTCAGGGGGCCGAGGAACTGAAAGTCGCAGAGCATGTCACCTTCCACGGAATGCTGCCACCGCAGGAGGTGCAGCAGCTTTTTCTTGGAACGGATGTGCTGGTTGCGCCGTCTATAGTGGCGAGCGACGGCGACCGGGACGGCATTCCAAACGTCATTCTGGAGGCCTTCGCAGCGGGGCTGCCGGTTGTCGCGACAGCAGTCGGCGGAATCCCCGAGCTCAATGTCGCCGGGGAGGCTGTTGCGCTGTGCCCGCCTGGCGAGCCGGAAGCCCTCGCCGA
>JALGUG010000256.1 GCA_029820995.1 Candidatus Zipacnadia bacterium
ACGGACGTTGCGGGCTGAGCGCCCGACCGTAGCGTCCGGCCATCCAGGCGAGGTACGCCGTCAGGCCGGCCCGGCCGTCGGGCGCGTACTCGCGCAGATACAGATCGTCGAGAGTCTTGTCCGAGGGGTAGTCCGCCATCTCCAGCCAGAGCCAATGCCCGCTCACCTGCCATCCCAGCGCCGGAAGCTGCAGGCTGAGCGGTTGGACGCTGTGCTGCCACAGCCGCTGCAGCGGGTGCCAGAACCGGCCGCCGTACTCCCGGGCCGTGGGGTGGCGGACGAAGAAGGGACCGCCCAGATCGCCCTCGAATCCGCGCACGAGCCAGCGGTCGGCCTGAGGGCAGCCGAGGGCCAGAGACAACTGCCCGATCACCGGCTCGGTTTCTTGCCGGGGAGTGAGCTTGACCTCCGCCTCGACCACAGCGTCCGCGCGCAGCAGGTATCGCGAGGAGAGCGCGAAGTCCTCGCCGGCGCCCTGGTATTGCAGGACCAGCCCCTGGTCGGCCACAGCCACCTGCCAGTGCGTGGGCTTGACGCCGGTTCGTTCGGGCACGCTCGGCGGCGCTGGTCCCTGCAGGCGCTCACCGAACCCGAGCGGCTTGTCCCACGAGACCTGGTTCTTCCCTTCCCAGACCCACATGCCGTCCGCCAGCTTTACCTCGCCCAGTGCCAGGCCCGCCAGCAGGCCGCTACGCCACGCCAGCTTCCATCCGCCCTTGGCCTCGATGGTGGCGCCCTCCAGCTCGCCGGCGGTCGGGCCGATGCTCTTGAGGCCGCCGGGCCCGATTGTCTCAGTGCGCTCCTGTCCGCCGGCGCGGAAAACCACCTTGGCCCTAAGGCCCTCCCAGCGCGCCGGCTTCGGCTCGGCCGCCAAGGGCTCCAGGCCCGGGCTTAGCGGTAGTGTCTCCAACTCCTCGCGGCCCGACCGCAGCACCGCCACTCGCCAGTCGTAGGCGGGGATCCGAATTGTGAAAACGAGTTCGCCCGCGCGCCGATTGGGTCGCAGCCACGCCCCGGTCGGCAGCTCGCGGGCCTGCTCAAGTCCCGTCGGCGCGCCGGGCCAGGTGATGTTGCAGCTTCGCGCCTCGTGCGAGAAGTTGATCGCGACTATGCTGGCCCGCTCGGTGTCTCTGCGAACGAAGGCCAGAACCTCCGGCTGGTCACAGACCAAAGCGCCGTAATCGGCCTGGCCTCGATGCAGTTCCGGCACGGCGCGGCGTAGGTGGAGAATCCGGGCCCAGAAATCCTCAAAGCCCACTTCCTGTTCGTGGTACAGCAGGGGGAAGCCCTCCGCCAGCGTCATCAGCGCCCACACCGGCCGCGCCAGATCGGGGCCCAGTTGCCACACGCTGTGGAGCTGATCGTGGTTTTCGGTGAAGCGCATCAGCCCGTGAGCCGCGCCGGGAGGCAGCGCCAGGCGCTGGTAATCGAGCCAGTCCCTCATGTCGCGCACCCACTGAGCGCGCGGGCGCTTGAGAACATCGAACAGTGCCGTCTCGGTGGGCCAATCGTAGATGAAGTGTGCCTGGCTGAGCATCGGCGGATTGGCCGCTTCCGCCAGCAGCACATGCTCGGGCTTGACCTTGGCCATCTCCTCGCGGACCCGTTCCATGTGCCGCAGCCCGCCCCACTGGCCCGACCAGGAGGGCAGGTTATCCCCGTAGGGCTTCCAGTTGGCCGGCGCGCCGCTGGCGCAATCCACGCGCCAGCCGTCTATGTCCGCCTCCCTGGCCCAGTGGGTCGCCACCTGCGCCATGTACTCCTGCCAGCCGGGGTGGGCGTAGTCGCAGCACAGGCAGCCCCACCAGTACAGGATTGAGCCGTCCTCGTGCCGGGAGACGAATTCGGGGTGCTCCCGGGCCAGGCCGCTGGATTCGTGGGGCCCGTGGGGGATGAGGTCGCAGAGCACGCGAATTCCGCCGCCGTGGGCCTGCTTGACCACCGCGCGCAGGTCCTCGACTGAGCCGATCGCCGGGTCCAGCGACCAGTAGTCGGAGACCCCGTACAGTCGCGGCCAGAGGGGCAGGAACCAGATAGCGTTGATTCCCAGCCGCTTGATGATCGGAAGCTGAAGGCGCTGGAAGTTCTGCAGCGGTGTTGGCCCGTCTCCGGCGCTTCGGAGGTCTCGGAAGCCCGAGCCGATGGTGCCGTTGGGGTGACAGGAATAGAGGGCGATGCTCTCAGCCCACTGCGGGCACGAAGGGCGGTGGAATCCCAGGCGCTGCCAGCCCCGGCCAACTGCCTGCAGGGCGGCGGAGGGGTCGGTGCCCTCAGCGACCAAGAGAAACTGGCCGCCCAGGGGAATGCGCAATCCCGGCTGCAGGCGGCCAGCAGTTCCGTAATTGCTCACGAAGGTGACAGTACCGTCGCGGCCCCGGCAGATGAAACGATTCCAGTCTTGCTCCCAGTACTGACCGATGGCGAAGGCGAGCGCCGGTGTTTCCGAGTAGATGCCGACCCCGGTGACGGCGCTCCCACAGTACTGGTTGACGTCGCCGCCTTGAGCGAACTGCTTCAGGGCCTGGTTCAGCGGCGGCCAGGAGTAAGGCACTGCGATTCGCCCGACACGAGCCAGCCGCTCGGCCGCGCGGCCCAGGTACAGCTCCGAGGCGTCGAACTTCGCCCGGCCGGCTGCCTTGCCCGGCTGGAGCTCGGCCCGGCGCGCGAAGTACCCGGGGCCCTCTGCCGCCACGTCGTACACCTCCGTCGCGTGCCAGCCCTCTCCTTCGTATTGCAGCGTCACCTCGGCGACCGTGCCGCGGAGCTTCATGTCTGCGGCAGCCAGTTTCAGCGGCGGCCGCTCGAGGGCCGCGGCCTGCTCGGCGGCCATCAGCATCACCGAGCCGAGAATGCCGCCCTCGCCGCCGCGGTCGTAGATCTTGACCTCGATCGTATTGCCCGCCGGCTTCAGCGCCGCGGCGGGGACCGTGTAGCGGCGCGGCGTGGCCCACCACTCCGCGGTCTCCTCGCCGGTGTGGCCGACCTCCCGGCCATTGACGGTCACCCAGTCGAAATCGTCCACTCGCTGCAGTGCGAGGACCAGGTCCCGGCCCCGCAGCGCTTCGGGCAGGTCGAAGGTGCGCTTATAGTAGCCGGTGCCATTGTACGGCTTCCAGTCGGGATTGGGATCCTGGGGCGTGACCTGCGTGACGCCCTGGTCCTCCCACGCGCCGGGCACCCTGAGCTTGCCCCACTTGCCGCCCTCGAGGCGGAAGTCCCACTCTCCGTCCAGGACCAGCGCCCCCAGCCGAGCCGCCCGGGCCGTGGTCGCCGAAAAGGCCCATCCCGCCTCGGTGTGTAGGTCGAAGGGCTTCTGCGCGCCGGCCAGCAAGTCGAGGTCCGTCTTCGCGTGGCGCACCCGCAGAAGGGCACCGGTGTCGGCGGCCCAGGTCAGCTCCAGCGGGGTGCCGCGGAGCACATATTGGTTGTCCTGGCGCGAGAACTGGGGTGCCCCCAGGGCGAGGGTCCCAAGCGCGAGCAACCCCGCCGCCGGCAGACCGACGCACAGGTAGTCCACCCTCATTTTGCTGACCTCCTGCCGCGTATCGCACGACGACAATGCTCCCGTGCTACTTGCTCCGCGGCGGGCACGATTCCTTCCAGGCAAGGTGAAGCCCCGTGGTATCCCACGGCCGGCAGGAAGTTGACACGGGGCTGAGGAAGATAGAACGGCAATCGCGCGTAAACACGCTCCTACAGGAGTTTTGAAACAGCTTCCAGTGCTCCTGATTGGGCCCCCGCGAAAAATGCTTGAGGATTGTGCCATAATCGCGTTCAATGTGCCCCAGAGAAGCAGGTGGCGATATACTGCCGACGTGTCGCCTGCCGGGCGAGGGAGCTTGTCGGTTGAAACTGGAGATCGTAATTCCCGCATACAATGAAGAGGCGGCCATCGAGGCGATTGTCAGGCGCTGCCTCGATGCTCGGCAAACGATCATTGCCGAGACGCCGGTGGACGAAGTCTCCGTCACGGTCGTCTCCGACGGCTCCACGGACCGCACCGAAGAGCTGGCCCGGGCCTTCGAGCCGGAGATTAGGGTGATCGCGTACGAGAAGAACCGGGGCTACGGGGCGGCGATCAAGACGGGGTTCGCCGCGGGCGACGGAGAGCTGGTGTCTTTTCTGGATGCCGACGGCACGTGCGATCCGGAGTTTTTTGCTCCCATGGTGAAGGCGCTGCTGGAGCAGGAGGCGGACCTCAGCCTGGGGTCCCGGATGGGCCCGCAGAGCCGCATGCCCAAGGTCCGGCGGCTGGGCAATCGGATCTGGCGGATGCTGATCAACTGGATGGCGCAGGCCGACATCAGCGATGCCGCCAGCGGGATGCGTGTGATTCGGCGCGACGCTCTGCCGCTGTTGGAGCCGCTGCCCGACGGGCTGCACTACACTCCGACCATGAGCTGCCGCGCCGCCCTGGACGCGCGGCTGAGCATGGTGGAGATCCCGATGGCCTACGAAGAACGGGTCGGGCGCAGCAAGCTCAGCGTGGTGCGCGACGGGCTGCGCTTTCTGAAGACCATTCTGGACGTGGGGCTGACCTATCAGCCCTTCCGGTTGATCAGCGTGCCGGGCCTGGCGCTGCTGGTGCTGGCGTTCTTGCTTTTCCTGCCCGTGGTCCTGTACTATGTCCAGACGCGGCGCATTGAAGAGGGCGAGATCTACCGGATTCTGACGGTGCTCGTCGCGGCGACCGCGGGGCTGCAGATGTTCCTGGCGGGGCTGGCGGGGGAGCGAGCCGTGGACATCGTGCACCCGAAGAAGTGGCACGGTGGTCGGTTTCTGGTCTGGCTCAAAGGGGCCCTGACCCAGAAGCGGCTGCTACTTATTGCGGGTCTGCTGGTCGTTGTGGCACTTGCGCTGAATGCCAGAGGTCTATGGACGTATGTGAGCACGGGCTACGTGCGCCAGCATTGGAGCCGAGCGGCCATCGGCGGCCTGCTGACGCTCACCGGCCTGCAATGCTTCGCCGCGGCGGTCCTGGACCGGACGCTCCGTTTGCTGGCCGGCCTTGCGGCGACCACAGGGCCGGGCTCGCCAACGGACCCTTAGTCGCCGCCCACCGGGGTACTCCCATGTCTTCCCGCAAGAGGTCGCCGCACGTGTTGGCGCCTGCGGACGATGAAGAGTGGCGAACCGAAGTCTGGCGCTGCCCCCGGTGCGGCCAGGGCAATCTGGCGCCCGTGGACGATCCGCCTTCGTTGGCGTGCCGGGAATGCGGCGGCCACTACCAGGTTGCCTCCGGGGTCCCGCAGTTCTGTCCAGAGGCGCTCTCCGAGCCCAGCCTGGAAGAGGACCTGGGAGAGATGCGAGACCTGGTGTTGCGGCTGCGTCGCGAGACCGCGGAGCTGCCTCCGGATCACCCTCAGCGCTTTAGACTTCCGCACCGACGCTTCGGTCTGGCGAGGCTGCTTTCCGAGGAGCGTGAAGTCCAGTGGCTTATACGCAACCTCGGGGACCTTTCGGATGCTAAGGTGCTCAACGTGTCGTGCGGCGCCGGCCGCGATGCGGACATCCTGTTGCGACGCGCGCAGGACATCCTGTTGCGACGCGCGCAAGCGTGCACCGCGAGACTGTCGGCCCGCTCGTACGGACGTACTTCCGATGCCTCGGGGGGGCGGAGCGTGTCATCCCTCCCTGCTGGCGTCACGGTCTGAGCATGATCGCTCGAGGCGACGGACATGGATAATGCCGACCCGCGAAGGCGGCCGGCTCTTGGGGGCCAGATTGCCTGACCTCCATGTTCCCTCACAAAGGAGCGGAGAGAAGCTGAGAGTTGGCCTGGTCAGCTTGTACGCCTGCGGGAACACCGGCGACGAAGCCCTCTTGCGCTGCGTTGTGCGGCGGCTGCGAGCTGAAGCTGTTGGTACTAGCATTGTGAGTCTGGCGATCGGTCCCGCCGGCTTCCTGGAGACCCCTCTGCCTGCCAGTGAGGACGAGATGGGCCCGAGCTCCTGCTTTCGGGAGCCCTTCCGGATGGTTCCGCGGAATCGAGCCACCAACTGGCGGCGACTCATTCTGCGGGGGGAGCTGATGGCCGCAGGGCGAGCGGCGGGGAACGTGGACCTGTTGCTGTGGGCCGGTGGCTACTGGCTCCATGACCGGCGGCCCGGGGTGCTGCTGACCATCGCGTACCTCGCTAGCCGTGCCGCCAAGACGGGGCGTGTCGGCTTCTACTCAGTTGGCGCGGGGCCCATCGCGACTGGTCTGGGGCGTCGCCTGGTGCGTGGTATCGCGGCGCGTTCGTCGTTCCTTTGCGTTCGAGACACCAGTTCCGCGGAGGCGCTACGAGCGGCCGGCGTGGAACGAGAGAGCATCGTCAGTGTAGACCCGGCCGTCGAGCTCCAGAGCTGCCGCCAGGAGCGCGCGCAACAGATCATCCAGGAGACGGGGCTGAGCCCGCGGGGGCCCATCGTGGCCATCTGTCCCTGTGCCTGGCATTCCATGGACGAGTATTACAGGCGCAGTAAGTGCGCCCGCGATAAGGTCTTCGGGACCCTGTCGCAGACCGCCGATCGGCTGGACAAGGAAGACGGATTACAGGTTCTGTTCGTGCCGACGATGTGGCCTGAGGATGGCTTGGTGGCGCAGGGCATCTGCGAGGAACTGAATAGCAGTGCCGTCAGTTGGGTATCGCAACAGCTATCCGCGCCGGAGGCACAGGGCGTCATCGGTTGCTGCGAGGGGCTGCTCAGCATGCGCCTGCATCCTCTCATCTTCGCGCTCAACACGGCAACGCCGCTGGTCGGCATTGCCTACGATCCGAAAGTCCAGGCGTTCATGGAGCAGATAGACTGCCAGGACGCATGTGTAGCGCTGAACGAGATGACCTGCGAGGCACTTGTCCGGCTGCTGCGCAGTGCGCTGAGCGGGCAGAACTCGTCCCCGGCGAAACTCGCCGCAAGACACGAGTGCCAGCTCACACGCGCCCTGGAGACAGGCACGCTGCTACGCCGAGCCTTGGGCGAATGAGGCTGCTGATGCGGCCCCAAGACACAACGCTGCAGACCAAGAGATGAGCGACACTCCATCGGCGAGTGGATCAAGAGGCGGGTCCGCTACGTCGCGTCTCATCGCTTTCGGCCTGCTGTTGGTGGGGCTGGCCGTCTTCGTCTGGGTTATCCTGCGGCCCGGCTGGCGGGAGGTGCTCGCGGCAGCAAGGTCGGCGAACGTCACCCTAGTGGCGGTGGGTGTTTCCACGTACGTCGCCTCGATACTCATCCGGGCCCTCAAGTGGCACGTCGTGATGCGCTCTCAGAAGTGGGTCGCCTCGTATCGCACGACCCTGGCGGTCTACGGCATCGGCTGCAGTGCCGGCTTCCTGACCCCGGGCCGCGCTGGAGAGCTGTCGGCGCCCTTTGCGCTGCGGGCGATAGCAGGGGTGCCCCTCGGACGCGGCACTGCGATGATCCTGGCCGACCGGATCCTGGAGGCCTTCGTGCTCCTGGTCGCTGTGTCCGTCTCGGCTCTGAGACTCAGTGCGCTCTCGACCGGGCCCATGTTCAGTAAGGCGATGGCGGCGAGCGGGCTGGCGGCGGCCGCGATGATGCTCGTCTTGATCTTGGTCCTGTTCGGCGCCGAACCGCTGTCCGCCCGATTGCGGGCCTTCGCCGAGCGTCGGTGCGGCCGGACGGCGAATGTGGCCTCGCGGCTGGCTCGGCTAATCGGGGATCTTGGCCTGGCGCGGGAGATCCTGTCGGGGGGGCGACGATTTGTGGCCCTGGGCCTGCTTACGCTGGTGGCCTGGACGTGCGATTTTGCCTTTGCCTATTTGATGGCTTCGGCTATCCTGCCGGTGCGGCTGGCCGATACGATGTCGTGCCAATCGCTGGCGATCGCGGCCGGGCTGGTCGCGGCGGTGCCGAGCGGCCTGGGCGTGAGCACGCTGAGCTACACAGAGCTGATGCGCCTGCTGGGATACCCCCTTGATCTGATCACGGCGGCCGCGGCGATCAGCGGGCCGCTGCGGTTGGGCCTGAACCTGCTCGTCGGGCTATACGGGGGCCGGGCGCTGGTGCGGTTAATGCGCTCCCGGGAGGAACGGCCGGCCGGCGTCAGCCGCGAGGTTCCGGAGCCGGAGGGCCACGAGGCCTGATCCGGATCGCGCCAGTGGAACGAGTGCGGTGCCATGCGCCTGCAGTTCATCAATCCGCCCTTTATCGGGCGGTTCTCGCGCAGCCAGCGGAGTCCGGGCGTGATCAAGTCCGGGACGATGTACTATCCCTACTGGCTGGCCCACGCTGCGGCGCTGGCCGAGCAACGGGGGTTTGAGATTGACCTGGTGGACTGCCCGGCAGCCGGTGTGGGCATCGAGGACCTGATTGCGCGCGCCACGAGCTTTCGCCCGGGCCTGATGGTGGTTGACACCAGCACGCCGAGCATCGAAAGCGATGTGCAGGTGGCGGCGAAGCTCAAGGCGGCCGTGCCGGACAGCTTTGTGCTTCTGGTCGGCACCCATCCGTCTGCGGTGCCGGACGAGACACTCGGGCTGTCGTCCTCCATTGATGCGGTCGCTGTGGCCGAGTATGACCTGACGGTGTCCGAGTTGGCCGAGGCGCTCGGGAACGGGAAGGATTGCGGCTCCGTGCGTGGCCTGGTCCTGCGCCAAGAGGGCGATTTGGTTCACACGGGCGCCCGCCCGCCGCTGGCGAACCTCGACCTCTTGCCGCCGATCTCCCCGATCTACAAGCGATTCCTAAACGTGCGAGACTACTACTTCTCGCTGGCCTCGTATCCGATGGTGATGCTCATCTCGGGGCGCGGGTGCCCCAATCAGTGCTTCTTCTGCGTCTATCCGCAGGTGATGCACGGGCGTCGCTACCGCTACCACAGCCCTGAGCATGTGGTGGCGGAGATGGAATACGTGAAGCGGGAGATGCCGGAGGTCAAGGAGATCGTCTTCGAGGATGACACCTTTACGGCCAACCCGAAGCGGACGCGGCGGATTTGCGAGCTGATCCTGGAGCGGGGGCTGAAGCTGCCCTGGTTTGCGAATATCCGCGTGGACACCGACCTGGAACTGCTCAAGCTGATGCGCCA
Source organism: Candidatus Zipacnadia bacterium (assembly GCA_029820995.1). Classification (GTDB taxonomy): domain Bacteria; phylum Armatimonadota; class Zipacnadia; order JALGUG01; family JALGUG01; genus JALGUG01. The sequence continues at coordinate 9,037 of JALGUG010000256.1, forward strand.
AGCCGGGCTGAGCTGCTGCGCGGTGGGCTATGAGTCGGGCTCGCAGGCGCTGCTGGATGCGATGCACAAAGGCATTACGCTGGAGCAGAGCCGTCGGTTCGCGGAGAATGCACGGCAGGCCGGAATTCTGGTGCACGGTTGCTTCATGGTCGGCTTCCCCGGCGAGACGCGCGAGACCATGGAGCAGACGCTGGTGTTTGCGATGTCACTGGGCTGTGACAGCGCCCAGTTCTACCCGATCTATCCCTATCCGGGAACGCAGGCGTACGAGTGGCTGAAGTCGCAGGGGTATCTGCGAGCCAAGGGCTATCGGGAGTGGTTGGATGAAGGCGGGGGGCACCAGTGTGTGTTCGACCTGCCCGGACTGTCGCAGGAAGAAATGACCGCCTTCTGCGATCAGGCCTATCGCCGATTCCACCTGCGACCGACGTATCTGGTGGGCAAGGTGGCTCAACTGATCACGCGGCCGCGGGAAGGAGTGCGGTCGCTTCGTTCCGGGCTGTACTTCGCGCGTTCTCTCTTGAGGCGTGGGCGGTCATGCTAGAGATCTCCGTGGTTGTTGTCTGCTATAACGAGGAGAGAAATCTGCGCGAGATCCTGGACTCGCTGGTGGCGCAAACCTATCCGCCCGAGCAGTTCGAAGTGATTGTGGTTGACAACAACTCGTCGGACTCGACCTTTGAGATCGCCAGCGACTACGCGCGGCGGCATCACCACTTCCGTGTGGTGCGCAATCCGGTGCAGGGCATCGCGCCGAGCCGAAACGTGGGGCTGCGGGAGGCTCGATTTGAGTACGTCGCCTTCACCGACGCCGACTGCATCGTTCCGGGGAACTGGCTGGAGGTGCTCGCCGAAGGGATGGAGCGATACAAGGACATAATGCCTGAGCTGGTCGCCGTTGGCGGAGGCAACATCGCGGCTGATCTGTCGAATCCGTTCCTGGAGGCGCTGGCGATCACTCTTAACAGCTTCTGGGGCAGCCACGGGTCCACCCAGGGCATGCTATTCACGACCGACACCGAGGTTCCGCACATCCCCACCTTGAATATCCTGTACGAGAAGCAGGCAGTCCTTGAGGCTGGCGGCTTCGACGAGAGCTTCGGCAATATCTGCGAAGACCCGGAGCTCAACCACCGGCTGAAGCGGGCCGGCAAGCGCTTCATGTTTCTGCACGATGCGGTAGTAAGACATAAGCTGCGGCCCGACTTGCGCAGTTGGTTGCGTAATGTGTTCAAGTATGGGAAGGGGCGGAGCTGGCTGATGCGAAAGCACCCCGATCATTTCCGGGCGAAGTTCGCGGTTCCGCCGTTGATTCTGCTCGGCCTCGCTCTCAGTCTGGGCGGCGCGTGGCACTGGGGGTTCCTGGTGTTCCCCGTCGTCTACGTGACGAGCGTCGCACTGATCGCGCTGCACTTGGTTCTGCGTGCACGCCGTCCAGCGCGTTGGCCCACGGCTTTCGTGGTCCTGGCAGCGAACCCGATTCTCTACGGCGCCGGCCAGATTTATGGGGCCTTAAGAGGGCCCAAGTGTGTTACTCCGGGGTGAATCGCGTCTCCGGGCTTCCTGGAATGCAACCGACCGATGGCCAGATGACCGAATCACGCTCCGAGCCAACCGGCAGCCGTAATCCAGATGAAAGGGCCGGGCGCGGTGAGCTGCGCTGGCTACTGTTGAGCCTGTTGATCTACGGGCTTCTGGTGGTGCGGATCGTCGCAACGAGGCACTACTGGCCCAGATATGACAGTGGAGCGTACATCTCCGCGGCGGTGGCAGTGTCGCGCGGTATCGGCTTGCGAGACATCACAGCGCCCGTAGGCAAACCGGAGCAAGTCTGGGGAGGCATACCCACTTGGGTCAGCAAGAGCCCCGAGGCCATGGCCCATCCGGATTGGCCCATCTTCGTCCAGTACCCGCCGCTGCTGCCCCTGCTGCTAGCGCCTCTGGTGTCACTGGGGCACGGGCATTTCCTGGCGTTGCAGGCGCTTCCGATGCTGTGCGGCGCGTTGGCTCTGGTGGCCTTGTATCGCTGGCGGCATCAACTCATACCGGGCCCCTGGAAGGCCACCTTGCTGCTGACTGCGGGTTCGATGGCCACGCTCTATGCCACACGCGTTCAGTCGGAGGCGGTCTTGCTGCCATTGGTTATCGTGGCGTTGTGGCTCTTGTGGCGCGCCAATGCTCGTCCGGAGCGCCTCATGCTCTACGCACTGCTCACGGGCCTCGTTTTGCTGGCCGCCGGGGCCGTTCACAGCAAGGTCATCTTCGTCTGTGCCGGTGCCGCACTATGGTTGCTCTTGCGCCCCAAAGCACCGTTGCTGGTGCGAGCGTTCAGCGCGGCGATGGTCGTGGTGCTCACCATAGTGCCCATCATGTTCTGGATGAACCACGCCACGTGGGCCGGTCGGCCCTCGGGACGGGCCAGACTTCATCCGTACCTGCGGCAAGATGGCTGGAACCCGACGGGGCCCAGCGTTCTCAGCCCCTCCGGGGTCCTCACGATGGCCAAGAGAGCGGCCAAAGCGGGGACCCTCTGTCTGGAGAGCACGGGGGCCTTCCTGCCCGTCAAGTTCAGCAGATTCTCCCGCAAGATCATCAAGCACGGCCTCCAATCGCTCGTGTTCTACGTGCTGATCGTGTGTGGATGGCGCTCCTGGAGAACGGTTGCGAATGGGGCAGTGGCGTGGTGTGCATCCTTGTACCTCATAGGGGTCTTTCTCTCTCCGTGGCCGGAGGAACGCATGGCGATCCCGGTGGTACCGTTCATGATCCATGCCCTGGCGCTGGGGTTGATGGGCATCGCGGGGCACTTCGGGGATGCCTCAACGGGGCCGCATCAGCGCGTAACAGGGGTGGCATTGATGGCTGCGTTTGGCTTGCAACTCTGGTATTGGGCAAGTCTGACGCCCGGTCGCGACGAGTACGCGCGGGCATACCACCATCGGCTTGCCACCCAGGCCAAGTTGGC
>JALGUG010000257.1 GCA_029820995.1 Candidatus Zipacnadia bacterium
TGACGGGCAGTGGCACACCGCCTCCACCCGGCTCACGGTCTCGGCGGTCAAGACGCTGGCCGTCCAAGTGCAGGCCGAAGGCGACGGCGCCTACCTGGACGTGGCCGGCGTCACTCTCAGCGAACACAGGCCGCCGCTCAAGCTCGAGGACGTCCTCGCCTACGAGCGCGGCTGGCCGCAAGACATGGCGACCTTCCACCCCCTCGCGCTCCCCGAGAAGAACCGCTCGGCGCAGGACCTGTCCCGCATCTTCGGGTACGACAACTGGTTCGCCGAAGAGAAGATCACGTGCCTCCGAGTCCCGCTCAAGGTCGGCCGCGGCGCACAGGCCGCGGCCATGACCGACACCAAGCGGCGGGAGGACCTGGTGCTGGAAGTGGGCCGCAAGACGCCGGAGGTATACCTGATCCTCGGGGCTCGGCTACCGCGAATGGAGGAGCCATCGTTCAAGGGCGGGGAGCTGCGGGCCATCCGACAGGTTGAGCGCTTCGTCGCGCGGCTGGAGTACGCCGACGGCTCCACGGAGGAACAGTTCCCCTTGCGACTGGGGAAAGGCCGGCACGAGATTGCCCGAGGCGTGGCGCTGTACTCTCTGGCCGCGCGGCCGGACGTGGCCCTGCGACGCATCATGTTGCGCGACGGGATGAAGCGCGGCGCGTTTGCCCTGATTGCGGCTACGGCGGCGGATCAGCCCGGTCCGGCGACCGAGGCGACGCGCGCGCAAGCCGCGATCGAGACGGCTGCCCCGCAGGGCGGGCACGAACTGCCCCCGGGAGCGAAAGTCGAGGACGGCCGGGCCGAGATCTCCGCCCAGAGGCTGCGGCTGGCGTTCGACACTGGCAAGGGCCTACGGCTGAGGGAACTGCAGAATCTGCACGCCGACCCGAAGCTGACGCGCATCTCGCCCGCGCCGATCTTTCGGGTGCGCAAGGGCGATACCGAGGTCACCTCGGAGGACTTCGAGGTGGCAGAGGTGCGCGCGGGGCCCGGGTGGCCGGCGCGCGGAATTGATGAGCAAACGCTCCGGCCCAGCGCCCGGCTGCAGTTCCACCTGGTGCGGCGGGCCGGGGTTCTGCGGGGCCAGATCTGGGTGCAGGCCTTTGCCGTCGGCGCAGACGAGATCGCGCTGACCTGCTCCGCGCAGTGGGCGGACGGGCCGGCGGGTGTGCGGGTCTTCTTCCCCGAGCTGCGCGGACTGGGCTTCGGGTCGGCGGATGTCCGGTACTTCTTCCCGCGGCGCGGGTGCGTGATCAACAACCGGATCGGCACCTACCGCGAGCCCTACTCGGGGACCTTCCCCTTCCAGATCATGGGCGCCTGGGCGCCGGCGGCAGGCGTAGGCGTCTATCTGCGCACGGTGGACCGCGAGGGCTTCTCACGCTACTACCGCTTGAGCAAGCGCCGGGGTAAGGAGGGCGCTGCATCAGCCACAGTTGACCTTGCCCTGGAGCACGATCCGTCGGACCCGTTTACCACGCGCTGCGCGATCATCGGTGCGCACAGGGGCGACTGGCACGCGCAGATGAAGGTCTACCAGGATTGGCTCAAGACCTGGTATCGGCCCGCGGCGCCGCGCAAAGACTGGTTCCGGCGCATCTTCAACTTCCGACAGCAGTTCCTCACGTTCCAACTGCCGCGCAAGAGTGGGCTGTTTGACCCGGAGACGAAGACCTTCCACTTCGCACAAGTAATGGAGCACGACAAGCAGGCCTTCGGCGGCGTGGACTATCTGCACCTATTCGATTGGGGCTGGGACCGGACGCACGGCCGCTGCGGCGACTACCAGCCCTGGGACTACCTCGGGCCGCCGGAGAACCTCAGGCGCGCCGTTGAGGAGACGAAGAGGTCCGGGATCCCGGTGGGCCTGTATATCGAGGGCTACCTGATTGATCCGCCGTCGAACGTAGCCCAGGCGCACGGTAAGCAGTGGCAGCTCCTGGACGCCCAGGGGAAGCCGTACCCGTATTTCGCGCCCAGCCTCAACATGTGCCCCTGGGTCGGGGCCTGGCAGGACTATCTGGCCGGCGTGTACGCCCGCGCCAAGCGGCAGACGGCGGCAGTGGGCTTTTACATTGACGAGTACGGGTTCTCGGGCCCACACCGCGCCTGCTACAACGAGGGACACTCGCACCAGCGGGGCGCCTGGCCCGCGCGGGGCGAACGCGACCTGACGCGCAAAGTGCGCGCGGCCGTCGGGCCCGAGTGCGCCGTGTACACCGAGGAGAGCCCCACCGACATCAACTCCCAGTTCCAGGACGGGAGCTTTACGTACAACATCTCGTCGGCGTCGGACGAGTGGTCGCCCACGCACCTGAACCTCTACCGGTTCATGATCCCGACCTTCAAGACGTTCGAGATCATCGTGTGCGATCGGCCCTTGGGCACTAATGTGGAGGCCGTCAAGCGGGTCCTGTTCAACGGTGAGGGCATCTGGCTGGAGGGCATCCCGGAGCACTGGTTCGGCGACCGGACGCTGGAGTACATCCGGAAGATGCACCGAGTCATTCACGAGCACCTGGACTGTTTCACCAGCGACGCGCCGGCGCCGCTGGTGCCCACGCTGCGCCGTGGCGTCTATGCCAATATGTTCCCAGCGAAGAGCGAGACCGTTTGGACGATGTACAATACCAACTTCCGCACGGCGCGCGGTGAGCTGATCGCCGTGGATCACGTGGCCGGCGCGAAGTACCGCGATGCCTGGAACGACCGGGCGCTCAAGCCGCGAATCGAAGCCGGGAAAGCGTACCTGAGCCCGGACATCGGCCCCCGAGAGGTGATTGTGGTCTCCCAACAGAGATGAGCGGCTCGCCGCGGGGTCCGACCTCAAAGGGGGACCGCCGAAGGCAGGTCAGCAGCTTGGACTGCCCCCGGGTCTTCCGCAGGAGTTCGTCGAGCGCGCCGCGAACTCGTCCGGCGACCGAACATGAACCTCTCGTTCCACGAAGACTGGCCGGCGGCCGCGGCGAATCTCGAGCGCTTCTGGCGCGGCGAAAGTCTGGGGCGCCCGGCGATGCATCTGACCGCCGACCGGCCGGCGGACCAGCGTCCGCCGATCCCCGAGCCCTCCAGCCCCGAAGAGAAGTACCTGAGCCTCGAGTTCCTCTGCGCCCAGTACGAGGCGACGCTGGGCGGGCGATACTTCCTGGCCGAGGCGCTGCCCTGCACCAGCGGCCTGATGGCCGGGTGGCTGCCGGCCTACGGTGCGCCGCTGCAGTTCATGCCGGACACGATCTGGATCAACCCGATCATCGAAGACTGGGAGAGAGCGCCGGATCTGGAGCAGACCTGGGACAACGATCAATGGCGCCGGTTGTTGCGGATCGTGCGCGGGCTGGGCGAGTTCGCGGAGGGGAAGTTCCTCGTCGGGATCCCGCCGATCCTGCCGCCGAACGATCTGCTTTCCATGCTGCGCGAGGTCAATCGTTTCCTCTTGGATCTGATCGAGCACCCCGATGAGATCAAGCACGCCCTGCGCGTGATGACGGCAAATTGGCTGAAGATGTTCGACGCCCTGGCCGACCTGGCCGCCGAGCGGTTTGTGGGTCTGCACCACCATTATCCCGTCTGGCATCCGCAGCGGATCTGCGTCACCCAGTCCGACGTCTCGTGCATGATCTCGCCCGCGACGTTCGAAGAGTTTATTGTCCCGGAGCTGGAGGAGATGACGCAGGCCGCGGGCCCGGCCATTTACCACCTCGATGGTCCGGACGCCATCCGGCACCTGGACCGGGTGCTCGATCTGCCCGGCGTCGCGATGCTGCAGTGGGTCCCCGGCGCCGGCCGGCCGGGCGGCTTTGAGCACTGGATGAGCCTGTTCAAGCGCGCGCAGGAGAGGGGCAAGAAGATCTTCCTGCCTGTGAGCTTGGCACGACTGGAGACGGCGATCCGCGAGTTCGTTCCTGAGCAAACCTTCATGGTCTGCCACGCGCCCGACCTTGCTTCGGCGTACGAGGCTCTGGCTCAGGCGGAGGCCTGGACGCGGGAGTATTGGGGCTAGCTAAACCCCTAGAACGGAGGGCAGCTACATGTTCAATCACTCAGGAATCTCGATATCCAGTTGGGCGCTTCTGGTGCTGTTCTTGCCGGCGGCGGGAATCGCCCTGGCCGCGTTCCAGGGTCCGCCGCGGCCGTTCCCGCCGCTGGAACTCGGCGACCACGAAGTTGTCAAGACAGTCGCAATCGAGGCGGCGCACAAGAGCTATACGCTGACCTTCCGCGGCACGGTGGATGGCGTGATGACCCGCATGCCCATCAGCTACGGCGCGTATCACGCGGGCTGGCAGCCCAACCGCTTCGTGCGGCTGGAGAACGTGGGCGAGACCGACGTGGTGAACCCGTGGCTGGTGGTCAACGGCCGGCGGAACTGGCAGACGCTGGAGAGCATTGTGGCCGAGGGGATCGCGGGCTGCCAGACGGACGCCGAGAAGGCGCAGGCGCTGTGGGAGCTGGAGAAGCACTCGCGCTTCCATGCTTGCACCTGGGACGGTGAGTGCAGCGATGCGGTGAAGGTGTACAACGTGTACGGCTATACCCTCTGCGGAAACGATGCGCAAGTGGTCAGCGACCTCTGGAAGGCCGCCGGCTTGACCACGCGGCGGGGATACCCCATCGGACACTGCGTTGCAGAGGCGTTCTTTGACAACGCCTTCCACCTGCTCGACGGCGACGAGCATGTCATGTGCCTCAAGTACGACAACCGAACGATTGCCTCCTGCGCGGAGATCGTGCGCGATCATGAGCTGATGAAGCGCACGCACACGTACAGCATCGGGGCCAACGAGGACAATCTGCGAGACCAGTTTTCGGCCTCGCTGTACTGGTATGAGGGCGAACGCCACGGCTCGCACGGGGGCCATACCAAGCACGCGATGCACTACACGCTACGGCCCGGGGAGGCTATCGAATGGCGCTGGGATCACGTGGGCAAGCAGTACACCGCGGGCGTTCCTTCGCCCGACGGCAAGCACCACAAGGACGGCCAGAGCGACCTGCTGGAAGGCTGGGGCAAGGTGGCGTACGCGAAGATGTGCAATGGCCGGACGCACTATCAGCCTGCTCTCGCGCGCAAGCTGTACCGCGCCGGAGTCGCGTCGGAGCGGAACATCGCCTGCACCGAAGACGATCAGGCGCAGCCCGCCCTGCATCCCGCACAGCCCGGCAGGCCCGCGGAGGTCGTCTGGCGCATCCACAGCCCCTATGTGATCGTCGGCGGGAAGGTCGCGCTGCGTGGGAAGCGCGCCGAAGCCAACGACATGCTCAAGCTGAGTCTGTCCCGCGACCGGAAGCAGTGGCAGCCGCTCTGGACGGCCGACCAGACCGGCTTCTTCGACCATGAACTGGTCTTCGATGAGCATTTGTCCCCGCGCGCCAAGCCGCAGTACGAGTACTATCTGAAGGTCGAGCTGCAAGCCGCCCGGGATAGGTCGGCCGTCGGTCTGGAATCCATCGTGTTCGACACCGACCTGCAGATGGCGTTGCTCAGCCTGCCGGAGCTCGAGGTCGGGGAGAACACCATCCAGTACCGCGACGAAAGCCCGGGGCCGCGCCGGGTCAAGATCACCCATGCCTGGGTCGAGCGGACCACCTGGCATCCTCCGGCGGCGCCGCCGGCGCCGATCCATCCGCAGGACGGCGCGACCATCGAGGGCACCAAAGTGCACTTTCAGTGGCAGCCGCCCTCGGATCCCGACGGCGACAAGATCGTGGACTATCACATTCAGGTCTGCGAGAGAGAGGACCTGCGCTGGCCGCTGTCGCCCAACTTCAACAAGCTCAGCTCCAAGACGCCCTCCGGCGGCAAGCCGGAGTGGACCGTGCCGTACGAGGGCCTGCTCAATCCCGACACAACCTACTACTGGCGGGTGCGGGCCAAGGACGAGAAGGGCGTCTGGGGCCCCTGGAGCGAGCGCTGGTCGTTCCGGTGCCGGGCGCCCGGCGTGCCGCTGGACCTCCAAGTCAAGTTGGACGAGGACACTGGTCGGTTCACCTTGACGTGGAAGCCGAACCCTCGGGGACGCAAGCCCGTGCGGTACAGGGTCTACGGCAGTGACGAGCAGGGCTTCACGGCCGCCAGTGTCGAGCACAAAGTGCAGCATGGCGGTGGCTTCTGCGACACCATCGAGCAGTTTCAGGCGAAGCAGGGCCGGCCGCCGAAGGGCGTGGTCACTGCCCCGCCCAATCTCGTCGCCGAGACCGCCGAGACGCGCTGCGTCGTGGCCGGGCCGGACGTCACGCTCCCGAACACAAACAGAGCCTTCTACCGCGTGGCGGCGGTGGACGAGCGGGGCAATGCCAGCTACGCCTCGGACTACGTCGCTCTGGCGCGTCCGCACATCTACACGCGTCCGCCCACCCAGGCCAAGGTCGGCCACAAGTACGAATATCGGGCGGCGGCGATCCGCTCCATCGGGCACCTCACCTGTTTCAAGGGTTACAATGCCGCCTTCTGGAACTGCGATAAGCTGGAGTTCTCG
>JALGUG010000038.1 GCA_029820995.1 Candidatus Zipacnadia bacterium
CGCGTCAGCTTCTTGGGCGCAGTGATGTTGACCTTGACGTAGAGATCACCGCTGCCCTGGTTGCCCAGGTGCGGGACACCTTTGCCCTTCAGGCGCAGGGATTGGCCGCTTCGAGTGCCGGGGGGCACCTTGAGCGTGACCTGACCGTCAGGTGTGGGGACGCGGATGTCGGCCCCGAGGACGGCTTCGATGAACGTAATCGGGACCTCGCAATGCAAGTCATCACCGCGGCGCTCGAAGAACGGGTCTTGGGCCACCCGAACCGTCAGGATCAGGTCGCCGTTAGGGGCGCCGTGTGTGCCGCGTGCGCCTTCGCCGGCGATGCGGATCTTCTTGCCGTCGCTGATGCCGGCTGGGATCTTGACCTTGATGCTTCGGCGGCGCAGTACTTCACCGGTCCCGCGGCAGGTGTTGCAGCGGCTGGTGACTTCCTCGCCGGTTCCCTGGCACCGCGGGCAAGGGGACCCGATGTTGAATATGCCTCGCCCAGTCTGGGACACGCCGCTGCCCTGGCAAGCGGGACAGGTCTGGGTGCTACCGCCGATTCCCTGGCAATCGGGACAAGTGTCGGAAATGGTCAGACTTAACGTTTTCTGCGTTCCCTTGAGGGCCTCCTCAAAGGGGATTTCGATCTCGTACTCGACATCCTGGCCGCGTTGGGCTCGCCGGATGCGGCCGGCTCCGCCGCGCGACGTGGTGGCATGTCGGAACAGGTCGCCGAAGATGTCCTCGAGGCCACCACCCCATTGCTGGGCGAAGTCTCCGAAATCCACCCTTACGCCACCGGGATAGGCCTGTCCACCCGCCTGCGCTTGGCGCCATGCGGCCCCAAACTGGTCATACTGCCGCCGCTTCTCAGGGTCGCTCAGGCATTCGTAGGCTTCGCTGATCTCCTTGAAGCGCTCTTCTGCGGTTCTATCGCCGGGATTGACATCGGGGTGGTGCTTACGCGCGAGGTGGCGATACGCCTGCTTGATCTCCTTGGCAGTCGCATCGCGCTTGACGCCCAGAATGTCGTAATAGTCGCGCGTGGCCATCATGGTTTACGCTGTGCTTCGCTTCCGGCTAGTCTGTTGAAGTCGTCCCGGGCGCACTATGCTGGCAGGGCGGGTCCGGGGGACTACTGTGCTTCGACAGTGATCTTGCGTGGCGTCGCTTCGGCCAGCTTGCCGATCTGCACGCGCAGGACGCCATCGCGGAGCTGGGCCTTGACCTGAGCCGGGTCTGCTGTGGCGGGCAGCGGAAAGGAGCGGTAAAACGCACCAGCGGGACATTCATTCCGGTGCACTACCGTATTGTCGGCGGCCTCCAGAGGCGGCTTGGCGCCACGCACGACAAGCAGATTGTCCTCCAGCGTGACATCAATTTGGTCTTGCCGGAGGCCGGGCACGTCAAGACGGAGGACAAAGGCCTCGTCGCTTTCCGCGACATCCATGGGCGGAGCCCAGCCGGCGGCCCGGCCGCCTTCGGGGCCCCTCGCAGCCCAGCCAAGCATCTCGCCGAAGGCTCTGTTGACCTGCAGTTGCAGCTCCGCCAGGTCTTGTGTCGGTTGCCAGCGATAGAATCGCATGTTTGACTCCTCCCGCGAGCCACAGGCTATGGTTCTCGACTATTCAATGTCCACCCGTCGCTCTCCCGGGGCGTGCCGCTCGGCTTTGGGAAGAGTGAGCACGAGCGTGCCGTTGGCCAGCCGCGCGCGGGCGGCGTCGGGGTCAATGTGCACGCCGAGAGCGAAGGAACGCCTGAACGGCCCAAACTGACGCTCGGCGCGGCGGAGCCGCTCGCCCTGCTCGACGTCCGATTGGCGTACGCCGGCGATAGTCAGGCTGTCGCCGGTGATTTCCACGTTCAGCTCCTGTTGCTTGACTCCGCAGAGCTCGGCCCGCACCTCGATGGTTTGAGGCGTTTCAAGGATATCCACTGGTGGCACCCAGGCGGGGGCATCATTGGACACGGAGCGAGCAGCACGAGCCTCGCGCTCGGCGAAGAGCTCGTTGATGCGGTCTCGCAGGTAGATGAAGTTGTCGTACAGGTCGCCGCCTCGGCTCGCCACGGATACCGCCTCCTTCGATGGCGGCGGAACGACGTTCCGGCCGCTCCGGGTGCCTGGCTAGTCCTCGTCCTCGGCTGTGAACTCCGCATCAATGACATCATCGCCGCCTGTGGAGCTGCCGGTGCTGGGCGGGGCCTGGGCCTGCCCCGTGGTTCCATCGGCAGCAGCCGCCTCGGGCGGAGCCTGGGCCTTGGAGGCTTCGTAGACCCGCTGGCTAATCTCGCCCATGGTCTGATTGGCCTGCTCGATGGCTGCCCGGATCTCCTCCGCGTTCTCGCCCTGCGCCGCGTCGCGCAGGGCCTGGACGCGCTGCTGGACTTGCTCACGGTCACTGTCGGTGACCGAGTCCTTGAGATCGTTCAAGGTCTTCTCCAACTGGTACGCCAGTTGATCGGCAGTGTTGCGTGCGTCGGCCAGTTCGCGGAACTTGCGGTCTTCCTCCGCGTGCTGTTCGGCCTCTTTCACCATCCGCTGCACTTCATCATCGCGCAATTGGCCCGAGCCGGTGATCGTGATGCTCTGCTCCTTGCCCGTGGCCTTGTCCTTGGCGGAGACGTTGAGGATCCCGTTGGCGTCAATGTCGAAGGTGACCTCGATCTGCGGGACGCCGCGTGGGGCCGGCGGGATGCCGGTTAGGTGGAACTGACCCAGGGACTTGTTGTCGGCTGCGCGTTCGCGCTCGCCCTGGAGCACGTGCACCTCGACCGTGTTCTGAAAGTCGCTGGCCGTCGAAAAGGTCTCCGTGACCTTGTGCGGGATGCTGGTATTGCGTTCCACCAACTTGGTCATCACGCCGCCCAAGGTCTCCACACCGAGCGACAGTGGCGTCACATCCACCAGGACCATGTCCTGCATCTCGTCGCCCAGCACGGCGGCTTGAATCGCAGCCCCAATGGCCACGGCCTCATCGGGATTGACGCCTTTGCGCGGATCCCTACCGATGATGTTTTTGATCAGCTCCTGCACACAGGGGATGCGCGTGGAACCGCCCACCAGGAGCACCTCGCTAATATCGGAGGGGGTTAGCTTGGCGTCCTTGAGGGCCTGGCGGACCGAGACCTCGGTCTTCTTCACCAGGTCTTCGATCAGCTCCTCGAACTTGGCCCGCGTGAGCGTCATCTCCAAGTGCTTGGGCCCCTCGCCGTCCACGGAAGTGATGAAGGGGAGGCTAATGGAGGTCGTCACCTGGGTGGAGAGCTCACACTTGGCCTTTTCAGCGGCCTCTTTGAGCCGGGACAGAGCCTGGCGATCCTTGCGCAGATCAATGCCGTTCTCTTTCTCGAATTCCTCGGCGATGTGATCCACGAGACGCCGGTCGAAGTCGTCGCCGCCCAAGTGGGTGTCGCCCGAGGTTGCCAGCACTTCGTAGTAGTCTTTGGTCTCGCTGCCCTTGTCAATTTCGACGTCGAGGATGGACACATCGAAGGTTCCGCCGCCGAGGTCGTAGACGAGAATGGTGGCCTCCTTCTTCTCCTCGCCAAACCCGTAGGCCAGGGCCGCGGCCGTGGGCTCGTTGATGATGCGTTTGACGTCGAAGCCCGCGATCTCACCGGCCTGCTTGGTGGCGGTGCGCTGGTTGTCGTCGAAGTACGCGGGCACCGTGATAACGGCCTCCTTGACGGTCTCGCCCAGATACTCCTCCGCATCCTTCTTGAGCTTCTGCAGGATCATGGCCGAGATCTGCTCGGGGGTATAGTCTTTGCCGTCAATGGTGTGCTTTTCGCGTGTGCCCATCTGGCGCTTGATGGAAACAACTGTCCGCTCCGGGTTTAGCACCGCTTGCCGCTTTGCCGCTTGCCCGACCAGTCGCTCGCCGGTCTTGCTGAATCCGACCACGGAAGGCGTCAGTCGGCTGCCCTCAGTGTTGGTGATGACAACCGGCTCGCCGGCTTGCACTACCGCGACAGCCGAGTTGGTCGTGCCCAGGTCAATGCCCACAATTTTCGCCATTCCGTTCACCGCCTTGACTGTTGCGCTATGAAACCCAGAGCGTCGGCCAGAGGCGCGACCGGCGTCCCAGGATCGCACAACTTATGGTCTTTATCCGATGTCTGAGAACATGGCTATTATAAAACTTTAGTCTATTGCTGTCAAGTATACCCCAAGAATTGGCCATTACTCCCGGTACTGGGAAAAACAGGTCAATGGCGCCGACATCTCGAACTTTCTTCCGACTGGCGGCGTCTGACCACGAGGTGCGTGCATACAAGCTTGCGGACCTCTCTTGAGCCGGCCGCCCGCTTCCTGGAGGATGAGAATGCTATCTATTGACTACCGGGCCGCTGTCGCCGTGGCTCTGGGGGCCCTTGTAGTGGTCGGTGGTATCATCGGCTATCAGTTATATGAGGGCAACCGCGAGTTGACGCTGGTGCTGCAGGAGTATTCACGGCGTGTGCCTGTGGTGCTGCCTGAGGATTCGACTGCACGGGACGAGGTGGAGCAGCAGGTGAACTCCGTCCGCAATGAGATTGCACAGGGGCAACTGGCTCGGGCGCGCGCTCTTCTGGTGAAACTGGGCGCGGGCGCCGGAAGTTCCCGGCCACCGCGGCCACGGCGGCTCGAGAAACCGCTGGAACTGCCCGGGCTCGGGAGGCCTGAGGGCGGGGAGGAGCTGCCACCGTCGCTGGAACACCTGCCGAAGAAGGTCCGCGATTTCTTCCGGCAGCATAGCGAACTCCGCGAGCAGTTCGTGGCGTGCTTTCTGGAGGCCTCGCGGCGCCGCGGTGCCGGGAGGGATGTCGGCGAGGTGCGTCGGCTGCTGCGCGAGGTGCTTCATGCGGCTGAGCTGGGAGATGAGCAGCGCGTGGGAGAGACCTTGCGGCGTGCGGGGCGGGCGCTGGGAGCGCACGTGCCGCCGGAACTGCCCCCAGGCAAACGGAAGCAGCTTCTGGCTGCCGTGGAAAGGTTCGAGCGCGCGTATGAACGAAAACGGCGCCAGGGCATGGACGTTCGGAGAGCCACCAAGCTATTTCGGCAGGCTGAGGCGGCGATTGACGAGGAGCAGCCGGAGCGGGCGCTGAAGCTCTTTGCGGAGGCCATGGACGAGCTGAAGCGGGCCAAGCCGGTCAAGGGCCGAGCCGCCCGGCGGCACCGCGGTCTGCGGCCACCAGGGCAGGGGGAGCCCCAAATGCGCTTTTTGACCGGCGTGCTGGACGCCGTGCTACGCGAGATGGCCTTCGAGGACAAGGCATTGGGCAGCATTCAGGCGGACATTGACAATGCCAAGACGGCCCTGCGGGAGAAGAACCAGAGCCAGATCCGCGAGATCCTGAGCACGGCGGTAGAGAAGTTCAGAATGATCGGCCACCGACGGAATCGCCTTGCGGCGAAGCTGAACGAGCCTCCGCGCGTGGAACCGGGCCGACGGGGAGCGCATGGGCAGGGTGAGAAGCCGGAACCTCGTCGGCGCCATCCAGAGCCCACTCTCGCAGGCGGCCTGCGCCTGAGCCGGTCCCAGGCGCGGGAGGCGCTGCTGGATGCCTTCGCGGAACTCAAGCGTGCGCCCGCGGACGATTTCGACATCAAGGGGGCTCAGCTTTGTGAGGATCTCTTGGCGGTCCTGTACCCGGTGCCGGATGAGGCTGCACTGCAGGAGCAAGTGGACCGGGCCCTGCCACCCGTTGAGGCGCTGCCGGGGCAGGAAGTGACCGAGCTGGACGCGCTGCGCGGCTTTGATGTTCTGGAGCCTCCGTACCGCGCGCTCCGTAAGGCCAATGTTGATCTCACTGAGGTGGATGAGACGCTGCAGCAGGCGCGGGAGGCACTGATGGGGCATGCCTACGCTGACTGCTACGACCGGCTCCGCAGTGCGCTACTGCTGATCGCAAAGCTGATGCCCGAGGTGGGCCCGAGGCTTCCACGGAAGTCGCAGGAGGCCGTGCTGCAGACTCCTCGGCCCCCCAGCCGTGCGCAGGAGCAGCCAGCGAAGGAGCAACCGACGGGCGGCGGCACGAAGGGACTGCAGGATCAGCAAGCGCCGGATCAGTAAGTGCCGTGGGTTTGTGCGACAACGGGTGAACCTCGTGGGCGATTGTCCGTCTGAGGGAACAACGCCGCCGGAATCAACCTTGGCATGGGAGTGATCCGTATGAAGGTGAGTCATGTGGTCATTGCCGCACTCTTGTGTCTGGCCTTGCTCGCGTTCAGCGTCGTTCTCGTGTCCGCGCAAGATGAGCCCAAGAAACCAGCGCAGACGCAGATTGCCAAGCCGGTACCCGAGAAGCCTGCGGGACCTAAGCAACGCTTCAAGGAACGGTTCGGCAAGCCAGGTCAGGGACCCCAACAGGGCCAGAGGCCACGCACGTTGTTCCGTCCAAGGCCCCCCGAGCCCGCTGTCGCCGTGTACGGCGACGGCTATGTGTTCGTCATTCGCGGGAATATGATCTACAAGATCAATGCGCAGACCATGGTGAAGGAAGCCGAGCTGCAGTATGCGGAGGATCTGCGCCCGGGCCCGCCGATGGGACCGCCCGGCCAGGGGCTCGGACCGCCCGGCGAAGGCCTCCCGTTCAAGCCCGGTCCCGGTAAGCCGCCGGTGGAAAAGCCAAGGAAACCGGCGAAGGAATGAATAAGGTGTAATTGGCCCTCGTGCTCATTGGCAGCCTCCCGGTGCAGAGGAGCATACCGGGGGGCTGCGCCGTTCTGAGGGCGCGGCCGGTCTGCTCCGGCAGGAATCGGCGCGAAGGAGACGAACATCCGGCTGGGGGGGAGAACCCTTGAGAGCACGTGGACTGGAGGGAGAGGCTTGAAGATCGTGGTGGCCGGAGTGGGCCATTGGCACGCACCCATGTACATCAAGGCGCTCCAAGACCTGGGTCAGAGCATTGCGGCGATCTCCGACCCTTCGGCGGAGGCGCTGGAGCGTGTGGGCGGCGAGCTTGACTGCCCCAGGTACGAGAGCGTTCAGGAGCTGCTGGACCGCGAGCAGCCTGACTTCGTGTTCGCCCATGCGCCACACTGCGACATGACCGAGCTGGCGCGGACGCTTGTGGCGGCGCAGGTCCCGTTCAGCATCGAGAAGCCCGCGGGCATCAACTGGCGCGAGCTGGAGCCTGTGGCGACCCTGGCCAAGACGGAGGGGCTGTTCGCCTCGGTGGCTCTGGTGGCGCGAGCCTATCCCCTGGTGCGGCGGCTACGCGCGCTTGAGGAGGAGGGGCGGCTCGGGCGGCTGACGCACTACTACTACCGGCTGTTCGCGGGCGCGCCGGATCGTTACCGCGACTGGCACGTGCCGTGGATGCTGGATCCGAAGCAGGCCGGCGGCGGCTGCACCTTCAACTTCGGCCCGCACGTGATTGACCTGTTCCGGTACTTGACGAACCAGAAGGTCGTCGAGGTGTTCTGCCGCACGTCGAACCTGACGCACGGCGAGCCGGTGGAGGACCTCTCGTGCTTGCTGATGCGGGGCGAGGCCGGCGCCCTGGGCGTCGCGGAGGTCAGCTACACTCATCCCGACGGCTACGAACGATACTTCTCGCTCACCTCGGACACCCTCCACTGCTCGGGGGACCTGGAGCAGGGAACGGTGATCTTCCGGAGCGGCGAGCGGCTGGCCGTTGAGCCCGAGCCGGGCGACTGGACGAGCTGGTACGTGGAGCGAACGCTGGCGCGGTGGCAGGCGGGCGAGCCGCCCCTGGCGACGCTGGGCCACATGACGCAGGCCCTGCGCGTGATCAACGCGGCCATGGAATCGGCGCGCACCGGTGCCGTGGTGGCTCTGCCCGTGATGGACCGCCGAGGCCTGTCGTCCTGAGACGTGCGGGCGGATGGAACCGGGCGGTCATCTGGACGGGTGCGGCGGCGGCTTCGCGCTCAACGGAAACGTTCTTAGCCATTTCAGCGTCTATCCAGTGATGGTCGGCAGTCAGAGGCGGAAGGGACTGAACGGCTTTGGCTACTGAAGCAGTAAGACGGGCGGAGGGTTTCCGCACCGCCTTTGCGGCGATGGAGCGTGAAATCGGCAAGGTGATCGTCGGGCACCAGGAGGTTGTGCGCGGGGTGCTGACCTGCCTATTGGCCGATGGCCACGTGCTGCTGGAGGGTGTGCCCGGTTTGGGGAAGACCCTCCTGGTGCGCACGCTGGCCGACTGTCTCGCGCTCGAGTTCTCGCGCATTCAGTTCACCCCGGACCTCATGCCCGCCGACGTCACCGGTACCAATCTCGTGATGGAGGACGACGCGGGGCGCAAGTACTTCCAGTTCCAGGCCGGCCCGGTATTCGCGAACGTCGTCCTGGCCGACGAGATCAACCGCGCGACGCCGAAGACGCAGTCCGCGCTGCTGGAGGCGATGCAGGAGCGCAGCGTCACTGTGGGCAGCGAGACTCGCGAGCTGACCGAGCCCTTCATCGTCCTGGCGACGCAGAACCCGATCGAGATGGAGGGCACCTATCCACTGCCGGAAGCCCAGGTTGACCGGTTCTTGTTCAAGGTTAACGTGCCTTTTCCCGATGAGGGCGAGCTGGGCGAAATCATTGAGCGCACCACGACAGGGCAGGAGCCGCACGCCGACAAAGTCGCCGACGGCCCGACGATCCTGACCATGCGGGAGGTGGTCCGGGAGGTTCCCCTGGCGGATCACGTCAAGTCCTATGCGCTGCGGCTGGTGTTGGCGACGCACCCGACCAACGAACACGCTTCGGACATGGTGCGGCGGTACGTGCGGTATGGGGCCAGCCCTCGGGGCGCGCAGGCGCTCGTGCTGGCGGGCAAGGTGATGGGTCTGCTGGATGGCCGGTATAATGTGGCCTTCGACGATATTCGTAGTGCAGCGCTCCCCGCGCTGCGGCATCGCATCATCCCCAACTTCGAGGCGGAGGCGGAGGGGATCGAGACCGACGAGATCATCACCGATCTGCTGAAGCGTGTGCCCACGACCGGCGTGACCCCGCCCGAGCCTGAGGTTCGGGCGGCCGCGGCGGCTGAGCCACTGTCGGAACTGCCGCCTGCCGAGGGCGCCTCGGCGCCGCCAGGGGCGTAGATGGAGGTTCGGGCTCATTGACCGCCAAAGGGCGCGCGTGGTATAATCACGATTGTGGGGGCGACAGGTTTCGACGGGGTGTTGGGGTGGTGAGGGTTGCGAGCCGAGATCTCCGCTTTCTCGTAAAACGCGGAAACAGCATAACTGCCGAGAGCAATCTCGCACTCGCTGCCTAAGAGCAGCGACGTCCTCCCGGCCTAAGCTAACGGGGCCGGGCTTGGGCGCCACTTCAGTTAGCTCACCCGGGGGCAAGGGCCCGGCGGGCCCCCGGGGACAAACTAGCCGGGCTAGCCGGCCGGCATCCGGCGCACGGGAGGTCCGACCGGCGAAACCCAAAACGTGCGACACGCTCGTAGAGACCCTCATGGCCCTCGTCTCGGACGCGGGTTCGAGTCCCGCCGCCTCCACCATGCAGATTTGCCAACCAAGGGAAGTCGAGATGTGCAGCCCTCAGGCCGTGTACAGAAGGCAACACTGCCCTGACGGTAAGGCTGCGCCAACGAGGCAGGAAGCAGCTTCAGGCGGCGCGAAACGTGAGTCAGTCTGAACAACGCCGCGGCTTCGCCGGTAGGTCGAGGCGAAGGGCGGTTGCTAGACGTGCGGGCGGATGTTGTATTGCGGTTGTGCCCAAGGAGCGATCCAGATGAGCCGATCTGCCTGGTCTGCGGTGCTGACAGCGTTGCTCATTGTGTCACTGGTGGCCTTGTGCGGCTGCAAGAAGGGTGATAAGGAGGAGCAGACAACCGCGTCAGGCACGCAGGCACCGGCGGCGAAGGCCACTCCGGGACCGGCAACGTCTGGGCCCGCCGGCAAGGCCGCGGCAAAGGCTACAGAAGCACCGGGACCTGCGCCGGAGCTGACAGCCGGGCCGCCCAAGGCGACGGCCAGGAAGGCGCCGGCTGCTGCGCCGGGAGAGACGAAACCCGCGGAGTTCCCCAAGCTGACGCGCCGGATCATCGCACGTCCGAATGTCAAGTCGCCGCTGCGCAAGGACCTCTCGCCGGAGGAGCTGGCACAGCGGTATCTGGACCGTGCGTACAAGCACTGGGAAACCGCCTGGCGCCTACAGCCTTCGGGCGGGGACCAGACCGAGCTCGTGCGCGCGCTGGCCAACGCGCTGATGGCCAAGCGGCTGAACCCGGCAGACGAGAACGTGGACCGGATCCTGGACACATTGGCCTTCTGGCTGGCGCCTACGGGTGCGGTGGACCGGAACCCCGAGACACTGCTGGGAGGGCCGCCGGAGCATTACCTGGGGTTTGATCCGGACACGCTCTAAGCCTTCGCGGACTGCCGTCCAGCCCGGGAAAGCGTGCTGCGAACCCATCAACCAGCACAGAGGTGAGTGCCTCTTTCAGTCTGAGGGGACTTTCTGAAATCTCATCCAGGGAGGGGCCAGATGCAGTATTTGCTGCTGCTGGCTATGGCCGTAATCGCTGAACCCGCCCCTCTGCCCGAAGAAGTGTCGGCTCCCGTGGAGGCGCAGGTGCGTCTTGCGGGCGAGGTTATTTCTCTCCCCCAACCAGCACGGAAGGAAGATGGTCTGCTCGTCGGCGCAGTGGCGCCCTGTGCGCGTGCGCTTGGTGCGCGGGAGATCGAATTCGACGCACAGAGCAAGTGCCTGAGGATCATGGGCGCCAACGGCGTGGAGCTCATGCTGGTCGCGGGGAGCGCGACGCTGGTGGTCAACGGCACGCCGCAGCCGTTGGCGCGGCGCTGCGAGCTTGAGGCGGGGCGAATGGTGGGGCCGCTGCGGCCGTGCCTGGAGGCACTGGGCGCAAGCGTGGTTTGGTTGCCCGACAAGCTGGAACTGCAGGCAGAACCCACCGTGCGGGATGTTGTCGTGCGGGGCGGACCCAGCGGCGTGAAGGTCGAGATCCGGGCCAGCAGTCCGGTGAGCTTCAAGCGCGGAGAACTGAAGGACCCGCCGCGCGTTTTTGTGGATATCCCTCACGCGCGGTTGGAACGACGGCATCGGGGAACGACCTACGTCAACGTCGCAAAAGTGGCGCGCGTGCGGTGGGCGCAGTTCAGCGATGATCCGCCCACGGTGCGGGTGGTGATTGATCTAATCGCGCCGCAGCCGGTGAAATTGGACATCGCGCGGACCAATCAGCAAGCGGCGCTGCTGGTCGGCGCGTTGCGGGGCGATGAACCGATCATTGAACGACCGCGTCCGCGTCTGCTGGCCCTCAGGGGATCGGCGGACGAAGCGGGGACCACGAGAGTGGCCTTTGAGTTCAGCGATCCGGTGCTATACGACTATGAGGTCAAGCGGCAGCCGCTACGCATTGTGTTCGAGATCCCGGATGCAGAGGCGGACCTGGAGCGCACCGTGGTCCCGCTGGAGTCACCCTTTGTGGCTCGATTGTCCGCGCAGGGCGAGGGCAATAACCTTGAGATCGTTCTGGACATGCGGCAGCTCATCGGGTTCCAACTGGAGCAAACCGAGCGGCCGTCACGGATCGCACTGGTCTTCAGTCGAGGGCGGCTGCAAGACCGGTTGGTCGTGATTGATCCGGGTCATGGCGGCCAGGATCCGGGGGCGCAGGGGACGAGGGTGCAGGAGAAGGAAGCCACCCTGGCGGTGGGTGAGCGGGTCTGTGAGCTGCTGGAGGAAGAGGGCGTTTATGCCATCAGCACCCGCAACGAGGACCGCTTCGTTGGTCTGTTTGAGCGGCCGGCGCTGGCCAACCGTCTGAAGGCCGACTTGTTCGTGAGCATCCACTGCAATTCCGAAGGGCGACGTGGCCCAGTGCAGGGCACCGAGACGTGGTACTATACGGAGCGCAGCAAGTGTCTGGCCGCGATCATGCAGATGTGTCTGACCGAGGGGTTGGGCCGGCCGGATCGAGGTGTAAAGCGGGCGCGGTTCGTCGTGGTGCGGGAGGCGGAAATGCCGGCCGTGCTGGTGGAGCTGGCCTTTCTGAGTAACGATGAGGAGGAGAGCTTGCTGGCTCAACGGGCGTTCCGAGAGCGCGCAGCGCGTTCGATCGTGGCCGGGATTCGCTGCTATGTTGAGGGGACGGATTCGCGTCATCTTGTGGAAAGCGAGCTGGGCGGATGACGGGCGCATCAGCCTGGGGCCCAATCGGCATATTCGACTCGGGGGTCGGCGGCCTCACAGTCGCGCGGGCGATCAGGGAGTTGCTGCCGGAGGAGGAGATTCTGTACTTCGGCGACACGGGCTACGTACCGTATGGCCCTCGGCCGCTAGATCAGGTCCGGGAGTTCGGGCTGCAGATCTGCGACTTTCTGGTGAGCGAGGGCGCCAAGGCCATCGTGATGGGCTGCAATATGTCCAGCGCGGTGACTCTGGCGGCGGCGCAGCGGCGGCACGCGGTGCCGATGTGGGGCACCATCGAGCCGGGCGCGCGTGGGGCGATCAGAGCTTCGCGCTCCGGGCGAATTGGCGTGGTGGCGACAGTCGGGACGATAGCCAGCGGCGCGTACGAGCAGGCAGTGCGGAGTCTGAAACCGGAGGCTACAGTGCGTTCAGTAGCATGTCCGGCGCTGGTGCCCCTAATCGAGGCGGGGGACCTCAATGGAGACGCGCTGGCGGTAGTGCGTGGGCAACTGGCACCGCTCTCGGGTGCGGGGATTGACACGCTCATCCTGGGCTGTACGCATTACCCGCTGCTGGCGAAGGAGTTCTCCGCGGTGCTGGGGCCGCAGGTGCGCTTGATTGACCCGGCCCAGGCGTTGGCGGAAGAGGTCGCCGCGGGACTGCGTACCAGGGGACTGCAGCGGCCGCCCGGCGAGAGGGTGGGACATCGGCTGTACGCCAGCGGGCCCGCGGAACTGCTGACGCGGGAGGCGCGGCGGGTGTTGGGGGAGAACATGGCCGGGCCGGTGCACCGGGACGTGCATGCGGCAAGGGCGGCACAGGGCCGGGGAAAGCGGCGATGAGTCGGCGTCCGTTGTTCGAACGGGTGGCGGTAATCGGTTGCGGGCTGATCGGCGGCTCGTTCGCTCTGGCGTGCCGCGAGCAGAATCTCGTCGGACGCATCGTGGCTGCGGCGCGCACGAAGGAGACCTTGGCGCTGGCCCGAGAGCTGGGGGTCGCCGATGAGACCACGCGGGACGTCCAGCAGGCTGTGTCCGGCGCGGACCTGGTGTATCTGGCGGCACCGGTGCAGGCGACGATCTCGATTCTGCAGACCATCGGGTCGCGGCTGGAGAAGGGCGCGTTGGTGACGGATGCGGGCAGCACCAAGGCGGAGATCTGCGCCGCCGCGGAGCAGGCGATTCCCGGCACTGCGGAGTTTGTGGGAGGGCATCCCATGGCGGGCGGCGAGACATCGGGTATCCGGGCCGCACGTCCGGACCTGTTCCGCGGTGCGCCGTATTTCTTGACCACGCCGGAGGGGTCTCTTTCGGCCGCGGTACAGCGTTTCTATGACCTGCTGGAGCATTTGGAAGTGTGCGTTTGCGTGGTGACGCCGGAAGAGCACGATCGCCTAGTGAGCTTGGCCAGCCACCTGCCTCACCTGGCTGCCGCGGCGCTGATGAATGTGGTAATCAGCGTGGATGGCGCCGAGGGGCAAGTGTTAGGGTCGGCAGGGCGCGGTCTACGCGACACCACGCGGATCGCGGCGGGCTCCCCCGAGATGTGGCGCGATATTTGCAGGACGAACAAGCAAAACATCTCAGACGCGTTGGCTGCCTACATCGAAACGCTGTCCTTCCTGCGCGAAGACCTCGACGCCGGCCGGTGGGATGAGCTGTACGATGCTCTGAGACGAGCTGCGGAGGCGCGGCGCAGGCTAGACGAGCTGCCGGGATCACAGACTGAGTGACGGCGATATCAGGTCAGCAAGGCGGCGCGAATCCTCGGCCGAGTCCAGAGATGGTTTCATAGCCTCAACGACCAACGACAGTCGCCCCTGAAGGGGCTCCCACAAGGGTTATGAAACAAGTTGTATTGCTCCCCCGCGTGTTTGGCAGTGTTCGTGCCGTTCCGTAAGTGTTGATTCTCCCCGACAGGTGCAAGGCTCAGTTGGGCTCGGCGTTGACAGGAAGCCTTGTGAGCCATGACGTGGCTGGAGGCGGCTCGCACGGGCAAGAAGGGATAGTCCAGGATCGGGCGGTTCGGCTGCTGGAAGATGATGGCGGCGAGGGCCATTATCAGCAGGAGTAGTACGAGAACGGTAATGGGCGCCCACTGCGCGCGAGCGTCAGACGCCAGCTCGTGCGGGAGCCAACCGCGCAGGCCGGCGCAGAGAGCCGCGGCGAGGGGCACGATCACCGGGAAGAAATAGCGGGCCTGCGCCTGGTAGAAGACCATATTGAAGCGCAGGAAGAAGGCGAAAACGAGCGCGGTCGCCAGTACGAGAATGGACCAGGTGAACTTGGCCTGGCTGTCGGGCCGCTCGCCGCGCCAGAGGAGGCTACCGCCGCCGACCGCGGCGGCCGCCGCGATGAAGACGCCCAGCCAGTAGAACCAGCTCGGCAGAAAGACGCACGCCTGGCCAAACACGCCCCAGAAGCTGAGGAAGGTCTGCCACAGCACGAGCTGATAGTACTGCAGGCCACTCAAGCCGACACGCTGGAAGAAGAAGTCCGGTGTGGCGCGGTCCCGGCCAAAGATGGCGATGAAGGCTTTCATGGCCATAGGATCGCCGTAGAGCAGTTGATTGCGGATCAGCCAGGGCAAGGCTAGAGCCAGGGCCGGCGCGAGCACGATCGCGAGGCTCCTGAGCGCTTGGTCCAGCGGCCGGTCGGCTCGCTGGGCTGCGAGCACCACGGCGAGAAGGGCGACGGGGAACAGGAACAGTGTGCTAGTCTTGGTGAGGGCCGCGGCGCCCAAGGTCAGACCAAGTAGGGCTGAGCGGCGCGCCGTCAGCGGCATTCGCAGCAGCAGGAGCGACTGCCACAGCGCCAGGGAGCACCAGAACTCGGCGAGCGGGTCGTTGCTGACGGCCGACAGGACCGCGGTGTGGCTGGGCAGAAAGGCAACCACTGCGACGGTGCCGAAGCGGGCTGCCGGCCGTGCGGGGAAGATGGCGCCCGCGAGCAGCCAGGCGGCGGCGAGACAGCCCAGGCCCTGCAGAACGACAAAAAGGCGCAGGGCGAGAACGCCGTGGCCCAGGGCCCGGCCCAGGAGGCAAACGGGCAGGGAAAGGAGATAGAACAGCGGCGGCTGATGGGCCTCGTAGTTGCCTGTGCCGGAGTGGAACAGGGGCAAGCGGTGTGTGGTGAGCAGTTCGTCGAAGTAGGCGAGGTGGGCGCTTTCATCGGGCGGAGTGCGCCTGGGATCGCCGTCCTGGTGGGTGGGAACGGTGAGAGCGAGGATGATCGCGGCGGTCAGGTAGCCGGCGGCCAGCAAGCCGTACGCCAGGCGAGTGGTGGGCCAGCGCCGGGACGGTACGGCGCTCTCGCACGGAACCTGCTTGCGTTTCTTCTTTTTCTTGCTCATGCTGGGGCGGCTGCCTTCATAACAACTTAACTTGTTCCACCTGCGGCGGTTCAGGGCCTTCAGTGGCCAGCGCGGGTAGTCACGACTGGAGGCTGGGAAGCCTCTGGATCAGTGCCAAGACGAACTGCGCCAGAACCTTCGCGCTCCGGCGGGTGCGGGCTCTAGTGTGCCGGAGAGCCAGGAGTTCTGCCGGATGGCGCAATAGATAGCGCGCCAGTCTGCCCCATGCGGGGCGACCAGTGGGCTTCAGGTACTGCTCGTAATCAGGCAGCGGGTCCTCCAGCTCGTCGAGGACTGCTCGCACGCAGAGGAACCGCGCTCCGCAGGCGAGCGCAGCGTGGGCGAGAGCGTAGCTCTCCATGTCCGCGCAAGCAGCGCCGGTGGTTTCGGCTGCCCGAGTCTTGCTCGCGGCCGAGCGGAGGGGGTGTTGCACGGTCAACAGCGGTGCCCGGCGGCAGGCGAGGCCCTGACTGTGCGCCAGCTCCGCGGCAAGGCGGAGAAGCTCAGTGCCGGTCGGCGTCAGCGCGCGCGACGTCTGGTCGGACAAGAGGCGGTCTGCGACCACGAGTTCGCCGAGGGTCAGATCGGGGCGAAGCGCTCCGGCAAATCCCGTGGAGAGCACAAGCTCTGAGGGGAACCGGGCCAAGAGCGCGGTCGCCTGCTCGTTCAGTCCTTGAGAGCCGATGCCGGTCTCGGCCAAGAGCACTTCGACGCCGGCACGTTCGGCCTTCCAAAGCGACAGGGGCTCGCGCTCAACTTGGGCGGCCCTGAGGGCGCGTCGAAGCGGGAGGATCTCCGAGGCGAGGGCGTAGTAGACGAGTAGGCGGCCTGAGGGTGCAGGGCGATCGTCCATCGGTGTCTCGGCCGAGGGTCGAGGGAATAGTTCGCCTGCTCAGCTCGTGCCTGGTCCCCCGGGTTATTTGGCGGCTAGGCGCCGAAGGTGAGGCAGATCCGCAGCAGGATCTCGGCCGCTTTGGGTAGCTGAGCGACCTCCACCCACTCGTTGGCGGTGTGGGCCTGGTCAATGCTGCCGGCGCCGAAGGTGATGTTGGGGATGCCCATCTGCTGGAACGTGCTGCCGTGGGTCGTGTACGGCACCCCCTTGGGCCGGCAGGTGCCGAGCACCGCTTGGACGGCTTTCTGCGCGGCGGCGTAGACCTCATCCTCGGGAGTGCATTCGGTTCCGAGGACGAAGGCATAGGGCTCCAGGACCTCCAACTCGGCCCCCTCGATCTCCGTGCGCATTTCCTGCACAAAGGCCTCGATCTCGCCCAGGACCTCCTCCCGGGTCTCGCCGGGCAGCACGCGGCGGTCCACGTCAATGGTACACTCGTCGGGGACGATGTTGGCGCGCCGGCCGCCCTGGATGATGCTGACCGTCAGGCGCGGACTGCCGACCAGCGGATGGGTCTTGCGGGCCAGGCGCGGTGCGAGGCGGTCTTGGAGCGCCGTGACGACGCGGGCCATATCGTAGACGGCGTTGTGGCCCTGTTCGGGCTGGGCGGTGTGGGCGGCGCGGCCGGTAGCGCGGATTTTCATCCTGGCGGCGCCCTTAGTGGCCACCACAAGCTGCAGGTCAGTGGGCTCGCCGACCACCGCGCCGTCGGCTTTGAGGCCGGAGGCGGCCAGGGCGGTAATCCCACAGAAGCCGGTTTCCTCGTCTACTGTGCCGGTGAAGCGAATGGTTGCGGGCGGGCGGACCTTCTCCCGCGCCAGCAGTGACACCACGTACATCATGGCACCCAGTGTGGCCTTGGTGTCGCAGGCGCCGCGGCCGTACAGACGCCCGTCGCGGACCTCGCCGGAGAACGGCTCGATCTCCATGTTTTCGACCGGCACTGTGTCCAGGTGAGCGTCGAGGACGAGAGATTTGGGACCTGCTCCGGGAATGGTCGCGAGCACGTTGTGGCGGCCAGGAGCGGCCTCCTGCAGCTCGGTCGAGACGCCGGCGCGGCGGAAGTAGTCCGTGAGGAACTGCACCATGTCGGCCTCGAAGCGGCCGCCCATCTGCTCGCCGGCCGGTCCCCAGCTAATGCTGGGGATCTGGACGAGCTGTGAAACGAGACCGGTGAGGTCCCGGGAATTGATAGCGGCTACCAGTTGGGCGATGTCAGGCATGTTTCACCATCCGAGTTGAGGACCGGGGCAAGACAACCACTGAGGGCACTTATCCGTTGTGCCGGCCCGGACCTTCCAGAAGGGCCTCAGCGTCCGAGGATGTGGAACAGAAGGATTGCGACGGCAAAGTAGATGGCGACGGCAAAGGAATCGTTGAGCGAGGAGATCAGCGGGCCGGCTGAGATAGCGGGGTCCGCGCCCAGGCGGTTCAGGATCAAGGGTACGCAAGCGCCCCACACCGCGGCCCAGGTGATCGCGATGAACATGGCCGTCGCCACCGCCAGCGCCACGGGCGGCTGGTGCAGTGCGAACAGCGCAATCACGCCGACCACGAGGCCGGCGACCAGACCCATGAGCATGCCCACGAGAACCATTCGCCTCAACGGGCCGCGATAGCCGCCCGCTTCGAAGAGCCCCAGGGCCAACGAGCGGACGACCAGGGTGGAGGACTGCAGGCCACTGTTGCCGGCGGTGCCCATGATCACGGGCAGGAAGATCATTAGCAGAGCGAAGTCGGGACGACCGCGAAACACAGCGATAATTGCGCCGGCCAGGAGGCTGCCGGTGACACAGAAGACGAGCCAGGGCAGCCGGAGTCCGGCGGCTCGGAGGGGCGAGCCGGAGAGCAGCTCCTCCGCCTGCGTGCCGGCGATGTGGGAGAGGTCCTCGGAATGCTCTTCGTGGATGACGTCAATCACGTCGTCGAAGGTCACGACGCCAAGCAGATGGCTGTCGTGGTCCACCACTGGAATGGCCGCAAGGTCGTACTTGTTGACCAAGCGTGCGACCTCTTCCTGATCTACCTCGGGCGTCACGCTGATGACGTGGTCGGCGCAAACATCAAGGATAGGCGTTTGGGGAGCGGCCGCCACCAGGCGGCGGAGGTCGGCAACGCCGATCAGCTCGTCGGCGTCGTCTACGACGTACAGATAATAGAGACTCTCGGCGGCGTCGCCTTGGGCCCGGATATGCTCAATGGCCTGACCGCAGGTGAAGGTGTGGGGCACGGCCACGAACTCCGTGGTCATGCGCCCGCCGGCGGTGTCCTCGGCGTACTCGAGCAGCTCTTCCAGTTCCTGGGATTCTTCGTCGGGGATGAGATCGAGGACCTTCTGGGCCTGTGCCTTCTCCATCGCGGCGACTACGTCGGCGCCGCTGTCGGGGGGCATGGCGTCGATGATCTGAGCCAGCTTGGGGTCCTGCGTCTGCTCCACCAGCTCGGCCTCGATCTCAGGGTCAACCTCTTCCAGCACTACGGCTGCGTCCGGCGCCTCCAGGACCTCGAACACGGTGCGGCGCTGTTTCTCGTCCAGCTCCCTCATCGCGTAGGCGATATCCATGGGGTGAAAGCCACTAATGAGGCCTTCGAGGGCGCCGCGCACATGCGAGGCCGCGGCCGCGCTGATCGCCTGTGCCACCTCGCGGGGAGAGCGGGCACGGGGTGGAACCCGTCGGGGAGTGTTCTCCCTGCTCATGGTTACCGTGGCCTCGGTTAGAGGCGGCTGCATAACTTCAACGACTAGCGACGAACGGAGAACGGCAATCGGGCCTAGAGACGCTCTACGAGGGTTGTGCAGCAGATGCTAGTCCTGACTGCGCGCTACCTGATGGAACAGGTTCTTCATGGCCGGGTAGGTGCGCAGGTACTTGTCGTAGTAGAAATCGTATACTTCGGCGTTTTTTGGCTGGGGCTCGATCCGTTCAGTGACGGTGACCATCCGGGCCGAGGCCTCCTGGATGCTCCCGAACAGCCCGGCACCGACGGCGGCGCAGATCGCGGTGCCGAGGACCGTGGCCTCGGGCTCGCGGGTCAAGAGGATGGGGACCCGGCAGACGTCGGCGTGGATCTGGAGCCAGAGGCGCGACCGGGCGCCGCCGCCGCAGGCGTAGATCGCCTCGCCCTGGAAACCGCCTGTGCCGAGGTCTTCGAGGATCTGGCGCGTCCCGAAGGCCGTGCCCTCGTAGATGGCGCGGAACAGGTGGGCGGGCGTGTGCTTGAGCGACAGGCCCCAGAACATGCCACGGGCGAGCGGATCGCGCAACGGGGTGCGGTTGCCCTGGAAGTAGTCCAGGCAGAGCAGGCCTTCGCAGCCCGGCGGAATGCCGGCGGCCTGTTCGTCCAGGACCTCGTAGGGGTCGAGGCCGCGCTGCTTGGCCTCGGCTTGCTGAGCGTGGGCGAAGTTGTTCTTGAACCATTGGACGATGGAGCCGGTCGCCGTTTGACCACCCTCCAGGACCCAGGTGCCGGGCAGCAGAGCGTCGGGGTACGGGCCCCAGGCGCCGGTGCCGAAGATGCCCTCGGAGCAGAGCGCCATGTGGCAGGTGGAGGAGCCCATGACCAGCGCCAGGCGGCCCGGTTGGACGACGTCGAGGCCGAACATGGCGGCGTAGGCGTCAATGCCCGCTTCAGCCACCGGCGTGCCGGCCTTCAGGCCGAGCGCCTCGGCCGCAGTGGGGGAGAGTTCGCCGACCTTCTCGCCAAGTTCCACGATGCGCTGCGGCCACTTGGGCCGTAGGTCGTCGAGCTCGACGGCCTTGAGCATTGCCTGGGACCAGCCGCCCTCGGGCCGCGCGTAATTCCATTTGCAGGTGATGCAGTTGATCGAGGCGGTCCACTGGCCGGTGAGGCGGAACAGCAGCCAATCGGTGCCCTCGGCGATCACGTCGGCGCGGTCGTAGGTCTCCCGCTCGTGCTCTTTGAGCCACAGCGCCTTGGGCAGCATCCATTCGGGCGAGTCGGAGCCGCCGACGTAGCGGAGGATCGGGTCCTCGGTGGCGGTGATACGCTCAGCTTGCTCATAGGCGCGCTGATCCATCCAGAGGATGACGGGACGCAGGGGCGTGCCGTCCGCGCGACAGACGACGACCGTGCAAGAGGTGCCGTCTACGGCGAGGCCGGCGATGTCGTCGGCGGAGACGCCGGCTTCGTTGAGCACGGCGGGAACAGTCGCTTTGCAGGCCTCCCACCAGTCGTTGGCGTTCTGTTCGGCCCAGCTTACGCGGGGATGCGTGACCGGGCACTGCTGCGTGCTCGATGCGAGCAGGCGGCCCTCCAGGTCAAACAGCGCGGACCGGAGGCTCTGTGTGCCGCAGTCAATGCCCAGGACATAAGGGCCCCGGCTCATTGGCCATCACCTCGCTGTGCGGCTGTGGCTCTACCACTGGTCGTGCTTGACGTAATCGCCCCAGACGGTGGCGCGATCGTGCGGCTGCTTTTGCTCGGCGGGATGTCCCAGAGCGACGAGGCACAGGATCCGGACCTCCTCCGGGATGCCCAGCACACCGCGGACGTACTGTTCGCGGTCACGGCCCTGGTATTCGGCGTCGTGGATGCCGACCCAGCAGGTGCCGAGGCCGATGGCGGCGGCCGCGATCAGCGCGTTCTCGGTCAGGGCGGCGCAGTCGTCAATCCACCACTGGGAGGCGCGGTCGTCGCCGCAAACCGCCAGGACGACCGGCGAGTCGGCGCAAAAGGAGGCGTAGCCGGACACCTGAGACAGGGCCTGACGCTTGGCGGCGTCGCGGACCGCGATGATCCACCAGGGGCGTTTGGCGTTGGCGGTCGGTGCGCGAAGGGCGGCGTCGAGGACCGTGTCGAGCTCCTCGTCGGTGACGGGATCGGCCGTGTAGTTACGAATGCTGCGCCGTCCGGATAGGGCTTGCAGGGCACTAAGGGATTCGAGAGGCATCGGCGTTCAACTCCTTGTTGACTCATAGGTCTCGGCGCACAATTAGGACCTGGGTTCGGCGGAAGCAGCAGTCATCTTCTGCGCCTCGTGGGCCTTGGCCTGTTCGAGCAGGGCGGCCAGGGCCTTCATGACCTCCTGGGTGACGAAGACGCGGTCGGCCTTGGAGGGGCGCTTCTTCTCATAGAGGTCAGAAAAAGTCAGGGGCTTCCCGATCCAGACACGGGTCCTGCCTCGATGCAGGAACTTCGCGCCGCGCGGCAAGGTCTGGTCGGTGCCCAGGAGGGCCATGGGGACGATGGGTACCTTGGCGCGCAGGGCCAGCAGGCCCAGACCGAGCTCGGGCTCGCCGAGGTCTTCGCCCCAGCGGCGCCGGCCCTGAGGGAAGATCAGCACGACTTCGCCCTGCTTGAGGAGTGCCTCGGCGCGACGAAGGGCCTGGCGGTCGGGCTTACCGCGATGCACCGGGAAGGCGCGAAACAGGGTGATGAGCCACCCGAAGGGCGCCGGCTTGAACAGCTCGGATTTGGCCATGAACCAGGGCTGGCGGGGGCAAGCGGAGCCGGCCACCGGCGGGTCCATGTAGCTGTGATGATTGGGCGCCAGAATCACGCCGCCCTCGCGCGGGAAGTTCTCGGCACCGTGCACCTCCCAGCCGCCCAGGATCCGGCAGATGGTGCGCACAAGGGACTGCCCAACTGCATAATGCCAAGCCATCGGTCGTTCCTGCCGGTGAAATCGCACCGGCTCGCGGCGCCGCTGCGCCTATTCGGGCTCAACGGTGCGGGCCAAGTCTACAATGGTGCTGACAACATCCTCGATGGTCATACCGTCGGTGCAGATCTCAATAGCGTCCGGTGCCTTCGACAGCGGGGCTACTGCGCGAGTCGAGTCCCGGCGGTCACGGGCCTGGATATCCCGGAGAACTTCATCGAGGGTCGTTGTGACGCCCTGGGCCTCGAGGTCCTTGAGCCTTCGGCGAGCGCGTTCGTTGTCGCTGGCGGTCAGGAACACCTTCACATCGGCCTCGGGCAGCACGACGGTCTGGATGTCTCGCCCCTCCATCACGACGCCACCGTTTAGTCCCCACTCTCGCTGGCGGCGCGAGAGGTGCCGGCGCACTTCGGGAATGGCGGAGACCACGGAAGACATCTTGCCGACCTCCGGCGTGCGGATCGCCTGGGAGGCGTCTTCATCGTCAATAAACAGCCGGGCCACATTGTCCTCGCCCCGGCGGAACTCCATGTGCAGGCGTTCGGCCAGCTCGCCGATGGCCTGCGGCTGGCTCTCCGGCGACAGGCCGGCCTGCAGGGCGCGCCAGGCGACACCGCGGTACATGGCGCCGCTGTCCACGCAAGTCAAACCCAGCCGGTCGGCGACCAGTTTCGCCACCGTGCTCTTGCCCGATCCGGCAGGGCCGTCAATGGCAATGGAGAGGCGTTTGGGCATGTTCTTCTGAGTTCGGCCGCGTGTCCCTTGGCACAGGTGCCCAGGAGCGCGGCAAGAGCCGGCTGAACGCCTAGATCGTGTCCAGCAACCGCCAGAAGCGGGCGGCGTGTTCGCGGAAAGCGACGACGCCGCGGCGGTCGCCCATGCGAAGCGTAAAGAAGCCGTCGAAGCCGCGGCAGCGGAGAATGCTCATCAGTTCCTTGACTTCGCCGTTGCCGCGGCCGGGAAGAGTATAGCCGCCGGTCAAGGCACCGTCGGTGATGTAGAGCTGTCGGGTGCGCTCCTTGAGGCTCCATCTGTACCAGGTTTGGCGGAACGGGTGCTCGCCGGCGTGGGCAAAGTGGGCAGGGTTGAAGGCCAGCTCCACCGGCGCGTCGTCTAGGCGGCTGATGAGGTCCTCGCAGCGGTCGCGCGTGTCGGCTGCGGTCGCCGGACTGTTCTCGATGACGATAGTGATGTTCCGTTCCGCGGCCATGTCGGCGGCAGAGCGCAGGGCCTCGACCGTGGGCCGCATGCCGGTCGAGGGTAGCTTGACCTTGACGAGCGAGCAGTGGAGCGCTTCGGCCGCGCTCAAGGCGGCCTCAAATCGTGCGCCGCGGCCGACGACGGAGGTGGTCATGCTGACTAGCAAGTCGGCCTGCGCGAAGAGCTCGGCCATGCGCTCGGTCTGATCGGCTGCCAGATGGGTCAGCTCGGGTCCCAGCTCAACGTGCTGTATGCCCTCGCCGGCGACAGCCAGCAAGGCCGGAGCGAGGGCCTCGCTCCGGTCGCCGGCGCGTCCCAGGGCGCCCTCAGCCACCTCATCCAGAAGTGCGGCCAGTGTGAAGTCCTCCTCTGTGGCCAAGCGATGGCGCTTGATCTTGCCGCGCTGTTTCACGCAATCGGCGCACAGCGGATTGTCACAGAGCACGGCCGCAGGGTCCTGGCGGAGCGCCTGGACCGTGAGGTCGAAGATGCCCTTGGCCTCCATCAGACGGCAGACGGCGCGGCCGACCTTGCCGACCCGCATCACGCCGGCCTCGCGGAACAGGTGGTCGAGGCCGATGAAATCGCGATGGGGCCCCGGGTACAGCTCCAAGGTCTTCACCTGCTCGTGCCCCTCGGCGTCGAGGTAGCGGAATTGCCGGGTGGACAGATAGGGCGCTCGCACCGCTTCCTCGGCAGCGTGGAGCAAGGTGTTGCGGTCCTGGTCCACGCCCAGGAAGAGCACCTGGCCCTGCTTGGCCACCAGCCGGCCGAAGGGGGTTTCCGGGCCGAGGGCGGTGGGAGAGGCCAGATGATCGGCGGTAAGCCATTCAGCCAGGGGCCCCAGGGCGCAGACCGAATGAGAGGGATGGAAGCTGCGCACGACGCCGGGCCACTGACGGAAGGCCTCTGTGATGGCGCCAACGTTGGAGGGGGAGTTCTCGTGGTCATAGACGCCTGAGGACATGGCAGGCATGACCAGCGTGCCCTTGGGCCCGAGGACTTCGAGCAAGGCCTCGATGACCGTCTGCGCTCCGCCCTCGACCTCGCCCAAGGCCGACAGGCTGCTGTGCGTCATCACAAGGGCTCCCGGCTGCAGCCCAAGGGCTCGAAGGTCTCCGACGATTTCATTCTGAGCAAGTGCCATTGTACGCCTCCACCTGTGGGTAGCAGGTTCGCGCCAAACGCCGGCATTCCCTTGTGGCTGGAGCCAATCCAGACGTGCCGAAGGGCGAAAGGAGACACTGAGGTCCGATTCGCGGTAGACCGGACGGCGTAAACGGGTGGTCGGACTCCACACTGCGCGGTACCGACCTGCATTCGAACGCAGATCTGCAGAGTAAGCGAAAGGTAAATTCCTGTGAAGCGGGGCAGGAATATATCGGTAGCTGTCGAAAAACGTGGTAACATTAAGGTGGGGAGGTGGCTACGATGTACCGTGATAGGAAGGGGTTTACACTGATCGAGCTGCTGGTGGTGATCGCGATCATTGCCATCCTGGCGGCGATCCTGTTCCCGGTGTTTGCCCGGGCGCGGGAGAAGGCTCGGATGGCGAGCTGCAGCAGCAATCTGAAACAGATTGCGCTCGGCTTTTTGATGTATGTGCAGGACTACGACGAGAGGACGCCGCCGGGCGGGAACTGGAGCGGCGCGCTCTACTGGCAGCTCCGGATCTACCCGTACCTGAAGAACGTGCAGATTTTCACCTGTCCCAGCGAGAGCCGGGGGAAGTTCGCCTATCACGGGCAAACGCTGTACTATGGATACGCCAACCACACGCACCGGAATGAGAGGATCGCTCTCATGCAGTACCCGGCCGAGACGGTGATGACCCACGACGGCGTGCATCCCGCCGTGGACGGCCGCCGGGGGATCATGACCCGGGATTGCGGCGCGTGGTACACCAGCGGCTGGTGCGCCAACGATGGCGTCGGGACGATAGATGACTTCATCCACAATCAGGGCGACAACGTGGCTTTCTGGGACGGCCATGTGAAGTGGGTGCAGGGCCGGAATCTGTGGGACGGCGTCGGCATTCGCTGGTAGGCGGCGCCCGTCTCGTCTAGGCGTGCGACAGGGCTTGTAAGGGCTCAGGCAGAGCAGGGGCTGTGCTGGCCGGCTGGATAGACCGGGCGGTTGTTACTGGTCAGGTGTTGGCACTTCCCGGTCGGTGAAAGGGGGCACTAAGGGGTCGAGTTCGTGAACCATTTCATGACGGAAGGGAGAATGGCCATGAGAAGGGGAGCAGTCGGATTTACGCTGATTGAGTTGCTGGTGGTGATCGCGATTATTGCCATCCTGGCGGCGATCCTCTTTCCCGTGTTCGCTCGCGCGCGGGAGAAGGCCCGCCAGACAAGCTGCTTGAGCAACCTCAAGCAGATCGGAACGGCGATGTTGATGTACGTGCAGGACTATGACGAGCGGTACGGACAGAGCTTGTCGGGGACTGCAATCGGAACTGTAACGTGCTATCACCAGCTCATGCCGTACATGAAGAACGACCAGATCTTGCAGTGCCCGAGCAACCCAAACGAGATTAGTGCGGCGGGCGTAAATGCGGTGCTGACCGGTGCAGGTGCGCCGCCCCTGGCGCCGGGGTTTAACGGGACCAGCTACATCTTCAACACGGCAGTCTGGGAGGATGGGAATATCACCGATCCGCCGAGCGGCACGCCGCCGATCAAGGACGCGGAGATCCAGAGGCCGTCGGAGACGATGTCGCTAGGCGATGGGAATCTGGAGGTGGCGCCCAGTCTGTTCAATACGCCGATCATGGGCACGCACAACGAGATGGCCAACGCCGTGTTCTGCGACGGTCACGCCAAGGTGGTCAAGTGCGTTGAGACCGGCAGCACGTACACCGACTGCGAGGGCGAGACGCACAACATCTGGCAGATTCAGGGCGGGCCGTACAACGGGCGCACTGAGTTTTGGGGCGTCGTGAGAGACGACGGCAGCGTCGGAGCACTGCGCTAGCACGGCGCAAGCCCAAAAGGGGGGCACGCCGGCTCGGTACGGTGGCCCGTGCCGGACGGTGAGAGGAGGGATGAGAGGGCAGATCCTCCTGGCTGGTGGGTAGCTTGCGCTTGGGCGGCAACGGTCGGCGAAGGGTGCAGTTGTGTGTCCACGATTGCAGTCCGCACAAGGCCATACCGACAAAGGGGTGAGAGAGATGACTGAGCGGAAGAGATATGGCTTCACGCTGATTGAGTTGCTGGTGGTGATCGCGATTATTGCCATCCTGGCAGCGATCCTGTTCCCGGTGTTTGCCCGGGCGCGGGAGAAGGCGCGCCAGACAAGCTGCTTGAGCAACATGAAGCAGATCGGCACAGCGACACTGATGTACTCGCAGGATTATGACGAGATGTGGTGTCCTTCTGTC
>JALGUG010000258.1 GCA_029820995.1 Candidatus Zipacnadia bacterium
GGCCGCCGCAGCACCCGAAGCGATACCCGCAGTCGTCACGCGCGACCTGTGGAAGCAGTACCTGCTGGGCGATGTCACCGTAGACGCGCTGCGTGGTGTTGATCTCGAGCTGCCAGCGGGGCGCTTTGTGGTTCTCGTCGGCCCCAGCGGCTCAGGCAAGACAACCCTACTCAATCTCGCCGGGGGGCTCGACGTCCCGACGCGGGGCGAGCTGATCGTCTTTGGGCAGCGGCTCACCGGCTTGAGTGAGGAACAACTCACTGCCTTCCGCCGCGAGACGGTCGGCTTTGTGTTCCAGATGTTTAATCTGGTCCCCACGCTCACGGCTCTGGAGAATGTCCGCCTCGTTGCGCAGCTTGTCGGGAACGATGCCCTCGCACCCCGGGTGCTGGCCGAGGTGGGGCTCGAACGGTTGATGGACCATCTGCCCTCCCAGCTCAGTGGTGGTCAGCAGCAGCGCGTGGCCATTGCACGCGCGCTGGTCAAGCAGCCGCAGCTCCTCCTGGCCGACGAGCCCACGGGAGCAGTTGATGCCGAAACCGGACGCGGTGTCCTCGCCCTGCTGTGGGAAGAGACCCGCCGCCGTAATATGACTGTGATCATGGTCACGCATAACACTGCCTTTGCCCGGATGGGCGACATTGTCGTCCGCCTGCGCAGCGGCCAGGTTGTGGAGACGGTGCCGGGTGAATCCCTCCACCCCCGCGACATCACGTTCTGATACGGTGCCGCAAAGCTCGATGCTCTGGCGCAAGGTCTGGGCCGACAGCCGCGCGCTCGCCCGCCAGACTATCGGCCTTATCGTGCTGATCTGTCTAGGTGTCATGCTGTTCGTCGGGCCGTACGAGGCCTATCAGAATCTCACCGGCATCTACGATCACATCTATCGCCGGACCCGCTTCGCCGACGCCTCGGTCCTGTTCAACGCTGGGCCCGAGAGCCTGGCGAACACCGCCCGAACGATACCGCATGTCAGGGCCGCCCTCGGGCGCGTGGTCGAGGATGGCGCCCTGATCCAGCGCGGCCGGAAGCGCGAGCGTGTGCTGGGCAGGTTCGTCGGTTGCCCCCGGGCCCACCGACCGCCGATCAACGACCTGTGGATCACCCAGGGACGCTATCTCGCCAGCGCCGATGAGGCCGTGCTCGAGTACCAGTTTGCGGCAGAGAACGGCTACAAACTCGGCGATCGCCTCAAATGCTCATACCGGTCGAGCGAGCGCGAGTTCACGATTGTCGGCTTCGCCCTCAGCCCGGAGTATGTCTACCCCGTTCCGTCGGAATACGCCGTCTTCGTGTCACGCGGCACCTTCGGCGTCGTGTTCATTGACGAGGACCGCGCGCGCGAGTGGCTCGGCGTCGGCCGCCAGATCACCGAGCTCCACTGCCTCACCGATCCCGGGTACGAAGCGGACGTCTTGGAGAAGCTCAAGGGTCTCGCCCAGCCCTACGGGGTGCAGACCTCATACGTCCAGGATGACCAGCCCAGCAAACGCCTGTTGGCCCTCGACCAGCAGGGATTCGCCCAGATGAGCGTGTTCTTTCCCATCCTCTTCTTGACCTCAGCCGGCCTGTCCCTGTATGGCGCCCTGGCCCGCCTCGTGAGACTGCAAGTTACCGTGATTGGGGTGCTTAAGGCCTCTGGTTTCAGCAGCCGCCAGATCCTGGTCCAGCACGTCGCCCAAGGCCTTCTCATCAGTCTCGCGGGCGCCGTGCCCGGTGTTGCTCTCGGCCACTGGCTGGCCGTGTGGCTCAACGGCATGTACGCTGAGGCCCTCCATCTCCCACTCGTCTTGACTTCACTGCACTGGAACACCGTCCTCATCGGCCTGGCGCTCGCCGTCGGCACCGGCGTTGCCGCCGCCTATCTGCCGGCGCGCATGGCCGCGCGGCTTCAGCCGGCGGTCGCCATGCGCGGCGATATCGAAGACCCGCGGGGGCAGGCCCTCCAGCAGCGGCTCGTCGCCAGGACCGAATTCGTCTCCATCCCGTACCGCATCCCCCTGCGCGGCATCTTCCGTCGAGCCTCCCGGACGCTCCTGGCTGTCGCTGGCATCGCAGGCGGGGTGACCATCGCCATCACGACCCTCGGCATAGATGTGTCCACCCACGATGCGATCAACGATTTCCTAACGGGCAGCCGCAAGTACCAGATTGACGTTCAGTTCACCCGTCCTGCGGGCATCCCGGTAGCTCGATCGCTAGCCGCGCTCCCCGGCGCCAGGGCGATCAGTTTCACCGTCAGTCTCCCCGTCAGGGTCAGCACTGCTTGGGGTTCCGCCGAGCTGATGCTCACCGGCCTCGAGCGCGGCCGCCAGCTCTTGCGCGTCCGCTCGGCTTCCGGCCGCCCCGTCAGGGTCGAGCCCGGCAAGGTCTGGTTGCCCCAGCGCCTGGCCTCTCGGCTCCTGGTGGAGCGCGGCGACCCGGTCCGCGTTGAGTGGGTCCGGTCCGGTCGCCGCCGGCGGGTGGAAACCACACTGCAGGTCGCAGGCCTCGTGGATGAGGCTATCGGCAACACCGCCTATGGCGAGTTCCACGACGTGCGCCGCTCGCTGGCGGATCGGTGCTTCCCGTACAGCGCCTACGGCGGTCAAATCGCCTGCCAAGCCTCGCAGACCGAACCGCTCAAGCACCGCCTGGAGCGTTTCGACGAGGTTGCCCTCGCCTTCACGACCGCCGACCTGACCGAACAGATCAACGAGCAGATGGCGTTCATGTTCATCTTCATCGGCATCTTGCTCAGTTTCGGCGCTGTCCTGGCCGGCTCCGCGATCCACAGCGTCGCCTCGGTCTCGCTGTTGGAGCGCACCCGCGAGCTGGCGACGCTCCGCAGCCTGGGCTTCTCCACCCGGGCCACGGCCTGGCTGGCGGCAGTTGAGCTATTCGTCTTGGGCGCCATCGGCCTCCTCGTCGGCCTCCCACTTGGTGCATGCCTCAACTCCCTGTACATCCGAAGCTTCAGCACCGAGCATATGGCCTTGCGGCCCATCCTTCCGTTCTGGGTATTCGTTGTCGCCACCTTGCTGGTGTTTGCCTTTGTCGCCCTATCCTCGTACACTGGCATGCGCCGCCTGCGCGACATGGACTTGTCGCAGGCGACGAAGGCCCGCGAGTAAGGAGCGGGGGACACAGACAAGCCGCGCGGACATGTCGCGGCTCAGGTCGCGGATAGATCGGCTCCTACAGGGGTACATCATCATGCGCAGCAACAGCCAAATCATCGCGGCCACTCACGCCGAGCCCTTCGAGCGGCTGGCGCAATCCTTCATCGAGAACCAGGTCTCGGTGCAGACGCGCCGCGTGTACGCCCAGACCATTCGCGCCTTCGTCGAGGCCACCGGCAAGCGGGATGTGCGGGCGATCACCCGAGAGGACATCATTGCCTGGCGCCGAGGCCTTGAGACCGCGGGCCAGGCGCCGGCGACCATCGCCCGCAAGGTGTCAACGGTCAGGAGCCTGCTGGAGTGGGCGCGCCAGGGCGGGCTGCTGGAGACGAATCCGGCCGCCCTGGTCAAGACGCCGCGCGTGCCGCAGGAAAGCACCACCAACGGCCTCGAAGTCGCCGAGGTCCGCCAACTCCTCCGGACGCCGGATACCCACAGCCTAAAGGGAAAACGCGACCGGGCCATCCTCGGCATCCTGCTTTACCTGGGCCTGCGGCGGGAGGAGCTCTGCAAACTGACCCTCGGCGACCTGGGCCAAGAGCGCGGCTACAGAACGCTGCTTATCCACGGCAAGGGCGGCAAGACCCGCAAGCTGCCTGTGCCGGTCCGGGTAATGCGCGATATCGAGGCGTATCTGGCGGCCACCGGGCGCGACTGCAAGGATGCAGCAGCGCCTTTGTTCACGCCGGTGAAGAACAACGTCGGCCGCAAGAGCCTCGCCAAGCCGCTGAGCACCGAGGCTGTGCGGCTGCTGGTCAAGAAGTACTGCCGACTGGCCGGCATCAGCAAGCGCATCACTCCCCACAGCCTCCGGCACACCTTCGCCACTCGAGCGCTGGACAATCACTGCCCCCTGCGGGACCTGCAGGTCACGCTCGGCCACGCCGACCCGAAAACCACGGTCGCCTATGACCGCCGCCGCGAGGACCTCGACAACAGCGCCGTGAACTACGTCAGCTATTGAGCGGCGCAGTATTGACGCGGGAAGGCGCTCAGGCGGGCAAAATGACAGATGTCAGCGAGCGAAGACCAGTGAAGCCGACGGCTCAGCAGATAGCGACAATCGCTGCCATTCTCGCGTTGTCGTCTTGGGCGCCCGCCGCGTCCGGGGAGGGCAGTGCCTTGAAGCACAACGTCAAGCACTTGTGCCGCGACTATCTGGAGGGCTTTGGCAGCCGGGCGACCAGCCTCGTCTATCACCACCGACTGAATGGCCCCAAAGCCGTGGACGCGCTCGAAAGTCCCGCAGAGATCGCGAAGAGGCGCGTGCGGGGCAAGGCGATGCCCTACGGGTACGGCTCCGGGATCCAAGATGTCGCGCTGGAGAACGGGCACTTCCTATTCGCGCTGTGCGACGCGTACGAGGCCACGGGGGACGAGTTCTTCGCGGAGACGGCCAAGCACATTTTCGCGGGGATGAAGCTGGTGGCGACGGTCAGCCCCGTCCCCGGCTTCGTCCCTCGCGGACCACACCCGGACGGCCACAGCTACTACCCCAACTCCTCCATGGACCAGCACACGACCTTCGTGTACGCGCTGTGGCGCTATTACCGCAGCTCACTGGCGACGGACGAGGACAAGAGGTTCATCGCCGACGTGCTCGACAAAGTCGCCCGGCGCATGGAGCAGTACGGGTGGGAGATCAGAGTCGAGGACGGCAGCCAGCGGGCGCACGTCGGCTTTTGCTGGCTGCAGTTCACCCGGACCGGCGCCACCGTGCTACTGGCCGTGCTCGGCGCGGTGTCTGATGTGACCGGCGACCGGCACTGGCACGAGCTTTACGAGCAGCTCGGGACCGAGCAGGACGGCCTGCGCTGGAAGCTGCTCAGTGCCGACAGCGACGCCAGGCGGCCGCCTCTGACCCTGTACAGTAATCAGTTCCCCGTCGGCCTGGCCGTGCTCACAGGGGCAGAGAAAGACGTGGCCCGACAAGAGCAACTGCGCGAATACCGCAGGCTCGCGGCCGAGAGGATGCTGCGGTCGAATGTGTTCGACGAGAATCAGTGGCGCCGGCTGGATTGGGCCGACAACTGGACGGAGCAGGAGACAGAGCAGCTCCTAACACCGTTCGGCTTGTCGCTGCACAAGCTGGCGACGGTATTCGACATCTATCAAAGGTTCGATCCGCAATTCTGGGCGTCGAAGAACTGGAAGCTGAGGACGATCAATGGGAAGCTCTGCTTTGGGATTCCCACGGTCGCCTTTCATGCTGCACTGCTGTCCGAGGACGCCGGGCTAATTCAGGAAGTCGCGCCGCACGTCACAGATATGGTCGAGAAGATGCTGGCCCACGGTCACCGATACACCCACGGCGAGAACTTCAACCGATCCGTGGTCTTGGGTCTGCATCTGCTGGCGGTCGAGAAGCCGTGAAATCTCGCAGGCCGACGGTCCCTTCGCGTGGAGGAAGTGATTTGAATGAAACCCGTCAAGCCCAAGCACTTCTACGTCACCGATTGGGCCCTTGCCGATCCAGCGTGCCAGGCACGGATGGACAGGATGATGCGCGGATTCGGCGTCGGGGTTGACCAGGTGCAAGTTCTCGCCGAGGACGATCTGGAGGACACAATCCGCGCCAACGACTGGCACGACCTCGACATCCGCCAGGGACGCATGCGCTTCGACGGCGATCCGGACGTGGTGTTTAACAAGTTCCGGTGGACCACCAAAGAAGAGACTGCGCAGATCATCGAGCGCCATCCCGTGCTCAGCCAATCCAAGGGCTACACCCGGCACTTCCTGCGAATGCTCTACGGCTGCATGGACTTCTTCCACTACGAGGACGGCAAGGCCAAGCGCGACCGCGGGGTCGGCTGCTGGTCGTTGTACGATCTTCACTCGGCCTACGGGTGCTTCCACAAGTGCCAGTACTGTCGGCGCGGCCGGGTGACGACGATCATGCTCAACATCGAGGAGTTCCTGGCGCACGTGGACGATCTGATGGCCCGCACGCCGTGGCAAACGGTCTATCGCTACGACGTGGAGACCGACTGCCTGATCCTCGAGCCCGAGTACGGAATGTGCCGCGCGCTGGTGGAGCACTTCGCCCAGATCGAGGACCGCTACATCATCCTGTTCAGCAAGAGCGACAATGTGGACTTCCTGCTGGACCTCGATCACCGGGGCCACACCATTATGCTGTGGACCCTGTCCACGCCCACCGTTAGCCGACAGATCGAACGCGACACGGCCACCACGGAGCAGCGCCTCGAGGCCGCCCGCAAGTGTCAGGAGGCGGGCTACACCGTCCGCTTCAAGTTCAAGCCGATCATCCCGATC
>JALGUG010000259.1 GCA_029820995.1 Candidatus Zipacnadia bacterium
ATCCCAACTACGGCCGCTTCCCCCGCAGCGCAGCCGCCGACAAGGCGGGGTTGACCGGCCGAGTGTTGAGGTGACGCGAGCGGCACAATGCGCCTGTCAGGCTCCAAAAGCGCTTGACCTGGATACCGTTCTATGTTAGCATACTGATAGATATGTTAGCATGATGGCAAATACTCATGGTGCGAACCCAGGTTCAATTGACCCCAGAACAAGCGGTTGCTGTCAAGCGCTTGGCTGC
Source organism: Candidatus Zipacnadia bacterium (assembly GCA_029820995.1). GTDB lineage: Bacteria > Armatimonadota > Zipacnadia > JALGUG01 > JALGUG01 > JALGUG01. The sequence goes on from JALGUG010000259.1 coordinate 239, forward strand.
TGACCGGGGCGTCTCCATCGCCGAAATCATTCGGCAGAGCATTGACGCCTACGTCCGCACGGGCGGCAACCCCAGCCCAGCCGACCTGCGCAGACGGGCCCTGCTGAGCGCAGGGAGCCTTCGTGGCGGGCCCACCGACTTGGCGCGGCGGCATGATGATTACGCGGGGGAGGCCTTCGAGCAGTGAGCGTGTTCGTGGACACCTCAGGCCTGCTGGCGGTGATGGTCGCTACTGACGAGCACCATGGCGCCGCCCTCGGGGTCTGGGAGGACTTGATGTCCTCCGAAGAGCCACTCGTCACTACCAACTACGTAGCCCTCGAACTCTTCGCTATCCTACAGAGACGATTTGGCGTGCAAGCCGTGCAGCTTCTGGCCACCACGTTTCTCCCCGTGCTGGAGCTTCAGTGGGTTGATCTCGCACGCCACAATGCTGCCGTTGCCGCTCTGCTGGCGGCCAACCGACGAGGATTGAGCCTGGTGGATTGCACCAGCTTTGTCGTGATGCGCGAGCTGGCCGTGACCCGTGCTTTCAGCTTCGACCCACACTTCGCTGAGCAGGGCTTCGAGGTCGTGCCCCCAATTGCGGGTACCCCAGCCTGACCAGACCTGGCCCCGGAAAGATCGCCGTGGCCTGCCGCCTAACACTTCGCCAACACTCGGGGCATGACCATCCGCGCCGTCATCCACGGATTCACGATCTGGCTAAACTTCAGGTCCCCCGCCAGGCTGACCAACATCTTCGCCTCCGCCGGTGATACCCCACGCCTCTTTGCGACCAGCGCCACCATGTCGTCCACCGCCGTACGGATCGCCTCCGGCCATTCCGGCGCCGAGCCGATGGTGGCGACTTGCGTCGCAGTCAAGATGTACGGTCGGGCCGACAGCGGCTCGACCACCCGCGTGACGCGTAGGACCGCCTCGGCCTCGACCTCCAAACCGGTCCCGCTGATCTCCCCGTCCCCTTGAACGGCGTGCACGTCTCCCAAGGCCAGCAGACCTCCCTCGTGCGCTACGGGCAGGACTATCGTCGCCCCGGGCCGGATGTCAACCGTGTCCAGGTTCCCGCCGTGATCCCCCGGCGTCACCGTGGGCACCGCACCCTCCCTTGGCGCCAGCCCGATCACCCCGATTACCGGCTCCACCGGTAGTCGGACATCCTCTGCGAACACCGCTGCGCCGTTCTCGATCGGGACCACCTTCCACTCCGGGCCGGCCACCACGATGCCCCGGTCCGCGACCTTCACATCGAGGACCTCGACTGCTGCCGCGTCACCGGGCTGGAGGCCCTCTACCAGGATCGGCCCCGTTGCCGGGTTCGAAAGCGCCCGATCCCGCTCTTGGAGCGATCTGCCCTCGCGCAGCACCTGCCCGCCGTGACAATCCTGTGTCTCGACCACGAACACCTCGCCAACCTGCACCTGATACGCCGGCGAATGGTCGGCGCTCAACTCACACACGAACTCGTTGCGCGACAGCCGTTGCACCATAGGCCTCCAAGTGTTGGTAGAGTGGTCCAATGTCCCCTCTGGCACCGACCCTCGTCGCGACTATCCTTGGTCGTTGAGGTCAGGAAACCGCCTCTAGTCCTCCAGCAGCCGCGGCCCGTCCATCCGAGTGAAGCCCTTGTACCACGTGCCCTGGAAGGTCAGATAGCCGCGTGCGCCGATATCGTTCTCGCGCCAGTCGTATCGCGATACCGGAAACTCGATCCGCCGACCGTCCGGCAACTCGAAGGTCAGCACGTAATGCACCCGCGGCCCAATGTGTGCCTCACTCTCGCGCGGCGCCGGCAACAGCCGGCTGGGCCGCTCTTCTCGGCGCTCCACGACCTCCGCCGGCTCCGTGCGCACAGGCTGTGTCATGTTGTACACTGTCTGCCAGAAGGTACGCACAATGCGCCACACGAACACGGCCGCCACCGCAAGCACGGCCAGGCCAACGAGGCCGCCCAGCACCGCCCAAACGTCGAACTGAGCTTCAGGCTCAAACCACATCGGGCTCCCCTACCGGTCCACAGCTTCGACCTTCTCGTTCACAATACCTTGTCTCTGTGCCGTCCCTGACACGGCCTGTTCGGGCACTACACAGCACTACTCGGTTGTGGTATACTTGATTAGGCTGAAATGATCTCCTCAAGGGGGAAACCATTATGAGCACAGGGCCCCAGCGCCCGTCCTTGGACAGTCTTGACCTCAGCCTCGGCAAGCGCACCCGCTTGCAGCGGCTTCTATATGCCTACGGCCCCGGCAACGGGACCGCACTGTTCCTGCCCATTGATCAGGGCATGGAGCACGGGCCCATGGACTTCTTCCCCAACCCGCCCAGTGTGGACCCTGATTTCCAGTGCCGCCTGGCCCTGATGGGCGGCTACTCCGGCATCGTGTTTCACATCGGCCTCGCGCAGAAGTACATGGCCAAGTATGCCGGCCGCGTGCCGCTGGTGCTCAAGATCAACGGCAAGACCAATATCCCGTCGGACGCGGAGGCCTTCAGCCCGCTCACCGGCTCCGTGGAGGACGCCGTGCGCCTCGGAGCTGACGCCGTCGGGTACACCCTCTACGTCGGCTCGCCGGCTCAGGACCGAGACATCGCCCAGCTCAACGAAGTCCGCCAGGACTGCGAGGACCTGGGCATGCCCTTGATCGTCTGGTCGTACCCCCGCGGCGCCGCCATTGAGGCCAAGGGCGGCCGCGACAGCCTTTATGCGGTGGACTATGCCGCCCGGATGGCCAATGAGCTGGGGGCGGATGTCGTGAAGCTGAACCTGCCCAAAGTGGACAAGGAAATCCTGGCCAAGTGCCCCAAGCCTTACAATGACCTCGACATCACGCAAGAGGATGCGATAAAGAAGGTCGTCGAGTCCGCCGGTCGTACCCTGGTCCTGGTGTCCGGCGGCAGCAAGATCAGCGACGAGGACCTGCTGCACAAGGCGAAGATGTGTATGGATGCGGGTTGCACCGGCTTGATCTTCGGCCGGAACATGTGGCAGCGCGAGTTCGATGACGCACTGGCCATTACGGCCAAGATCCGGGAGCTGATCGCGACCTCCTGACGCCGCGCGTTCCGCGGTATCGTTGCTCTGCACGAACGGCGGCCCCGGTTGCGCGTCACCGGCCCGGGCCGCCGTGCTCATCCTGGAAGGTGCCTGTCATGAGTCGGAAAGCGGCCTCGGCGTACCCGCCACCACGCCTGATCTTCTGGGAGGTCACAGTCGGGTGCAACTTGGCCTGCCTGCACTGCCGCGCCGAGGCGCATCCCGTCCGCTCACCCCTCGAGTTCACCCTCGAAGAGTGCTACAAGTTCATTCACTCCATTGCCGATTGGGGTGATCCGGTCCTCGTGCTCACCGGTGGCGAGCCGCTCTACCGCCCCGACATCTTCGACATTATTTCCTGCGCCTGCGACGCCGGACTGGCTGTGGCCCTCGCCAGCAACGGTACGATGATAGACCAGAGCGCCGCCCGCAAGATCGCTAAGGCGGGAGTGCAACGCGTGGCCATCAGCCTCGATGGCTCCACTGCAGAGGTCCATGACGCCTTCCGCGGCATGGAGGGCTCCTTCAATCTCGCCCTGCAAGGATTCGAGCATCTCAAGCGCCGGGGGGTCAGCGTTCAGATCAACAGCACTATCGCTCAGCACAACGTGGACCGGTTGGAGGAGCTGTTCGCGCTCGCCGAGGAACTGGAGGCAGATGCGTTGCACGCCTTCCTCTTGGTGCCTGTGGGCTGTGGCATACAGATCGCAGAAGAGCACCAACTCACGCCCCGGAAGTACGAGGAGGTGCTCCAGTGGCTCGCCCAACGGGCCCAGGACAGCCCGGTCCCCTTCCGCGCCACTTGCGCACCGCACTATTACCGGATCCTCAAGCAGCGCGGCGAGCTGCCGATGCCCCACCGCGGTAATCCCCGGCCGGGATCTCAGGCCCTCCACACGATAACGAAGGGCTGTCTCGCGGGTTCCGGCGTCTGCTTCGTATCCCACCAGGGGGACATCCAGCCTTGCGGCTATCTCCCCCTGGCCGCGGGCAATGTCCGGGAAACCCCCCTGCCCAAGATCTGGCGCACCTCCGAGCTGTTCGCCAGCCTGCGGGACCCCGAGCAGCTCCACGGCAAGTGCGCGCAGTGCGAATACGTCACGTGCTGTTCCGGCTGCCGAGCGCGGGCGTACTATCACTCCGGGGATTACCTCGGCGAAGAGCCCTTCTGCGTTTACCAGCCCCGGTCCGCCTCCTAACCTCCGCGCCGGCCCCAAACAACAGAGCGCAGTGCCTGCCTGGCACCACGCCCCATGTTATCCGACTTCGGTAGTCGGTAGCCTGTTTCTCCAACCCGTCTGCGCTTGCCGTCCCCGGGACGGGCGCCCTCGGCCCCCCACCCGGGCGTTGCTTGGCTCCGCTCACTCCCCCGGCTCTTCCGCCGAGCCCTCCGGCTGCAGCGAATCGAAGTAATCGCGCACGTACGTCTTATACCCTCGCGGAATGTCCTCCCGTGACAGGGCGTCTTCCGCTGCCGCCTCGTAATCCTGATAGACCTCGTAGTACGGCGCAAATGCGGGCTGCTTTTCCGGCGCCGACCGCACGATCGTCGTGTAAGTCTTGCCCTGCTCGGTGCGTTGCCCTTTGACCCGCGTGTCCTGGGTCGTCACGTCAATGTGTTCCGGCGCGTAGATGCTCTGGAACTTCTCCTCCCACTTCGGATGCTTCGTGGGATCGTCCATCTTCGGCTCGCCTTGATAACCGGGCATCGGCCCGCCTTTCTGCTCCAGGTTCGTCGTGCCATGCCCGGCAAAGGTGCCGCTGGACGAGCGTGTTCCAGAGGCCCTGCGCCCTCCTTGCCCCCGTCCGCTGCAGCACCCCCGCTTGCCCGTTCCCTGACACATCGAGCAGCCCTTCCCCCCGCAGTGCGGGCAGGGCTGGTCCGCCTGGGCGATGGCCTGTTGGCACATCTTGGCCTCGTCGGCCATGCTTTGCACGGTCTGCTGGTCGGCCATCTGCTTGGCTGCCGCCGACGCCTGTTGGCTCGCCTGCTGCAGCGCGGCCGCGGCCTTCCGGCACTTCCCGCTGCTCAGCGCGTCCGCCGCGTCGCTCAGACTGGAGGCCACTGCCCCCAGCGGCGAACCGGCGAGCTGTGCCGACAGCTTCTCCAGATCCTTCGCCAGCTTCTTCTGCTCGTCGGGCGTGAGGTCGCCGCGCTGCAGCTTCTTTGCCAGCTCCTTTAGCTTCGCCGCCGCCTGTTCCAAGTCGCGCTGAGAAGCGCTCCGCGCGAGGTCCTTGGCCGCCTTGCTCTCCAGCGGCACCTTACCCAACTTGGACAGCGCTGCGCGCATTGTCTGCCGCGTGTTCCGCCACGCCAGCCTCTTTTGCTCCTCCGAGATCTTCCGTGTCAGCGCTCCCGTCTTCAGCAACGCCTGTTTTTTCCTCATCTTGGCGCGCGCCAGTTCCTTGGCCAGCTTCTCCAGTTCCTTGGCGACCCTCTTGCTGGTCTTCAAGTCCCTGGCCGTCGCCTTGGCCCGCAGGTCCTTGGCAATCTTCTGCAGTCGCTTCCCCTCCCGCTTCATCGTCTCCTTGACGGCCCGTCGCCCCGGTGAGATCAGCAGCGACTGCTGGGGCACGAAGTACAGCCCGACAAATACCGCTCCCGCCACCGCCAGCATGCGCCACTGTCGCGGAGCCCGCACCGGCCATGCTTGCCGGGGGTCTATGGTCCGCGCGGCAGCCTCGGCATCCGCGGCCAGCGCCGGCACCAGCGGCGAAGGCCCCCCGCCGAGGAACTGGAGTGCCGTGCTCAGCCGCTCCTTCAGCCCCAGCCGCTCATCCGCGGCGACTGCCGCGTCTGGAATAGTGGGCCGCGACACCCACGCCCACAGAATGCCTCCCGCTATCCCGCAGATCAGCGCGGCCGCCGCCCAGGGCCAGAAGTCGTCCAGCCAGCCGGCCTTGTGGATCGCCAGCACCAGTACCGCCGTCAGGGCGGCCCAAGCCAGCGCCGCCACGACGCACTCCAGTAGTCGCAGAGCCGCCAGGCGTCGCCGCACGCCTCTGAGCGTCTCGATCAGAGTCGAAGATCCCTGCATGTCGCCCACCTCGCATCGGCCCGCTCTTCTAATTGCATGCTCATCTTCGCCCCAATGTTCCCGCGTTCCATCGCCCCGGCCTCACGCCCGCGTCGGTTCCCGCACCAGATGGCGCACCGC